>NZ_JBEYEW010000068.1:0-14512 GCF_040634095.1 Streptomyces sp. NPDC007205
CAGATGCACGGCCGCGCCGGCTTCCCGCTCCTACGCCAGCGGATCCTGCTCCAATGATCAACACGAAGCGTTACCACCGATTACGGGCCAGAGCCGTTTACTGGACAGACCCTCCAGAGGCAGGATGAAAGAGGTTCAGTGGCGGGCAGATGTGGCACGTTGCGACCGCGGTGAACGTGCCGGACCACGAGAAGGTGCCAAAAGGTCGGGTGGCTGTCCACGACAACGCGCGGCTGTTCGTCCGCGGTGTCAGCCGTCAGATAGTGCCCTGGGTGTTGACCGGACCGACCACGAAGAGGCCGGAGCAGATCGTCCACGGGGCTGGGATGAAGACCGCGCGGTACGAGGCTGGCGGGTAAACGCTCAGGTAGGTGCCGGTGGACAGACAAGGCCCGCCAACGGCGCCGTTGGTGGTGCGAATGACGGATGCGGCGGAGTGGGCCGGGGCAAGCGCGACGTTTGCATACTGCAGTCCGGAACGGGCTGCAGCCGGGCCGATCTGGCGGTGTGCGGTGTCGAGGACGCTGACGCCGGGATATCCACGCAGGGCGCAGTTGGTGGTGCTTGTATTGGTGAACCTGATCGGCCAGTACAGTGATCCCGCCGCCCCCTCCTTGGGGCCCATCGACAGGTAGAGATCGCTCACGGTGCAGGTACGGAGCCCTTCCGTCGCCCGTGTCGCCGTCGTAGTCCACGTGGCGCCTGCTGTGGCGCCGGCGGCGAGAACTGCGGTCAGTGCTGTGACAGCGACACGCCTGGAGCGGTGTCCTAAGTGAGTGAACATGGCATATTCGCCTCCATTGGGCGAGCAGGTCGATGTCCGTCACTCTTCAGGATGCGCTTGTGGGGGAAATAGTGGTACTCGAGACCGGAGATGCCCTCGTCTGTCCAGTTGCTCACTGCGTCGGCGTAACCGGCACGACGACAGCGAACAGGTCGCCGCGTGCCACGAAGTGGACGTGGGCGCCATGGCCGTGGGAGGTCGCGGCCCGGTCGGCCATGAGGCTGGCGCGTGTGCTTCCGGCGGGAAATACGGCGATACGCTCGCTGGGGCGGCCGTCGCAGTCAGTGCACCAGGAGCTGGTGTCAGTCTGGACGCCCGGAATGGCAGGTGCTGCCTTGAACGTGGTCATGTCGGTTGGTTCCTTCGCGGGGCGTTGGGGGCGTGCGCCTGCTCTTGCAGGCGGGCAAGTCCAGGGACGATTCCGCCTGCCTGGTTGACGAAAGCCCTGTATGCCCTTTTGACCCGCGAGCGACTCACTTCGCATGCGGCATTCTGAATGTGTGATGTGCATCACCTTTGCTAGCGCCCGCGCCGACCACCCACCTGTACATCTCCCGCCTTCGTCCTGGGCCGGAACAGGAACAGCCAGGACGCTGAGGCTCACCAGCCGTCCTTCGATCTCGCGCAAGGAGAGCGAGAAGCGGTGCTGAGGTGCCGTCGGTCCTCACGGGACGTCCGTCGCCGGAAAACCGATGCCCGTACGACTGTGAGCCGGCCCTCATCGGGCGCCCGCAGGAGATCAACAAGGCTGGCGATCCTCCTCACCTTGGAGGCCGCGCTCAATCCGACCATGACCGTCAAACGGCCTATAGGTTCTGTCGCGAGAGTTGATCTCGTTCGTTGGTGATCACCTCTCGTGGGGCGTGGGGATCTGACGAAGGGGCGGCGGGCCCGGCTTGAGCCGCTGCTGCCGCGGGGTATCAAGCCGGGCAGTTTGCAGATGTGGACGCGGCGGCAGCTGATGGACGGCATACGGTGGCGGACCCGGGCCGGGGCTCCATGGCGGGATGTGCCCGGCAGTTGCTGTCGGCGGTCTTTCAGCTAAGGCGGGGCAATAGGGGTGGCAGGGCCCCGTGTTTCGACCGGGAGGCCTACAAGCAGCGCAACGCCGTCGAGCGGTGCATCAACGAGGCGTCCGGCGTCGACATCACTCTGACCGCCGGGGACGTCGGCGAGCGCTGGCACTGGTCCCCCCAGAGGTGGGTTCGAGCCGGCTATTCGACGATCTGACCATCTTGGGGATGCAGCACAGCCTGCCTCACGGCTTGCTCGATCGCGTACCAGCTGACGCCGGCGGCTGCGGCGTGCGCTGTGATGCCCGCCTGTAAGGCTAACGACGCCTCGCGCCACCGTCGCAACTGAGCGTCGTAGGCGTCCCTGCTGAGGTCGGTGAGCTTAGCGCGTTCCTCCTCTGCGGATTGTTCCAGCTCGATCAACTCATCGGGGATCTCTGTCATGGGTACGGATCCTAAGCGCCGAGTGCGCCGCGTCGACCGTCAGACGTTCCGCCCGATCGAGTCGTTTCTGCGAGGCCCAGGGTCCGTCTGCCAGCACGTGGTGACGTGCCGTCGCCGCGGAGCACGCCTCGCCCCTTCAGAGGGCAGCAGCGAGGTCGTCGGGCGCCACGTTCATCGGCCTAGAGAAACCATCTGCTGGTACCGCCCCATAGTGGTTCGCTCCAGTTTGCGACATGCGGCTGTCAGGCCGGTGCCGAGGCTGCGGCATCCGGGCGCGAAGCAGACTGCCTGGCAAATGTCGGCGACGACTGAATCGTGGCCCACTTCCGACGGGTGAAAAGTACCCCCCACTGCGTCAGTTGATGTTGGTCATTCCCGGGTGTTGGCCGCGGGAACCCGTCCGAGGTCACGGCCGCGCATGCGGTAGCTGTCGCCCTTGAGGAGATCACTTCGGCGTGGTGAACGAGGCGGTCGATCATCGCGGCCGCAACGATGTCGTCGCCGAAGACCTCACCCCAACGCCCGAAGGGGCTTGTTGCTGGTCACGATCACGCTCGCTCGTTCGTAGCGGCCCCGAGATGAACTGGAAGAACCGTTCGCGGCCTCCGGCTCAAAGGGGATGTGTTGGGTCGGGGACGGGACGCCGTGCACCGTTTCTGGTGTCGGTTTTCCTGTCCCCGCCCGCCGAACCCGATGTGCGGCTCGAACGTGCCCGAGGTGTCACGCGGAACCTTGACCTCGACCGGCCCGACGTCGGTCAGCACGGTCTTGGCCCGGCCCCCGTTGAGGGAGTTGCCACTGCCCGGGCCGACCGCATCATGCTTCTCATAGCCGAGGTGATCGGTGATCTCACTTTCCAGGGAAGACTCCAAGACCCGCTTGGTCAACTGCTGCAGCAGCCCACCCTGCCCGGTCAGCTGCAGCCCCTCCGACCGGGCCCGCTCCACCAGCATCGCGACCAGCTGCTCGTCGGACACGAACGCAGGCTGCCCGGACCTGGCACTCTCCCCACAGGCTCCACAGTCTTCAACTCCACGGCGCCATCAGTGACTTGAGCCCCCCCCCGTGATCGTCGGATCCGCCGTTAGATTTACACTCCCGCCTACACCGCCGTTACGAAACAAGGCCGACCACTTCGTCGTTTTCGCCCTTATCACATGCGCCCTCGTCTGCCGCCGGTGACGCACCGATGGGGACGGTCTGTTGGCTTGTATGGGGTGAGTGAGGGGCGTTGATGGGCGACGACGGGGTCGTGGCCGATCTGGTCGCTCTCGGCCTGTTCGTGGGAGGCGCGAGTGGGTGTGGTCACTGGCAGATCACCTTGCGGAAGCCGAAGTCCTTACTCTGGTCGTTCTGGCCGGGTCCGCCCGGAGCCACCGTGGCGGATGGGTACTTGCTGCCGGACGATGTCATGCCATCGGAGTCGGTCTGTGGGTTGTCGCCCTGGTGGGGCTTGGTGGGGACCCAGTCGGTGAGCGGACCGTCGTTGGCGTAGTCGGCGGGGTTGTTCAGCTTGATGGTGTAGGTGTTTCCGGGCTTGAGATCCGTCACTTGTCGAGAGTCGAAGTAGTACTCGCCGCGTGGGTTGGTGGTGGTGGAGCCGATCTTTTTGCCGTCGGCGTCGTAGATGTTGACGGTGGCACCGGGTACACCATTCTCATCCGGGTCCTGGATGCCGTTCTTGTTCGTGTCGTACCAGATCCGGTCGCCGATCTGCAGCGGCGCCTGGTCACACAGCACCTCCAGGTCCGCGATGCCGCGGGACTTGCCGAAGGTGTCGTTCAGGTAGTTGCCGCTACTGCTGTTGGGCCTTCCCGACCAAGTGCCCGGCCCTGAACGGGTGCCCGTGGTGCGGTCAACCCACCGCACACCGCTGCCCGTCTTGTCGGTGGGGTCCATCGCGGTGAACGGAATCGTCGTCTCCACCTTGGAGAGGGCCAAGCCGCCTTCGCTGATCTCCCGGTGTCCGCCGGCCGCCCAGTCACCCGGATAGAACTCCTTGACGCCGGGTTCGGCGTGTCCGCCGTTGTTGGCCGGGGTGGCGTTGTTGGTGCAGCCGCCGTTGGCGTCCAGGACTAACTTGCCGCCCGCGCCGGGGCAGGCCCGGTTGATGTCACCGCCCTCGAAGGCGGTTGTAGGGCGGACATCGCTGGTGGCGGGAAGCGCCCAGCCGGTGCGGTCGGAGAAGCGGTCGCCGAAACCGATGACCATGTCACCGTTGGTTTCGAAGATGATGTCGGTCAGCATCGGCTCGGGGTTCTGGATGCGGTTGTGGGTGCAGGGGTGCCCGTCCTGCGTGGTGGGCCGGACATTGCTCCATGGGTACCAAGTGGAGCCGAAACATGCCTTGTTCGCATAACTCGGCTGCATTCGCGGGTAGTTCAGTGGCTGGTTCATGACGGTGCCGGTGAAGGCGCCGGCGGCGGGGGCGAAGGTCTGGACGACGGCTCGCATGTCGGCTTTGCGGTGAGTGGATTCCGCGGAGCAGACGCCGCCGACGTAGACCTTGCCCTCCTGGATGCCCAGGCCGTAGGGTCGCCAGTCGCCCGGTGAGGCACATGGGTCCGGGATGGCGTAAGAGGCCTCGGGCGCGGACGCGGTGGCCTGCCGAGCGTTGTAGCGGTAGAGCCTACGGTCGTGCAGGTTCACGACGTACAGGTCGTTGCCGTCCGGGGTGACATCCAGGTCGCCGAGTGACTCCTTGCCCACCGCCGGACCGAACGCCTCATCGAGCCGGATGCCTGGGTGGTGGGAGGTGGTACCGGGGTTGGGGACTCTGGCGAACAGGTGAGTCTGCCTGGTGGCGGGGTCGGTCTGGTAGATCGCGCCGGGGCCGCCGGGGCCGTACTTGGTGCCCCGCTTGGCGTAGGCGGCGGAGAGGATCTGCTTCGTCACCTTGTTGTAGCCGATGCCCCACACAGTCCCGGTTTGCCCGTTATCGGCCAGGTCGGTGAGCTGGTTGTAGTCACCGCGCGCGTTGTAGGGGAAGGACGTCAGCGTGCGTTTGCTGTCCGGGGCGGGGCGCTTGGGCGGAATGGTGGGATTCATGCAGGCGGTGACCAAAGTGGCGTTCTTCTGGCAGTAGTCGTCCGGCCTCCAGAACGAGGTCGTCACCTCGGCATTGCGTCCGCCTGACAGGTCGACGAATTCCACATTGGATGACAGGTCCCTGGGGTTGCTCAGGTCCGGCTTGGATGCGGCGAAGCCGGGGAAGAGGGTGCCCGGCTTCGGGTTCTTCGCCTCGATCCGGTACTTGTTCCCTCGCAGGTCGGTGCCTGGTGACAGTTTCACTGTGCCGTCTGCCTGTGTGGCCCCCGTCACCGCATGCCCATGGGTATCGGTCAAGGAGACCGCCACCCCGGCCAGGCCCGGCTCAAGTGCCTGGTCCCACGTGCCGTTTGCGTTGACCTCCTGTACCACTCGGACGAGCACGGTGCCGGCACTGACGTCGGCAGCGACTGGAGCCCTTACCGGCACATGCCCTGTTAGAGCAAACGTCACCAATAATGCCGTTGATAATACTAACGACATCCCGCCGACATGATGCCGGCAATGCTGTCCATCCATTGATTTCCCCTCAAATTGGCATCTGAATATATATCAGCGAATTGCCTTATGGATGATGAGTGTGTCAATGGAACATGACGGCAGTACGTTGAGTGGCCGCCAGCCGAGCACCCGGATGCAGCAGTGCCGACACAAGCCGTTCCTGGCATATCCGCAACTTGCCGGCGGCGTCTGGATCGGGTTCTTGATTACTTGCAGTGCCGGCGCCATGCACGGTCATTACCTTCCGGAATGGCGGTGAAGCCGCCGGGTTGAGGATGGTGCCACAGCCGCTGGCGGTGTCGCCGGCCGGGCGCGCCGACCCTCGCCTGGCGCCCGCGCTCGCGGTCCGGCGAGTCGGTTGACGTCCTGCGGCTGAGACGCCAACCTTCCGGAGCCCGCAACACCCACACATCGGGTGCTCAGGTGGATGAGTTCGCCATGGGCAGGGGGCGCAAGTACGGCACGATACTGGTGGACGGAACCTGGCCTGTGCTGGATTGCTCTTTGGCTGGGTATATGTCCTGGTGGCGGGGTGGTTCGGGTGCTCGGGGGCGGGTGCTGGACGGTGGTGTTGCGGGCACGGCCGAGCCTGACGAGGGCGAGGAACAGCTCGTGTATCGACTGGCGCGGGCGCGCAAGGCGCCTCGTGACCTGGTGATGCGGGCACGGATGGTTGAGCTGAGCTGGTCCGGACAGCGAGTGCCTGCCATCGCGGATGAGTTGAGGTGCAATCCCAAGACTGTCCGTCGGTGGCTGCACCGCTTCAACCGCTCGGGCCTGGACGGGTTGGAAGACCTGCGCGGTCAGGGCCGCAAGCGACGGATCTCCGAGGCGGAACGCTCCCAGATCATCGGCCTGGTCAGAGAGCCAGCACCGGGCCGGCTGACGGTGCAGGCAGGCGGCGACCTCGCCGCGGCGGACGAGGCCGGGCCACCGGAGTGGACTCTCAACGCGCTGGCCACTGAGGCGATGCAGTCAGGTCCGCCGGATCCTCCTGGCGGAGGGGGTGCGCTGGCGCCGCACCCGGTCCTGGACCCGCTCGAAGGACCCAGCGTTCGACGGAAAAGGACGAGGATCACCGAGCTCTACACCTGCCCTCCCGAAGGCGCGACGGTCGCCTGCGCCGACGAACTCGGACCGGTGATCCCACGCACCCTCCCCCCGGCGCCGGGCTGGTCGCCGGACGGCCACCGCATCAAATCCGAGGTCGACTACGGCCGCGGGCCGGAGAAGACCTGGGTCTACGGCGCCCTGCGGGTACGGGACGGACATGAAATCACGATGACCGCTTCCTCCCGCAACAGCGCCTCCTACCAGAAGATCGAGACAGCCAATCCCGCCGGGGCCACCTACGTCGTCACCGACAACCTGTCCTCGCACAACAGCCTGTCCACCCGGACCTGGCTTGAAGGACCATCCCAGAATCCGGCACGTCTTCATCCCCGTCGGAGCCTGCTGGCTCAACCTCCAGGAGGGCCGGTGACGCATCTTGCGCAAGGCTGCCCTCGCAGGCCAGTCCTTCGCCGGACCACCCGAGACCGACCAGGCCATGCGCCTGACAACAGCCCAGCTCAACGCGCGAGCCCGGCCCTGGGTATGGAGAAGTCCGGCCCCACCCATACGGGTACTACGCCGCCAATATGTGTACTCCATTTGAGGAATCCCACACCAGTAGTGCTTCGTTACGTCGGGTGATCTCGCCCGGTGGTGGGCATCGTCCTGGTATGAGGCTGGGGGAAGTGGAGCGGCTCCGGGGTGAGTTATCGGAGTTCGTTGCCGATATGTTCGCTTCGGTGCCGCGGCGGGATCAGCGGCGGTGCGACGAGTGTTATCTGCAGGGTCTGATGCTGGACGACCGGCGGAAGTCGATCCAGTCGATGGCCGAGCGGCTGCCGGACGGCAACATGCAGGCGTTGCAGCAGTTCGTGAACCAGTCGTCGTGGGATCCATGGCCGGTGCGGCGGCGGATTGCCCAGCGGTTGTGCGAGGCGATCAGGCCTGAGGTGTGGGTGGTCGAGGAATGGACACATGACGACGGGCGGCGTCGGCGGGCCGGTATTCCCGGGGAGGTCGCGCATGTGTCCAAGACGCAACTGGCTCTGGGCTGCTGGACCGGCTGGCCGGACAGGATCTGGCAGTGCCGGTGATCGTGGCCGATGCCGGTTACAGCTGCGGCGTCTCGTTCCGGCTCGCGCTGGACGAGCGCGGCTGGTCCTATGTCATGGCCGTGGACCCGAAACAGATCGCGCGGCCTGCCGACGCGGAGCCGTATCAACCCGCTTATGGCGGGCTGGGCCCGCCGACCCTGCCCCGGTACCGCGAGGCGCCCCGGGCGCTGCCAGGCCTCGTTGCTGAGGCCGCCGTGTTCGAGGAGGTCACCTGGCGGCAGGGCAGCAAGGGCACGATGACCTCGCGCTTCGCCGTGCTCCAGGTGCGGCCGTCGGGAAAAGAGGCCTGCCGAACGCCCAGGTACAGGCCGGCGGACGCAGCCGCTGGAACGGTGTGCTGCCGCTGCGGACGCTACTTGGTTGCCGTGCTGCGGACCGGGAAGCGGAAGGTGTACGTGATCAACCCGCTGGCCGCCGCCCGCTACCGCGACCGCCACTCGGTGTCACGCAAGAAGTCCGACCCCGGCGACGCACTCGTGCTCGCGAACATCCTGCGCACCGACATGCACGCCCACCGGCCACTGCCGCAGGACAGCGACCTCGGCCGGGCGATCGGCGTCCTCGCCCGCGCCCAGCAGGACGCTCTGTGGAACCGGCAGCAGATCGCCAATCAACTCCGCTCCGTGCTGCGCGAGTACTACCCCGCCGCCTTGGAAGCCTTCGCCACCTGGACCAACGGCCTGTGCCGCCCCGAAGCCCGCGAACTCCTCAAGGCCGCACCGACTCCCTCCCGAGCCGCGCGGCTGACCCGCACCCAGCTCCAGGCCGCTCTGAAACGAGCTGGCCGCAAGCGCGGCATCGAGGTCGAGGCCGACCGCGTCCGCGCCGTCTTACGCGCCGAGTTGGCCCACCAGCCGCCGCTGGTCGAAGAGGCGCTCGGCAAGCAGATGCTCGCCCTGCTCATCCAGCTGGAAGCCGCCTGCACCGCCGCCGACCAGCTTGCCGAGACGGTGGAAGAGGCGTTCCCTCGGCACCCGGACGCCGACATCCTGCTGAGCTTCCCCGGTCTCGGCATCCAGCTCGCCGCCCGGATCCTGGCTGAGATCGGGGACGACCGCACCCGCTTCGCCGACGCCCGCGGCCTCAAGGCATACGCCGGCTCCTCGCCCATCACCAGGGCCTCCGGCAAGAAGTCGGCCATCACCCGACGGTGGGTGAAGAACGACAGGCTCAACCACGCGGGCTACCTCTGGGCCTTCGCCTCACTCCGAGCATCCACGCATCCGGGTACCGCGCATGGGTGTCGGCAGGCCGCGCTGCCGACCGGACCGGGTCCGGGCCGACAAAGCCTACGGCTCCCGAGCCAACCGTGGCTACCTGCGCAGACGCGGCATCCGCTGCACGATTCCGGGGAAGTCCGACCAGATCCGCAACCGCAAAAAACTGGGCGCCCGCGGCGGTCGCCCGCCGAAGTTCGACAAGACCGACTACCGCGAGCGCCCCGCAGTCGAGTGCGGGATCAACCGCCTCAAGCGCCACCGGGCGGTGGTCACGAGATACGACAAGCTCGCCGTCCGCTACGAGGCCACGGTCGCCATAACCGTCATCAACGAGTGGCTGTGATTGCTACAACGATCCGCGACTTGCTGGGTCGGCGTGCGAACCTCCAATCCAGAAGGTCAGCCCCTTCCGTCCACCGCCCAGGGACCGCCGCATCGCACTGATCAGGCGCATCTGCGCCTGGGCCACCTCCGCGCTGGCCTCCCGGAACTCCTCTTCGCCGAGTGGCGTATGGACTGGATCGACTTCTCGCGCGACGCGGTCCAAGAAGCGGTCGACCGACTGGCCAAAGCTGTCGACCTCTCCTGCGACCTCTGCGGGAGCGATCAGGCTGACTCGCGTCAGAACGGCGCTCCACTCGGCCCAGTCGTAGTTCCAGCCCCGATGGTCGGCGTGTGCGCGCTTGATCACCATTGTGAACTCGGCGTAGTGGCTGAGGAGTTCTTGGTAGGCGACCAGCTGCTGATCCCGCGACCACTGATGGTCCTGGCCTCGTCTGGTGACGATCCCGCCTACCAGCACTCCGACGGTCGCCGAGGCCGCTCCAGTAACGGTCGTGATCAGCGCTTCCAGCAAAGCCACCCCAGCCCCCGTGCCCAGCAACCTGCGTTCGATCCCCGATCGGAACATAGCACTGGTGCATCTTGGCGCGTCAAAGCATGCAAAGGCCTCGCAGCGGGCGATGACATCGGTGGCCGGCCGACGCTTTTGAAACACGCCCTAGAGGACACGTGGGTGGCGCACGGAATGTCAAGTTGAGGAGCAAACAGAGTACACGAGGCAGGTCCTTCCGGCGGCATACGCCCGCTACCTCTGACACGAGACCGCCGTACCGTGTGACCCCCCTTTCCGTTGCCGACGCGAATGCGGCCGCGATCACGGACGAGTAAGCGCCCGCGGACTAGTCCATCAAAGCCAGCCGCGGCAAAAGGATTGTTGTTGCCGAACCAATCGGGTGAGCTTTCACATCGGTCCGTTACTGATCCAGATCGCACCAGTTAGGCGGAATCGGATGGCGAGACGAGCGCCTCCGGTGTGCCAACTCTGGCGCGCCGGAGGTATTCATAGGCCGCCGTTACGGCACCGCACCGTTCGTACCTTCAGAGGAGAAGATGTGGGATCCGCTGTCAGCTTCGAGGAGCTCGGTGAGCTGTTCGGGGAGGAGTTGCCCGCACGGATCGTGCTGTCCACTGTGATGACAGCGGGTGGTGACAGGGGCGGATACCCGACGCTCGTCAGGAGAGATGCGGGCACCACGGTGGCCTTCGCATGCCAATACCACGAAGTCCCGGGGAATCAGTCCTTGCTGGCTACGATCGGCCTCGTCTCCACTCCTCCTCCGAGTTACACCATGATCTGCATGCCCGCCAGTATCATCACTCATTCATGACCTGTAGAGGGCCCCTGTATCAGCCTCAAACACGGGTTATGTGACGACCCCGCCGTAAACCCCCATCAGAGTGTCCACGACGGCTTCGATGGAGAACTTCTCGCGGATGAGCCGGAAGGCCGCCTCCGACGCCTTTACGTTGGCGGCCGGGCCCAGGAGTTCCAGGATGGCCTGGCCGACGACTTCGCCGTTGTCCACATCCGGGCGGCTGTCGGTCAGCCGCCCGGCTCCGGCCGCTGCCACATCCGGGGAGAGCCCGCCGGTCCGCGTCACGACGACCGGCAGGCCGACGGACATGGCTTCCAGAACCGACACGGCGAACGGTTCGACGATGGACGGCAGGACGTACACATCCGCCTGACGCAGCCGCTCCAGCACCTCAGTGTGGTCCAGCGCCCCCACGTACTCCACCGAATCCCTGACGCCCAGTTCCCGGGCTAGGTCGAGCATCGGCCGGGCGAGCGCGCCGGTGTCGGGGCCGGCCAGCACGAACCGGGCGTCCGGATGCTCTTTCAGCACCGTCGGGATGGCCCTGATGAAGTCCTCTGGGCGCTTGCGCTGCTGTACCCGGGCCAGATAGAGCACCGTCGGCGGGCGCTCGCCCCGCGGGGGCCGCCGCTCCCGTAGCTCCACGCCGTTGACCAGCCGATGCGCGTTCCTCAGCGGGGTGTCGGGGATGACCGCCTGTACGCCCTCCCGCTCCGTCTCTGTGAGATACAGCAGGCCGTCGGCCTCGCGTAACACTTGCCGCAACGCCAGCAGATCGACCATGCGCGCCACGCGCTTGTCGGTCGGGTCGATCATGCCGTGTGTCTGGAGCACGACCGGTCGGCCGCGGCGCAGCGCCATGAGCGCGAACGGCAGCGTGATCAGATCGCGCATCAGGTGGACATGGACGACGTCGGCGGCCTCCACCAGCCGCCGGGCGCGGGCGAGCAGCGCGAGCGAGGTGATGCCGCTGACCTCGAACCGCGGCAGCACATGCCGGGCCTGGAACATGAAGGAGGGCACGCCTTCGATGGCCGCCGGCAACGGGCCGTCGAATCCGTCGCCCAGCGTGGCGATCCGCGCGTCCACTCCACGGGCTCTCAGCCCCTTGGAGAGGTTGAGGGCCACGCGTGTAGGCCCGCCGAAGTCGTTGGTCGGCGTGTGCAAAGTGACGACGTGCAGAACCCGCACCGACAATCTTCCCCTCAGATGCTCCCCCGCGCCGTCCTGCCAGCCCAGGTCTCCCTACACTGCCCAGGTTAGAGGACGCGAGGGAGGACCATGGCAGTCGAGGTGACGGACGAGCAGGCGGACGCGGCAGGAGACGATGAGCCGACCCACTTATCCTTACTGGACCAGGTCGCGCCCACCTCGCGGCGTACCGTGCTCTCCCGGGCCATGGCCGTACCCCTGGCTCTGGGGCTGGTGTTCTTCCTGCCGGTGCTGGTGGCCGTACAGGCCGGTCCCGGTGTGCGGGACACGGCGTACTGGCTGCAGTTCACGCTCACCTGCTACGCGGGGGCCCGACTGGCCGCGATGATCCTGGCGGCCCGCCGCCGTTTGGTCCAGGGCTCCTTCTGGCTGTTCGCCTATGTGGCAATGGGGGTGGCCCCACTGGCCCAGGCGGTACTGGGCCAGACACCGACTCCGATGGTCGGGCCACGCTCGGACTTGGTTGCCGCGGTGTCCCTGGCGCTGTGCGGCTGTGCGGCGTTCGACGTGGGTGTGCTGCTGGCCCGGGACGACCGCCCGGCGGTGCCTGGCGGCACCCGCGGGCCACACCGTACGGCATCGGTCAACCGCCGCAGGCTGTATGTGCTGGTGGCTGTCGCGTACGCCGCGAGTGCGCTGTTCGTCCTGAAGCTGGGGGGGCCCGGAATCTTCTTCAGCAGCCGCCAGGAGATCAGCGAGCGGCTCCAGGCAAGCACCGGTGACCACTCCCAGGTCGGCTCGGCCTTTCTGCGCGGCTTCGGGACAGTACCGGCGCTGCTGGCGTTCCTCTTCCTGACTCGATGGCTGGTCACGTCCCGCTACGCGCGATGCCGGCTGTCGGTGATCTCCATGTGGGCTGGGCTGCTCGCGGTGAACGTGGTCGTGAACAACCCGATCTCCAACCCACGTTATTGGTTCCTGACGGTGATTTCCTCCATCCTCTTCACCGCCTTCCCCAAGAGCCCGGTGGTGTACCGGGCCGCGCTGGCCATTGGAGTCGTGGCCGCACTGCTGCTGTTCCCGTTCATGGACCGTTTCCGTTACGACGAAGGGGGCCGGCGGCCGGTAGAGTCGTCCTCCGTCCTGGACCCTCTGGTGCGCAAGGACTACGACCAGATCGGTATGTTCGCCAACACCATCACTTTCGCCGAGGCGGGTCATGGCCACACCTATGGCAGTCAGCTCGCGGCCTCGGTGTTCTTCTTCGTACCGCGCTCGGTGTGGCACCACAAGCCGCTCGACTCAGGCGTGCAGGTCGGCCAGTGGATGGGTATGAACAACACCAACCTGTCCTCTCCCCTGTGGGCAGAGCTCTGGCTTGACTTCGGCCCAGCGGGCATGACCGGTGGGTTCCTGGTCCTGGGATACTTCTGCGCGCGCGCCGACCGCCGTTACACGCACCGCACAATCGATCACCCCCAGCCGGGCCACATCCTGGCCATCGTTATCCCCCTGGTCAGCGGCTACGCCTTCATCCTCCTCCGGGGCCCACTGCTCCAAGCCTCAGGACGCGTGGGCATCGCACTTCTGTGTCTGTCCTTGATCACCACCTTCCGCTCGGACGAACGCAGGCTGCTCCGGTGACTCGACAGCCAGGCCTCGGCGTGACACCGACCGGCCGGTCGCCACGGAGCACCGAGGTCTCCTAGTACACATCCGATAATCCCAACGCCGCTGCCCGGCAGTGGCGAAGCCCTGCTACCGCAAGGAGCCCCACGGGAGCCAATACACCAGGTGCAATATACGACGTACAGCGATTACTCGAACCCGGCGCAGATGATCACTAACGCGAGGTGGGGCGTCTGTGGCACCCATGCCGGACCAGGCGTGCAAGCTTCCGAGCATGATCACTTCCTTCTCCGTCCGGCGACGCCGCGCCCCCGGTGCCTGCTGTGCTCAGCCGCCGCACGGCGCAGAGCACAGTCGTACTGACAGAGTGCTCACCGAGACAGCGCCGTCAAGTGGGAGCGGCGCCAGTTGAGTTGCCCTGTTGCCCGGCCGTTGGGCGGCGGGCACTGGCCACCGGCTCGTCCAGGCTCCTCCTGGCCGGGTCAGCTCTCCAACGGCTTGGACACGACTCGCCAGCGTCTGTTACGGCCAGGCCTTTCACTTCTGTGAGCTGCCAGGAGTGCTGGTGGAGAGCCCAGGTCTTGGGCAACGGCACTCGGCGTCAGCGCTTTGCGAACGAGTACAGCTTTGGCCTCCGGTCTCCCGGACGGGGGAATGCCACCTCGAGGGCAGCACATAGCCAAGCTAGGACCGTAATCTCGGACCGGAATGCCGCTTCGCCGGCCGAGAGGACGGGCCCCGATGAGCACGCTGGTCTTCGAGAGCGACGACTTGGGCCGGACTGAGGAATTCTTCAACCATGAGGCTTTTCAATTTGGCCACCGATCGGGTGACGAGGCCGGTCGAGTAACGGGCGAGGCCCTCGGACTGTTGAGCGAGATGTCTGAAGTCTCAA
>NZ_JBEYEW010000069.1:0-14191 GCF_040634095.1 Streptomyces sp. NPDC007205
CCGAAAACACCACAGCCACAAGCTCATTGACATCTCGCACACCACACCAACGGCGCCCGTCACCCTTGGTTACCACCGATTACGGGCCAGAGCCACTCGTTTGACAGTCCCGAAACCCTGACAATGGATCTTGATGGTCCAGGGAGGGATGTCCAGGTGGGACGTACGTCTCCGTATCCGCAGGAGTTCAGGTAGGACGCCGTCGCGCGGCGGGAAGCCTCGGGACTGGGATGATAGCCGGGCTCGGTGATCACTTGGGAGGGGCTGGCTGTGGGGACCGAGGCGGCGGTGTCGTCCGGGGTCGCTGGCACGCGCGTGCGCACGGGGCATCCGGGTGCACACTGCTTTGGCCCTGTTCTGCGCGGCGCCTTCGGCGAACAGTTCGTTCGGGTCCAGGGCGGCCCGGCAGACCGCTTTGTTCGTCCAGTCCTCCTCCGGTGTCACCCCGAAGCCGTCCTCTCCCCGTTTTGGCCTGCGCTCTTCGGTTTCACCTTATGCATCGGCAGAAACGTGAGGGTAGGGGCGGTCGCGCAGTGAACGGAGCTGCGGGCAGTACCGCGGGAGGGGGGTCTCTGTCCGCGATGGGTATGGCGCCCGGAGCGTGGTGTGACCTGCCTGCCCCGGGCGCTACGGACCTGTTGCCGGGTCCGTGGGAAACCACGGTAACTGCTATGGCCGGCGAGCTGTCGCTGATCGGCAGTCGCCCAGATCCGAAGTCGGACCAGGGTCACCGACACGTCGGCCCTGTCGGCGATGTCCTGTGCGGACATGCCCTGCTCACGCAGCCGGGCAGCCCATCGGGCGGCGGCATAGGGCGGGACACGGGCGGGAAGACCGCGCAGGCGGTCCTGGTTGCGTTGGCGGCGGGCCCGGCGTGCCGCCTGGCGGCACTCGGCGCGGGTGCAGCCGTAGTCGGCACAGGATGCCTGGCCGTGACGGACGGCTGACCGCTGCGGCCGACGCTGCACGAGCGGCGCGGCCGGGGCGGCGGACTGTACTTCAGAGGGCGGCATGGTTTCCTGCTGCGAGTTCGGGGTGGCGGTCCACGGTACGCGCCCACGCTGACAATGCGGCCCCGCCCCACCCCGGCTCGCTGGCAGGGGGTTGCCCGTCACTGCTGGAGCCAGCGGTCGAGAACGTGGTCATCGTGATGGCGGTGGAGGGCAGGCCATCAGCGAGGCAAGGGGCTTCGCGCCTTCGCACAAGCGCAGACCCCCTGGTGCGGCCTGCCCGCACAAGCAGCCAAGCAGATCAGCAAAGGCCCGAGCCCACGATGTCAGGGCCCTGCGCCCTCGGAGCCGTCACCGTTACAGGTCGTGGCACTCTCAGGAATTTGTTCGGCGCCGCAGTCACAGAACCACCGTTCGGTGTCGGCGGTGTTCACCCAGGTTCCCCTGCCGCAGGCAGAGCAGTGGCTTATCGTCATTGGCACGGCTCCACGGTAGTGCGCACACCGCTGACTGCATTTCCAGGCTGGCTGGTGTGCTCACAGGCCGAAGTGCAGGTTTCTGAGCAGCATCCTGGGCGCGGAGGAGGCGCTCTTGACGTACCGGGGGCGCTGAGGGCGACAATCCGCTCTGTTCTTTGTCGCGCTGCTCTCGCGCGCTGGGTAGTTATGTGGGCGTTTCGCTACGGTCCGTGGCCTGACGGGCTTCTTCGCCACGCTGGATCTGGGGGTCCTGGTCGGTCTGATGCTGTTTGGGGGTGAGGGATCGGGCCGCGTCGCACTCGATGCAGGCTGCTGTTCGGGGTTGGCGGAGCGCGGCAAGGGCCTCTTCCTGGGTGAGTGTCCGGTCGCTGGGGGCGCAGCCGAGGTCGTCGGATACGCGATGGCCGATCACCACCGTGCCTCGCTCGTCGTCGACGCCCTGAAGATGGCCTACGGCCGCGGCGGCCTGCAGCCCGGCTGCATCACAGACTCGGATCGCGGCAGCGGCCCTCATCCCCCGACGTTGGGTGGTCGAGCGCACCTTCGGCTGGCTCATGCACCACCGCCGCCTCGCACGCGACTACGAGACCCACTCCCACCGCTCCGAAGCCATAATCCACGTCGCAATGATCGACCTCATAAGCCGCCGACTCACCCGCGAATCCACCCCGAACTGGCGCGACACCTGAACCTCAAACCAAACAACCCCACCAGGACAAAACGCTCTTTTAGGGGTATCAACGCCCTGCCATTTCTTCCATGTAGTATCATGTACTACATGGAAGCTACCGCCCGTGAATTCAACCAGCAATCCTCCAAGATCCTCGCCGCAGCCGAACGCGGCGAGACTGTCACCGTCACCAAGAACGGCCGCCCGGTCGCTACCGTCGCCCCCTACCGCGAGCCCGGAATCCCGCCCTACCCCACCGGCCCCATCGGGGACAGCGTCGACATCCCCGAACTCGACCTCGGCGGCGACCTCACCAACGACGAGATGGAGGACATCCTGAAGGGCATGGGCTCTTGAACATTGTCATCGCTGACACCAACGCCCTTGTCCGTCTCCTCGACCCGAAGATGACCGGCCATGACGAGCATAAACGCGCCTTCGCCGCCATCGGACATCTGGTGATCTCTCCGCTTGTCCTTGCCGAGTTGGACTACATGATCACCACGCGCTCCGGCGTCCAGCAGGCGCTCACGGCCGCCAGGTTCATCGAGACCAACACGGCGCGGCGCCGCTTCGAAATCCCCGACATCGCACCCTGCCTGAGCGTTGCTATCGCTGTTGCCGACGGCTATAAGGACGCGGACGGCGGCAACGGCATCGGTTTGGCCGACGCCATGAACGTCGCCCTCGCCGCCAGGTACGAGACCGATCTCATGTTCACTACCGACCGGCACTTCCGCATGGTGCGCCCGCTGACCGGGCATCCCGCGTTCCGGATGCTCCCCGACGACCTGTAGGTGGCGGGTGGGCCAAGCGTGTATGCCGCGGCGGACAGAGCCCGTTCCCGCCGCTGAAGGCAGTACTCCAAGTTGGCATTGGGTGAGCGTCCCTGGTGGGGGTTGGGCGGCAAGCGGGGCGCGGTGAGAAACGTCCCGGAAGGCGACAGGGCGGAAGGAAGAGAGTGGCACGGGTCGTTGTACAAGCGCCGGGAGCGGGCATGAAGAGCGTGCCGCCGCTGGCCGCACCGGAGGAGGCCGCCTTCGCGAGGGGGCTGCTCGACGGCGGCTGGGCGGCGGTGTTGACCTTCCCCTCGTAGCGTGGAGGTTTGGCTTGAAGGGGAAGTTGAGTGTCATGGGTGGGAAGCGACGGTCGTACGACGTGCCCTTTCGTGAGGGCGCGGTACGGATCGTGTTGGAGACTGGGAAGTCCGCGGCGGAGGTCGCGCGGGACCTGGGCGTGCATGAGGGCACGCTGCAGACCTGGGTTCATCGGGCCAGGGTCCGCGCGGATGCTGAGGCGGCTGGTGGGCTGAAGGAGTCCGAACGCGAGGAACTGCGCAGGCTGCGTGAGGAGAACAGGCAGCTGCGCAGGGAGAACACCGAGATCGGGATGGAGCGCGATGTCCTCAAGCGTTCCGTGGTCCTCTGGGTGAAGGAGGCGACGAAGTGACGGTTGCGGGCTTCATCGCCGACCAGCGGACCGGGCACCATGTCCCGCACGCCGTTTCCTGCCGGGCTCTGGAGGTGTCCGAGTCCTGGTTCTACAAGTGGCGCCGTCGTCCGTCGGAGCCGACGAAACGCGAGGTCAGACGGGCCGCACTGGCTGAGCGGATCACTCATTTCTTCAACGCCTCCGGCCGGACGTACGGCTCGCCGAGGGTCACGCTGGACCTGTGGGCCGAGGGCTGGCAGGTCTCGCAGAACACCGTCGCCGAGATCATGGCCGAGCTCGGCCTGCGCCGTAAGCCCCCGCGTCGGCGGAAGAATCTGACCCGGCAGGGCGGAAAGTCGCCCGTGACCTGGTGCTTCGACGCTTCGACGCGATCACCCCGGACGTTTTGTGGTGGGGCGATATGACCGAGATCGACACCGGTGAGGGCAAGCTCTACCTCGCGTCCGTGCACGACGCGTTCTCGCGCCGGGTGCTCGGTTACGCGGTGAGGCCTCGCCACGATGCGGCCCTGGTCAGCGCGTCGCTGCAGATGGTCGCCGCAACCCGTGGCGGCAGCGTGAATGGCGTGATCTTCCACAGCGACAGGGGGTCGGAGTATACGAGTGAGGCGTACAACAGCCTGTGTGACCGGCTGGGAGTGGTGCAGTCCATGGGGCGCGTGGGCTCGGCCCTGGACAACGCGGCCGCGGAATCGTTCCACTCATCGATCAAGGTCGAGTACATCCACCGGCACCGCTTCGCACCCGCGCCGAGGCCCGGCTGAAGATCGCCACATGGATCACGGACTTCTTCAACACGCGCCGAAGGCACAGCGCGGCCGGCGGTCTGGCTCCGGTGGAGTTCGAACGAACCGTCACCGAGGCCAGGACGCCGGCACATCAGGAGGACCGAGCAGCATAAGGAAGTCCTCCACGCTTTCTGGGGAGACAAACCACAGTTACCTGGTTTACTGCTTCGTCTCGTTGTAATGCTTCGCGAGATATTCCAGGTTACGGGTCGAGTTCGAACGGGTTTGGTTGTTGATGATGGCTGTGAGAGCGTCGGGCGTCGTGGTCGTGTAGATGTGAGTCAACACGACGTGGGTTCCCTCACCTTCCGGTTCGAATCGCCAGTGGCCCTCCATCCGAACCACCGGCTCGGACGGATTGATCTGCGCGAAGTGGATCGTCCGCCCGTCGGGGTCGATGGTGCGCCTGAGCTGGCGGGTGGCATCCATCGTGATCTCCACGACGTCGCGGCCGCCTGACTCCTCCTCGATGACGGTCGCGGCGGTCACGACGGGCGTAAGCTCGGGCCAGCAAGTGACGTCGCGGATCACCTCGAACAATTTGGGCGTCGGGACGGAGAGGAAGAGCTCGTGCCTCACCTCTGCGTCCACGTCACTGACCGGAGTAATCAAGATCAATATGGTAGTCACGAGTCCTCTTTCGGATAGTTGACGGTGATCCAATAGCCTCCGCCTAGCGCAACGTTGGTGTCCTCACCTACCGCTGTGTCGACTGCCATCCGCAATCGGCCCGCGCCGGACAAGGTGGGCACCCAGTCCGGTTCTTGCTGAGGCGGTTGCCTGGTGTAGCGCAGGTCTGTGAGCAGGATCCGGTTCTGCCCACTCGGCCGGCGGATCGCGAACATCACTGCGCCTTCGGCCATCCCGCGGGACGGCAACGGTTCGTCAGGTGGCCAGTCGTGAAGAACGAACGGGCTGACGAGGGACTCTGCGGCGCCCACGATGGCCAGGTCGACGGCATGGCGTTCCAAAGCGTCTCGGGCGAGCCAGAGTGCCTCGCCGAAGCCGGACACGCGACCGGAAGCTGTCTTGGCACAGCCCCGTAGATCGAGGCCGATAGTTGTCTCGCCCTGCAGGGCGGCGGGGAACCAGGCCGTGGCCAGGTAGGCGCGCATGGCGTCCACTCCCGAGTGGATTAGGCGGATCAGCTCGGGTTCGGCGTAAGACCAGCCGGAGCGGGTGTTGGCCATGAAGACCCCGATCCGATCCCGGTCCGGCTGCTGTGCGATGGGAACGCCCGAGAGCGCACCGGCAACCGCCATATAACCCAGAGCGGTGAACCGGTCGATCCGGCGTCGCAGGTGGTGGGGGACATCAGGGCTCAGGCGAGGGTCGACAGCGAACGCAGGCACGTTTAGATCCTCGCCTCGGCCAGGGGGCCCGAGGCCGCCGAAGGCGACTCGGGCTCTTTCTCCTTCAGCAGGCACATGCGTTGCGCAGGCTGCTAATTCCAGTTCTGATAACAGATCTCTCATGGCACCCTCCCGAACACGACAGCAGTATGGATCCCACTAAATCCGCTGCTGGTCTTGACGATGATTTCTGGTTCGGCGTGCCGGGGCTCGCCAAGCACCAGGTCCAGCTGAGCATCGAGAGTTCTGGGAGTAGTGTTCCCGGTGGGCGGCAGCATACCCACAGGCAGGTACCGGCTGATACCGGCAACCTCAAGCAGCCCGGCCGCGCCGAGCGAATGGCCCGTGACGCCTTTCTGAGCGACCACTGGCAACTGGGAACTTCTGTCACCAAACACGTCGCGGTATGCAGCGCACTCCGCTGCGTCGTTCAGCGGTGTTGACGTGCCATGTGCGTCGAGCGCTTCAACAGCTGTCGGTGGCAAACCGGCATCGTCAAGAGCCTCTCGGATCGAAGCTGCGATGTCCACGCCTGATGTTCGAATTCTAGTCATATGGTAGGCGCTGGAAACTGAAGCCCAACCAAATACTTCGATAAGTGGTGCTGCGCCACGAGCAATCGCCGCTGGCAGTTCTTCCAGTACCACGGCCGCAGCGCCCTCACCCAGCACGAAGCCGTCCCGGTCCTGAGAGAACGGGCACGATGCATGTTCCGGATCGACATCCCGGTTCGACAGCGCACCGATGTTGGTGAATGCGCCGAGCACAAACGGGCAGAAGGGAGCCTCCGCAGCTACCACTAGCACCCGACTTGCTCGCCCGCTGGCCACAGTGTCGTAACCAGATCCGAGCGCGTCGAGGCCAGCTGTGCAGCCCGTCGAGACAGTCATCACCCCGCCGTTTCCTCCGACGCCGTGCCGCATGTGTGCCCACTCGGTGACGTGATCGAAGGAGAACTGGCCTGGCGGCAGGATGCGACCGCCACGGAAGGCGCTCTCCAGCTCCACGATGGCACCGGTCGCGGTGGCAGTGATCAGGCGGGTATCCGCTCGTTCGGGACCGGTTAGGCCCGACTCAGAGACAGCCTCGGCGATCGCCAGGTCAGCGAGAGCCACATAGCGGGGCAGTCCATCGACCGCAGGGACTGTAGTGCTGACGGGAACGCCAATTGGCCGGACGAATTCATCGAACCAGGGATCTGTCAACCTTCGAGCCAACGAACGCCCGGCCAAAAGCGCGGAAAGGTGGTCCTTCGAACTCCCGCCAGCACCAGAGACGGCGCCTACGCCAGTTATTACAACGCGACGAATCACGGTCGGCGCCCTTCAGTATTCGTACCCTGTCCCGACTTCACGTCACCACGATTATCCAAATCATCCAGCCAAATTAAACGCCGTCATTTGCGCGCAACAAGATAATCGCCAGGCACCGTGCTTTGAGTTTGACTGTTTAACGAACCGCCTACTCACCGAGATTCCGGCATGCATAGTTGGTCGGTCAGCTCAGCAAGCGTTAGCGCCCCTATGCCTTCGGGTAACGCCATGCCATGTTCGCCTCGCAATATCGCCCGCAACTCTGCCCTACCAAGCGAGTCCAGACCAAGGTCGATCAAAGGAGTATCTGGGCGCTGGTCGAGCGTCTCAGCATCAAGCCCTAGTTCAGCAATTAGAATATGGCGCAGGTCGGCGGGTTCCATGCTCTACTCCATAGGTCAGCGACTATGCGAGGACTGAATCGACTAAATATAGTTACGATACCGATGAGCCTTGGTGAACACCCTCATACTGTGTTGCTTGAACCTGGCTGAGGGCAGGTCAGGGGCAGCCCGCCAGGAGGTACGCGGTTCGAAAGGCGTCCATCTGCGAGGCCATTGCGCTCGCTGAACGGCATGGCTCGCAGCCGCGCCACCCGGACGGCAACTTATAATCAGGACGACTAGCAAGGCTGCTATCTCTTCCTCACTGGGACAGCCACGGACTACACGGGCGTCCCAGCCAGAACGACGACAGGTAGGGTGTACCAGTGTTCCCGACATGGCGCTAGATTCCCTGAAGAAGCAGTGCTGGGATACGAGTATTGCCCTGCACAAGGCCTCAAGATAGAGAGCCTGAGCGGTAATCGTGCAGCATATCGCGCAACCTTGTGCATATGTGATTCCCGTTCCCCGGACAGGCACCGCCAGCGGCGCCACCTGCGCCCGTGGACGTATCGGGGTGCTGTCACGTTGAGTTGGGCCGGTGAGATGATCTTGAGGTTGGTTGTCTCGGGAGGGTCTGCTGGTGGGTGCCGCGTCGCCGTCGTACAAGGGCCACCGCTACCCGGTGGAGGTCATTTCGCACCGTGTGTGGCTGTACTTCCGCTTCCCGTGGTCGTTCCGTGAGGTCGAGGAGCTGATGCTCTAGCGCGGCGTGATCGTCTCGTACGAGACCGTCAGACGGTGGTGCGTGAAGTTCGGGCAGGCCTACGCCAACGGACTGCGCCGGCGCCGCCCGCGGACGGGTGACACATGGCATCTCGACGACGTGTTCATCGGGATCGACGGAATGCAGAAGTATCTATGGCGGGCCGTCGACCAGGATGGCAACGTCCTGGACATCCTGGTCCAGAACCGGCGGGACAAGGCCGCGGCCAGGCGTTTCTTTCGCCGGCTCCTCAAAAAGACCGGGCAGGTCCCCCGGGTGGTCGTCACCGACAAGCTGAAGTCGTACGGTGCGGCGCACCGGGAGGTGATGCGGTCGGTGGAGCACCGCTCGCACAAGGGCTTGAACAACCGGGCGGAGAACTCCCACCAGCCGACCCGGCAGCGGGAACGCGCGATGAAAGGATTCCGTACCGTCGGTTCGGCGCAGCGGTTCCTGTCCGCGTTCACCGGGATCTCACCCCACTTCCGGCCCCACCGTCACCTCATGACCGCCGGCCACTACCGCTTCGAGATGACGCTCCGCTTCACCGTCCGGAACCACATCACCGGGGCCGCCGGCCTGCCCGCCACGGCCTGAACCACCGGGCACCACAAGCCCCACCCCGCCCTGACGCACCGTCACAAGCCACACCCCCGACAACGTGACAACACCGGTGCGAGGCCTGGCCAGCCACATCGCCGCCCCGGCAGCAGGAGAGTACCTCTTCCCGATACTCGGGAGTGAACTTCCTGCGTTTCTGCGACAACCGACTTCCCTTTCCGAACAGACCCATCGTAGTGGGACCACTGTCCGGAAACTTCGGGGCGCCGCAAGCCCCCCTCGTGCCGGTGGGTGGCTGATTGAAGCGGGATTACAGGCCGCAGACGGTCGGTGCTGGGTGCGCCATGGGCGGGCAGGACTTTACAGGCAGGGCTTTTTCGCACGCGGGAGCTGTGGCCGGGTGGTTTGGCCGAAGAGGTCCACGAGGCGGTCGAAGTAGGGGACGAGGAGGGCGGTGTGGGGACCATTCAGCACGGTTTTCAGGTTTGCGGGTGATTCCTTGGCTCGTGAGACGATGTACCACTGGCCGTGGATGCGCTGGAAGGTGTAGTGGTAAAGACCCTGGTCGAGGGGCTGGGGGCCGTCCTCGGTGTTGATGAAGCTGTTCACTTCGCAGGACGCGGTGGCCCGGTCGCCGTCGATGGCGGTAATGAAGTTGGACTGCATGTGGTGGACGTTGCGGACCATGGTGTGGATGGTGTCGATGAGTAGACGGAGGTTCTCCTTTCCTCGCACGTATATTCCGCTGGCGGGGATGCTCCATTCGCCGTCGTCGGTGAAGAGGTCTAGCCATGGCTGTGCGGGCCCGTGGTCTGCGTAGAAGGAGCACTGGTGGGCCAGTTCTTGGATGAGGACAAGGTCTTCAGTGAGGTTCCTGCAGGGCTGAGAGGGCACGGCGTGTTTCTCCCTGGGGTTTGGTCGCGGTGATGAAGTTGATGCCACTGGTGAGGGTGGTCACTTGCTGGTCGTGCATCCACCGGTCCTGTTGGTGCCGGATCCGGGCCACGGTGTCGTCGGAGAGCTTCATGACGACCGACCGGAAGCCGCTTCCTGCGATGAGCGGCCACCAGTCGGAGGGGCCGGCGAGCCGGGAGGCGTACTCCTCGTGGCGGACGGCGGGGTCCGTCACCCCGGCGGCTGTGCATAGTGCGGTGAGGGCGGTGATGTCCTCGGTCGCCCGCCAGGGAAGGCAGACGTCCAGGCCGGGTACATATTCCTGCGCCAGGTCGAGGAACATGCCGGAGGCCGGCGCAAAGACGTTGCGGCCCAGGGTGGCCAGGACGAGGCGTCCGCCGGGTTGAAGCAGGCGCCAGAACGATGCGATGGCTTTGGTGATGTCGTGGGCGAAGAAGACGGCGAAGCCGCAGGCAATCGCGTTGAAGGAGGCGTCCGGGTAGGGGAGCCGTTCCATGTCGGCTTTCTCGAACATGATGTCCGTCAGGCCGTGTTGCATGGCGCGGTGGCGGGCGATCGTCAGCATGTCCTCGGCAATGTCGACCCCGGTGATGTGGACCCCGGGGATCCTCTTCTGCGCCGCGCACAGGGCGATTTCACCAGTACCACAGGCCACATCGAGAACCCGGTCCCCGGGCGCGAGGTCCAGGGCGGCGGTGATGCGGAGGGTGAGGGAAGGCGGGAACGCGTCCACGCGGGCTGCGTTGTAGCCCTGTGAGGCCGTGTTGTAGACCAGCCGGGCATCGAAGCCGTTCACGTATCGCGCCCGGTTCGGGCTGAAGCGGTCGTGTTCTGCTGCCATACCGCTGTAAGGGCGCAGACGGTCACACCGGGCCCTACGCCAGTGAACAGGCCGCGTGCCCCGTTGGGCGGGGGGCTCGTGAAGGTGCGTGCCAAGACATCAAGCATGGAGACAGCGCCGACGTTGCCGATCTCCTTCAGGCTTTCCCATGAGTGGACTGCCATGGAGGTGGGCAGGCCGAGACCTTCCAGGAGGCGGCCCAAGATACGGGGGCTGCCTGGGTGGGCTACCAGGAAGTCGGGGGCGGCGCTCTCGCCGACGAGGGCGGTCTCTTGGAGCCATTTTGCCAGTTCGGGAGCGCTGGAGGCGACCGCCTGGATGAGGCGGAACGAGTTGTGGGAGTGCAGGCCGTCCGAGTGGGGTTCGTAGCCGACGATGTCCGAGGTGCCGGGGCAGAGATATTCCCACGATCCTGCCACGATCGGTCCTGTGTCCTCCGGCTGAGGGCTGCGGACGACGCATGCGCCCGCAGCATCCCCGAGAAGGCCCTTGAAGATCATGCCGTCCATCTCGGTGTCGTCGGGGTGCAGGTAGTGGCTGAACAGATCGCCGCACACCACCAGGACGACGGCGTCTGGCCGCACCTGGACTTGTTCTGCCGCACGGATAAGGGAGTAGGCACCCCCCGCGCAGCCCATGTTCGTGAAGTGCAGACGGCGGGTCTTTGAGGGGCAGCCCAGGCGCTGGCACAGGAACACGTCGAGGCCAGGCGTGGTGTAGCCGGTGGCGCTGAGGGTGACTACGCAGTCGATGTCCTGGGCGCTGACGTTCGCGGTCTGCATCGCTTCATGCGCCACTTCCTCGGCGAGACGCAGGGACTCCTCGAAATGTCGGGCGGTGCGCTGTTCGAGTGTTCCCGATGGGTGCGTCAGCTCGTGTAGAGGGCGCGTGAAATAACGCGTCTGCACGGTTGTCGCCCTGAGGACTTTCTGCACGTACTCGATACGCGGGTGGTCGCGGTAGGTTTCGGCGAGGCTGTGCAGCAGTTCCTCGGTGCCGACCTCGTACTGTCCTTTGCGGATCGCGGGAGGGGTGATGATCGCCATCTCAGGGTCTCCAGTGGGAAGAGGGGTCAGGGTGTCGTTGTGCCGTCGTAGAGGTAGTGCTTGCGACCGGCGAGTGTCTTCTGGGTCAAGGTCCGCATGTCGCACGGTTGCATGGTCGGCCAGTCCGGCGTCTGCGCCACCTGGTGTTGCCCGATGCGCCGGCCCACGTCAACCAGCTGGTTCCCCCGGGGCACGCGGGCTCGGTTGTACAGGTCGAGGACTTCTTCCCAGCACGAGGCGCCTCCCGAGGCGAGAAGGCGTTCGAACTCCATCGCGTCGCCCAGCGCCTTAGCGGCGCCGCTTGCGGCGTGCGGGCGGGCGATGGTCGATGCGTCTCCAGCCAGGAAGAACGGAAACCGGGTGTACCGCGTCAGCGGCAGGTCGTAGACCGGGTGGACCGCCATCCGTGCTGCGTCCGATCGGTGCACGACCTCGGACCACGCGTGAGGCAGATGCCGCGAGGCCAGGTCGTGGACGAACGGAAGCATGTCAGGGGAATCTCCTCCCCGCGCAGGGGCAGCGTAGAGCACCCAGTTGATCAGGTGCGGACTGCACGAGTGCCCGGCAGCGTCGGGGATGGGATAGAACACGGCATGCCCGCCGGGAAACACCACGGTGACGTAGGCGTTGTCCAAGAGATCCATCACGAGCGCGGGGTCGGACAGGATCTGCGGGTCCACTGTCCCCCGCCACAGGCTGTAGCCCGCGTACGCGGGGGCGGCTTCGGAATCGACCTGGGCGCGGACAAGAGAGCGGTGGCCGTCTGCTCCGGCCACTAAGGTATGCCGGGTAAGGGTTCCGTCCTGCCGCAGGACCGCGGCCTGTGCGTCATCTTTCAACACACTGGACACGGGGGCCCCGGGAAAGTAGTTCTCGGACGGAATCCGTGCGCGCAGCGCCTGCCACAAAGCGCCCCAAGTAGTGGTGACAGCCCTACTGGGATGACGCCAAAGTTCCAGGATATCCCCGCTCTTTGGCGCCCGGGTCAGCCAGATACGGGAGGTGACCTGGCAACGCGGGAAGTCCGCGCCGATATAGTCTGCGGCGATCAGCTGATCGGCGAGGGCCGGGGGGAGCGCCACGCCGAATCCCCGGTCGGCCAGGTTCCCAGATGTCCTCTCGTATATGTTGACGGCAAGGCCGGAGCGCAGGGCAGCGAGGGCGACAGCGCACCCGGCGATGCTGCCACCGACGACTCCTAGGGACGGCTTGGTCGTCACGGCTTCCCCCGCAGGCTGTCTTCGAGGAGCTGCGCAGCGGATCGCATGGACATCGTGGACTCGAAGAGCGTGTCATCGACGTACGTCCCCCACCGCTTCTCGAAGGCGGTAAAAATCTCGACAATCCCGAGGGAGTCCAGGTCTAGCGCCTCGAAGGTCGCGTCCGGAGTAATGTCTGCTTCGCTGTACTGGCACTTGTCAGCGATGACGGTGACGAGACGGTCATACCAGGGTTCAGGCATCGGGGTCTCCCGGGCTTGTCGAAGGTGAAGGAAAGATCGTCGCGACGGGTAGGGCTTGGGGCCAAGTGAGGGCTGCGGCGCCCCAGGTCAGACCGCCTCCGAAGGCGGTCAGTACCGTCGGGGCGTCCCGCGGGACCCTCTTGCCGAGGGCGGCGTCTGCGATGGCAAGGGGGATGGAAGCGGCGGCCGTGTTTCCCAGGGAGCCGATGTTGCTGACCAGTTTTCCAGGGGCGAGACCGAGTTCTTCGCCGACCGCGTCAAGAATCCGCTGGTTGGCCTGATGGGCGACCAGCGCCTCTAGCTCGGTGATTTTCCACCCGCTCTCGGCTGCAACCGTGGTGACCGCCTCGGTCATCCGCTGTACGGCATATCGGAAGACGCGCCGCCCGTCCATGTGCAGATACCGCAGCCGCTGGTCGGAGGCCACGACCTCAGGCTGACGGGAGCCGCCCACCGCGATGGAGATGAGTTGGTGGTGCGATCCGTCGCTGGCCAGGTGAGTCGCGAAGAGCGCACCGGGCTCGTCGGGGTCCCCCGCGCGCAGATACACGGCTCCGGCACCATCACCGAAGATAACCGCCGTATTGCGGTCTTTCGGGTCCACGATGGTCGAATACGTGTCGGCTCCAATAACAACTGCGCTGCGGACGTTGCCCGCTGTAATCATGGACGCCGCGATGCTCAACGCATACAAGAACCCAGAGCACATGGCGCCCACATCGAAAGCAACCACGTGCCCCAGACCCATCCGCCACGCCACCTCCGGCGCCGTCGCCGGACAGCGCCGGTCGGGAGTGGTCGTGGCGAGGATGACCGCCTCGGGGAGTGCCGTACCCGCTGCCGAACGCAGCGCGCCGATCCCGGCCCACACCGCGAGATCGGACGTTGCTGTCCCCGCCTCAACCCAGCGACGCTGGCGGATACCGGTCCGGCTGCGGATCCATTCATCTGACGTGTCGAGCGTTAAGGACAATTCGTCATTTCTCACGACCCTGGACGGAAGGCAGGTGCCGATTCCCGCAATCACCGCGCTTCGCGCGCGCTCCCCTCGCTGTGGACTCACCTTTTCTCCAATATTGGGGTGCAGAGGTGACACAAGTTCATGGTTGAATCCTTTTGGGTCCTGGTGAGCTGATCGAATCGGCCGATGTTCGCAGCGCTCTTGCCAACAACAGTCATCCGTCGATGATGTCGTCGTGGATGAGGGAGAAGTTGTGGACCAGCTCGATGGCGACGGCCGCGCCGAGCGCGTCCTCGCTGGCGCCGCCCACGGC
>NZ_JBEYEW010000070.1:0-13589 GCF_040634095.1 Streptomyces sp. NPDC007205
CCGCCCACAACCTGACATCAGCAAGGTCCCCACCCACAACCACACCAACGACCGACCTGGCCACCAGTCACAGCAAGCACCGTTGCAGTACTAGTAGCCCTGCCGTGACACACCCAGCAGCCGGGCCATGAGGGAGACGTCATAGTGTGCCCTGTTCTCGTCGGTCAGCCGATAGCAGATCACCGGCTGGTCTCCCGGACGAAGAAAACCGTGGCCTTGCGGAGGATCTCCTTCTCCTCGCGCAGCTGCTTGGCCTCACGGCGCAGCCGGGCGAGTTCCTCCTTCTCGTCGCTGGCCAGCCCGGGCCCCTGCCCGCTGTCCGCGCGGTCCTGGCTCACCCAGCCTCGAATGGTCTGGGCGGACGGGCTCGAACTCCTTAGCCAGCTCCTGCGGCGTACGACCGGCTTTGACCAGCTCGACTATCTGGCGACGGAACTCCGGCGGATAGGCCGGACGCGTCCTTGGCACGATGAACTCTTTCTTGGCGGGGACCAGTGTCCCCAAGCGGGAAGGTGTCCACCAAACCGAAGCAAGATCAACCGGAGACGAAGACGATGTTCTCTCTGGCCAGCCCCAGTTCCGGCATGAAGCCCTGCACGGCGGCGAGGATCGCGTAGTCACCGCAGCCCGGGCACCAGCGCACCTCCTGGTCCGACTTGAAGTCCTTCATCGACTGCTTGGCCTCGGCCTTGGGGACCAGCTGCAGCAGTCCGTTGCCGGCGTCAGTCATCGATGGCCTCCTTCAGAGCCGTGGCGAGCTGTTCCGCCTTGAACGGCATGCCGTTGACCTGGTTGTAGGAGTGGGCGTCGACCAGGTACTTCGCCCGGATCAGGGTGGCGAGCTGCCCGAGGTTCGTCTCCGGGACCACCACCTTGTCGTACTGCTGGAGCACCCTTCCGAATACGGACCCAGTTTCAGTAGGAAGCCACGGGCAAGCTGCTGCAGAGGCGTTGTGTGGTGTGAGGACGCCATGTGGGCTTTCCCGCCAAGGTGAGGCCGGGCAAGCGAGTTGAGATGACGGTAAGGGAGGTGATGAGTTCCATCCGGGCCAGTTGTGCACCTATGCATGTATGGATCCCCTTCCCGAAGGCGATGTGCGGTGCGCCGGTTCGATGGGGGTCGAACACGTCGGGATGCGGGAATACGGATTCGTCGCGGTTCATGGCAGCAATCAGGAACCGGATCGGTGTATGGGGTGGCAGGGTGACGGGACCGATGGTCATGTCGTGCCGGGTTGTGAGGTTGATGGAATTGATGACATGAGGGCTGCGGTAGCGCAGTGCTTCCTCGATCCACGCGCTGGTGTTGTCACGCAGGAGAGGTGCGGTCTGTGGGTGTTCAATCAGCGTGAGGGTGGCCAAGTCGAGGGCGGCCAGAGCCGAAGTGTAGGAAGCCGCCCACAGCAGCCAGCACAGGAGCGCCACATCAACCGCCGGTATGCCGTCGGATGCTTCGACCAGGCGAGCGAAGCCGGAACCGGGTACGAAGTACCGTTGCCGAACGGCGTCTTCCATGTAGGCGAATAGGGTGCGGGAGGCATCGTCGGCGTCGGCTATGGCGTCCGGGGTTTTCTTCGGGTAGAGAGCCTGGAATATACGGGCCGGTAACGTGGCGAGTATCTTGAAGTCCTTATCGGGTATGCCAAAGACGGTGGCCGCAGCACGCTGAGTGAAAGGCAGCGAGTACTGGGTGTGCAGGTCGGCGATTCCGTCTTTGGCTAGGGATGCGGCGAGCTGGTCGGCCAGGCGTTCGGCTTCCTTTCTTACCTGGACGTTGGCTCGCGCCAGAAGGCTTCGATCAAAGGCCCATGCTCCTACGCGCCGCAGCTCAGTATGACGAGGAGGCACTGATTTGATGAGGGTCTGGTTGATGGTATGCAGCGCGTAGGAGTTGGCGTCGTCTTCTGCTGCATCACGGATATTTGGATCTTTCAGGAGCGCTGCATGCTCATAGCAGGAGATGTAGGCGGTGCCGTCTGGATTTACGTAGACGGGATGCTTAGTACGCAGCCAAGTGTAGAAGGGATAGGGATCGTTGAGGTTCTCAGGCTGAGCAAGCAGGTCGAAGAGGTCGACATCGGACATGAGGACTCCTTAACTCGCGGCGACTGTAGGAAGTGAGTCCTATCAGTTGTACGCGCCCATCTCGCGACTGCCTCTTGCAGCAAATCCGCGACAGTACTCTTGGTCTACGTGCGAGGATCGCGGCATGGGCAGAGAACTAATTTCCGCTCTCATCCTAGAAGCTTCGGATTCCTTGCTTCTGGCAAGGTCGATGCCGTCCGCGCATATGAAATCGCCACGACGAGGGCGAGCGATGGCGTTTCGCAGCGGTGGGTCAGTTACCGACTGACTGGGCCCACTCACTGCATCACGTCCGTCTCGAAAGCAACAGGCTCCTAGGAGGGCGGAGACCGTTAACGCAGTGCAAGCTTGCGAATTTGTGAAATCCTGAAGGCAGCAGCCCTCCGACCAGCCATGGGCCCCTCGTGCCATAATTCACAATGTTGCACGGCATTTTCCGTGTGCCCCGGTCCGAGGTGCTGTTGCCGCTTGCGGCAACGTGATGCAATGGTCTTCTCTTGCGGCAGCGAGCCGTTCTGTCGGAAATATGTGTTTGCTTCCCGATTTCGCTATGCCGAAAAGGATGGGACGTGCCCTGTATGTCTGAGTGTGCTGTGATATGCGGTCTGGGGACGTGCTTGCCCGAGCGGATTGTCACGAACGAGGATCTGGCGGCTTCGTTAGATACCAGCGATGAGTGGATCCGTACTCGCACAGGCATCCACCGCAGACGAATGGTTGCGCCAGGTACAAGTACCAGCGACCTTGCGGTCTCCGCAGGGCAGGCAGCTCTGGTCTCCGGCGGACAGATCGCCGACTTCGTCTTGTTGGCAACCACAACTCCCGATCGTCCATGCCCGGCGACAGCGCCTGAGGTAGCGCACCGGCTTGGTTTAGACGAGGTGCCGGCGGTGGACGTGGCGGCGGTGTGTTCGGGGTTTGTCTATGCCTTGGGCCTGGCTGAGGCCCTGGTAAGAGCCGGTGCTTGTCACCAGCCGCTGGTGATCGGCGCGGAGGTGTATACGTCGATCATTGATCCGCAGGACCGGAACACTGCGGTGATTTTTGGTGATGGAGCAGGCGCGATGTTGTTGCGCCGTGGTCACCGTGAAGAGCCAGGGGCCATTCGTGCCGTGGAACTGGGCAGCGCCGGGGCAGGCAGTGGTCTGATCACGGTGGCTGCCGGCGGATCACGCATCCCCGGCCACGCGCAGGAAGTACCGCGTGAGCAGCGCTACTTCCGCATGGAGGGGCCCGAGGTATACAGGCAGGCGGTGGTCCGGATGACGTCGTCCACCCGCTCGGTGCTGGACCGCGTAGGGTGGTCACCCTCGACGGTGCAGGCCTTCATCGGCCACCAGGCCAATCAGCGCATCTTGAACTCGGTCGCCGACCGCCTGGGGATTGATGCCCGCTACCGGTTCGGGAACATCGCCGAAGTCGGCAACACTGCTGCGGCATCCATTCCGTTGGCGCTTGCCGACGCAGCGGCAAGCGGCCGCATCCGTCCGGGTTCGCGCACTGTGCTCACCGCGTTCGGTGGCGGGCTCACTTGGGGATCAGCCGCAGTGACCTGGCCGGACGTAGTACCCAAGTGTCTGCCGCCCGAGTCCCCGCCCGCTTTCCGTAGCTCCAGAGTTGACCGCCAGGCCGATGCTGTCCCGACGGATCCCGCACCACGTTGACCGCTTGCAGTGACCCCTCCGGGGTTCGCTAGAACAGCCGGACGGACCTGAGCTACTTGGGGCCGCGTCCGTTTATTCCATCTTGCGGGAAGAACGGTTGCCGCTGTCCCCACCGCCTGGCGGTCGGGCGGCAGCCGACCCGGGCGTGAGCCGCGGGCAGGGAAGAAGCGTGCTTCTCCCGCACATTCACTCATCTGAATCGATCAGGGCCTTTCGTGGCCGTATCCTCAGGAGGTTCTCATGACCACCGCAGCATCACTGCGCGAGAGTCTGGAGCAGACGCTCACCAGCAAATTCCAGGTCGACCCGGCCAACATCACCGACGCAGTCACGCTCACGGATCTCGGGCTGGACTCCCTCGCCGTGGTGGAGCTGATCGATTTTCTTGCCACCGACCTGAGCCTGCAGCTCGAAGACGACGCCTTGCACCCTGCCATGACCGTGGACGAGGCCGTGGCGGTACTGCGCCAAGGTAGTGCGAAGTGACCAGATCCGGCTCGGACCAGGAAGTAGTGGTGACCGGAATCGGCGTGGTCAGCCCCGCTGGCATCGGTGTCGACGCCACCTGGAAGGGAGTGTTGGCCGGGCAGCCGACGGCCCGGACCACCCCGGATCTCGCCGGGCTCACCGTGGACTTTGCCTGTCAGGTCCCCGACTTTGATCCAGTGACTCGACTGGGTGCGAACCTGGCTCGTCGCACCGACCGCTACAGCCAGCTGGCCTTCGTGGCTGGTGCGGAGGCGCTGCGCATGGCCGGCCTGGAACCGAACGAGTGGGATGGAACACGGGTCGGAGTGATCATCGGCACCGCCTTCGGCGGCATTACCACGCTCGAAAACCAGGTCACCCGTCTGGTACAGGGCGAGGCGGTATCGGCGACCACCGTCCCCATGGTCGCGCCCAACATGCTGGCCGGACAGCTCTCCTTGCACTGGCAAGCCAACGGTCCCAGTTTCGCCGCCTGTACGGCCTGTGCTTCCGGAACCACTGCGATCGGGCTGGGCACGCAGCTGCTGCGCACGGGCGTGTGCGACGTTGTGCTGGCCGGCGGCAGCGATGCCCCCGTGAACCGGATCATCACCGCCTCGTTCGCTCGGATGGGCGCCTTGTCGTCGCGCTGCCAGACACCCGCCCTCGCCGCTCGTCCGTTCGACGCTGCGCGTGACGGCTTCGTTCTGAGCGAAGGCGCAGCGGTCCTCGTGCTGGAGCGGAGGGCACAAGCCGCCGCGCGTAAGGCGACGGCGCTGGCCCAGGTGGTTGGTTACGGCGCCTCGGCCGACGCCCACCACATCACCGCCCCGCACCCCCAAGGCAGTGGACTCGAGTATGCGACAAGGGCCGCACTCGCTCAGGCTGACGCCACGGCAGCAGATGTCGATCACGTCAACGCCCACGCCACCAGCACTCCCAAAGGCGACCTGGTGGAGGCAGGGTTGCTCGCCCGGCTGTTCGGCCGCCGGGCGACGGTCACCTCGACCAAAGGTGCCCTCGGGCACACCATGGGTGCGGCCGGTGCGATCGAGGCGGCCTTGACCGTGCGCGCTATCAACGAGCAGACGGTGCCGCCGACGGCCAATCTGGAGCGCCTCGATCCGCGGATCGATGCGGATGTCGTCGTGGGTTTGGCTCGGCCCCAGCGCATCCAACTCGCGCTGAGCAATTCGAGCGGGTTCGGCGGCCAGAACGCCGTGCTGGCTCTCGCCCCTGCCTAACAGGCAACCTCGGCCTCCTACGGCCGGGAACGACAAGGAGGAAGGATGACCAAAACGGTTGAGCGGGACTCAGTAAGCCCCGCGGCTTCGCCCAGGATCTGGGGACTGGCTCGTAGAACCGGCACGGCGGACCCAGAAGTCAGCTCTCGCCGTGCCGCCGACCAGATCGCTTGGTTGCGCGACTACGCGCCGCGTCGTATCAACTCACTGCTCATCGATGAGCGGCGGTGTATCCCTCCTTACATCGTCCAGGACTTCGGGAGCGCCGGGCTGTTCGGTCCGCTCATCGAGGAGGAGTACAGCGGGACTGCCCTGCTCTTCCGCGACATGTTCCGGGTGTTCGAGCAGTTGATGGCCATCGACACCGCCTTGGGCACGTGGATGACCACCTCACTCTTTCCCGGCACCCGCGCGCTATCCGTCTGGGCCACCAAGGAGATCAAGCAGGAGTGGCTGCCGTTGCTGGCCACCGGCCGTACCTTGGCTGCCTACGCCCAGACCGAACCCGGCGCGGGGAGCGACTTCTCGCAGCTGTCCACGACAGCCCGCCCGGTGCCCTCTGGCGGATGGCTGCTGAGCGGAGACAAGCACTGGATCGGCAACGGAGCATGGGCGGGCATCTCCACCGTGATCGCCCGGCTGGAGGCGCAGTACACCTCCCCCTCCTCACTGGTAGCACTGGCCGTGCCCACTGCCAGCCATGGTGTCTGTCTCGGGGAGGAGCACCTGTCGTTCGGCCAACGGGGCATGGTGCAAAGCCGGATGCACTTCGCCAACGTAGCCGTGCCCGACAGCCACGTCCTGGCTGACGGTGACGGCCGCCTGGCGGCCATGGACTCGATGTGTGCCTCACGCCTTGCCCTCGCGGCCTTCGCACTGGGCGCGCTGAAGCGGATCGTCCAACTGGCCTTCCGTTTCGCCCGACGGCGTACAACCTCCGGAGTCACGCTCAAGGACCGGGCCGTGATCCGCGGGTGGCTGGGTGACACCGTAGCCCGCACCGACATCCTCGAAGCGATCGTGTCTGACCTGGCTGATCGGCTGGACGCTGGGCAGGCGGTCGATATCGAAACTGTCATCACGGCCAAGGTCCTTGGCAGCGAATGGGCGGTTGAAGCGGCCGACCGTCTGATGCAGCTGCTGGGCGGACGCGGCTATGACGAGGCGAACTTGGCCTCCCGCATATACCGAGACCTTCGCGTCTACCGGATTTTCGAAGGACCCAGCGAGGCCTTGTGCGACTTTCTGGGCCGACGGAGCCTGCGGCAGACCAGCCAGGTCCGCACCATGCTCAGCACATACAGCGGTACGGACCTTGCTACGCGATTCGAGGCCGCCCTCTGGGACCGGCCGGCCGCAGGCGGCTTGCCGGACGCGCCGCACGCCGGAGTCGCAACGGCCCTCATGTGGACCCTCGCCGCCGGTGCCGTACGGAGACATGCGCCGCACCATGCGCACGCACAGCAGGTCGTCGAGATTCAGCTGCAGCGTGCCCTGGAAGGCGTACGCGCCGGAGACGACCTGACGACCGTCTCGGACGATCTGCTGGAGCAAGCGGTGGACCGGTACGCACAGCACATCGGCGATGTCGTGCAGCAGCTGCCCGGAGCGCACTACGGTCTGGACCCGCTTCTGCAGCCGACTCGGGCGGGTGCCAAGCCCACCTGAGCGATCTGCGGCCGCCGCTTCTGACGCTTTGTTGTGGACCACCAAGACCACCGTTTCCCGTCAGGCGAGGGGCGAACGGGCGATCCCCTACGCAAGAAGAGGAGCAGAGAGCATGGCGTATTCCACAGCCCAGCGGTCACCCGTCTCGTCGAGGGCCGCAGTACTGCAGGGCAGCAGCCTGGGCGAACTCCTTCTGCTCGCTCGGCGACGTCACGCCATCGACCTGGCAGTCGGTACACCGGGCTACCCTGAACCGTCCGCCGACCTTCTCAAGGCCGCCGCCGATGCGATGCAGGCCGGGCGCAATCAGTATGACCACCCGTCTGGCGACCTGCTGCTTCGGGAGCGGATCGCCGAGACACTCACTCCAGGCGCTGATCCGCACACCGAACTGACCATCACCGTTGGCGCCACCGAGGCATTGTGCGTCGCCCTGCTCGCCACCGTTGACCCCGGCGATGAAGTCATCCTGCTCGACCCCGGATATGAGCAGTTCAGGGCGGCGGTCGCCCTCGCCGGAGCGGTGCCACGCTTCGTGCCCCTCCACCCGCCCACCTGGCGCTACGACCCCGCCGACCTGGCAGCCGCCTTCAGCCCGCGCACCCGGGCCGTACTGCTGAATTCACCCGCCAATCCAACCGGACGCGTCCTCGACCACACCGAACTCGACGAGATCGCCGCACTGTGCGAGCGCTGCGACGCTACTGTCATCTGCGATGAGGTGTACGGCACTTACGTCTTCGACGGGCGGCCCTCGCTTTCGGTCAGCGAGGTGCCAGGACTCGCCGAGCGCAGCATTGTCGTCGGCTCGCTTTCCAAGAGCCATGCGATCAGCGGATGGCGCCTCGGATTCCTGCGCGCCGACGCAGTCCGCACCGAGGCACTGCGACGGGTGCACGAACTGACCACGAACGGTGCCGCCACTCCACTGCAGGTGGCCGTAGGGATGGCCGCGCTCTCCATGGACCTGCGCATTGCCACCGAGCAGATGGGCCGGTGCCGGGACATGGCCCAGACGATCTTCTCGCGCTTGGGCATGAAGTTCGCACCGGCGGAAGGAGGGTGCTACCTGTTCGCGGACGTCAGCTCCCTCACCGGCGGGCAGCACGGTGGCAAGCAGTTCGTCCTCGAGCTCCTCGACGAAGCTGGGGTGCTGCTTGCACCCGGAGCCCCCTTCTTCGCCGACCCTGCCCGCGGCGAACAGTACGTGCGTATCGCGTTCAACCGGCAGACCGACGTCCTGCGCGAGGTCGAGCACCGGATTCTGGGCGGCTGACGGCCGACGAGCAAGGGAGTAACCGGATGAGGCATTGCAGAGCCGACCAGTTGGGGCCGCTGCCGGCCTTCCTGAAAGACGGCAGCGAGGACGTGGTCCGCTTCGTCACACCTGTCGGAGACACGATGTGGCTCGTGCGCGACTACGCCCTGGGGCGCGCGGTGCTGACCGACAAGCGGTTCAGCCGGGAGTGCGCAGCCCGCCTTGACACCCCGAAGTTCAATGACGCAGAGCCCGCACCGGACTCCATGATGAGCATGGACGGCAGCCAGCACGCCCGGTTGCGGCGCATGGTCAGCGGCGCCTTCTCCAGCGGTCGGATCGCCGCGATGAGTCCGCTCGTGGAGGAACTCACCGACCGGCACCTCGACACCGTCGCCGCGCACGGGCCCGGCGTCGATCTCGTCGCACACCTCGCCGCGCCGCTGCCGCTGGTCTTGCTGTGCTCGGTGCTCGGTATCCCGCCCGAGGACAGCATTCGCTTCCGTGACTGGATAGAAGTCCTCTTCGACATCGCCCCAGGCACCACCCAGGAGAAAGCTCGTCGACGCCTCGCACTCGCCAACTACATGAAGGGCCTGATAGAGCGCAAGCGACGGCAGCCGCAGAGCGACCTGCTCACCGATTTGATCGAGGTGCACGACAGGGGCGAGCTCACGACAAACGAACTGCTTACCCTGGGGCTCACCCTCCTGATGGCCGGCTATGAAACCACCGTCGGGCAGCTCGGCTTGTCGGTCCTGTCGCTGCTCACCGACCACGAAGTGTACGAGGAACTCGTCGCGTGTCCTGAACGGATCGCCCCCGTCGTGGAGGAGCTGCTGCGACTCAACCCGGCAACCCCCCTGACGTTCCCGCGCGTCGCGATGCAGCCGGTGCGGCTGGGTAGCGTCACTGTCCAGGCGGGCGAGGCCGTCATGGTCGCGCCGCTGCACGGCAACCGCGACGCCAAGGTGTTCACCGAGCCAGAGACTCTCAGCTTCGCTGGCCACGATGCCGCACACCTGACGTTCGGCCACGGTGTGCATCGCTGCCTGGGCGCACCGCTGGCCAGACTGCAGGTCCGCGTCGTCCTCGAACGTCTACTGCGGCGCTTCCCGACGCTCCGGCTCGCCGCTGTCGACACGCCAGTGGTGTGGAAGGAGGGCCTGGCGACCCGCGGACTGTCCCGACTCCTCGTCGACTGGTAGCCACTCCAGGCTGTCGTACGGAGCGTCGCCGCTCCACACGCCCAGCGGGCATCGGCCTCGACGGAGCCGCCGGCCCACTGACTGCTCAACCAGCTGTCCACCACCATCGAGCACCATCCAGGACGGGACACCCAGGACATGACTGAACGTACTATCGCACACACCGCTTCCGCGCGACCGGGCATCAGCGGCCCATCCACGCTGCAGACCAAGGCGCCCAGTTGGCTGCGGAGTTACCACCGCCGAGAACACCCCGCCGCCTGGCTGGTGTGCTTCCCTCACGCCGGCGGAGCCGCAACCTCGTTCAGCAAGTTGTCCGCAGCGCTTCCCGACGACATCGAACTACTCGCGGTGCAATACCCCGGTCGGCAGGACCGCCGCGCCGAACCCTGCGCTGCGGACATCACCGCCTTGGCCCGGGGAGCGGCCGATGCCCTGGCTTCGTATACCGACCGCCCGTTGTTTCTCCTCGGCCACAGTATGGGCGCCATCGCGGCCTTCGAAGCGACCCTGCTGCTGGAAGAACACAGCACCGTTGCAGGGCTGTTCGTTTCCGCCGCCCGGCCTCCGGCCCAGGACTGGGAGGAGCCCGACGTCGACGCCCTGAGTGATGACGACCTGGTCGTCGGTGTGCGGAGGCTCGGTGGCGTGCCCGACGTACTGCTGCGGAAACCCGAATCCCGCGCTGAGGTGCTGCGTCTGCTGCGCGCCGACCATCGTGTGCTGCGTGGCTACCGCTGCGCGGTGGATACCACGGTCAAGGCCCCCATCACTGTGCTGCTTGCTGCCGAGGACCCGAAGAACACCTTGGAGCAGATGCGGGACTGGGCCATGCATACCACTGGACAGCACGCCGTGGAGATCCACTCCGGCGGGCACTTCGCACTGACCGAATGCACAGGCGAGATCGCGAAGCTGCTGGGCCGCTACGTCCATGACCGCCTGGCCACCAAGCCCATCGATCCGCCGGCCCTCCTGGTGCCTGAGCTCTACCTCGCTGGGCCGGACGGCCGCGGCTTTCGACCGTCAACGGACCTTACCACCCTTCAATCCGCGGCCCGCGAAGTGCTACCGCCCTCTGCCTACGGCTATGTGGCGGGCGACGCAGGAACTGGTGCCACCAGGCGCGCCAACCGCGAGGCCTTCGACCGGTGGCGGATAGTGCCACGGATGCTGCGCGGCATCACCCGCCGCGACTTGTCAGTGCCCCTCTTCGGCCATCGCCTGGCTGCCCCTGTGCTGCTGGCGCCGGTCGCCGCGCAGACCGTCGTTCACCCCGAGGGTGAAATCGCGGCCGTGCGCGGCGCTTCTGACGCGGGCGTGTCCTTCGTCCTTTCGTCCTTTTCCTCTCACAGTATGGAGGAGGTCGCGGCAGCCGCAGGTGAGCAGCCGCGGTGGTTTCAGCTGTACTGGCCGTCGGACCCGACGGTGGCCGAGTCTCTGGTCCGCCGGGCTGAGGCGAGCGCATATGACGCCCTGGTCCTCACCGTCGACAGCCCCGCCTTCGGCTACCGCCCGGCGGACCTCGACCACGGCTACCTGCCGTTCTTGCACGGCCTGGGGCTCGCCAACTTCACCACCGACCCCGCATTCCAGGCGGGGCTGCCCCCGGACGCCGACGAAAGCGCGGTGATCGCGCACTGGGCGGCCATCTCCACCAACCCTTCCCTCACCTGGGACGGGCTTGCGTGGCTGCGCGAGCTGACCAGCCTGCCCATCCTGCTCAAAGGCATCCTGCATCCGGACGACGCACGACTGGCCCTCGCCCATGGCATGGACGGCGTGATTGTCTCCAACCACGGCGGGCGTCAGCTCGACGGCACCGCGGCCGCCCTGGACTGTCTGCTGGCGGTTCGCGCGGCTGTCGGAACCGCTGTACCGGTCCTGATGGACTCCGGCGTGCGCACAGGCACTGACGTGGTCAAGGCCCTGGCCCTCGGCGCGGACGCCGTGCTGCTGGGCCGACCGTATCAGTACGGCCTTGCGCTGGACGGGCGGAACGGTGTGCGGCACGTGCTGCGCTGTCTGCTCGCCGAGCTGGATCTGGCGCTGGCATTGAGCGGCTGCGTCAGTGTACGGGACCTCACAGAGGACATGCTTGCCCCGGCCGCCCGTCTCACGGCACCCCAGCCGAAGAGCAACAACTCGGCGCCAGTGAGGTCGTAGCTCGGTCTCATAGGGACGGCCCCCCGCATAGGGTCAGTTGGGGCCGAGGACACGTTCCGGTGAGGGCGGAACTGGATGAGCAGGCCCCGTGTCCTCGGCCGCCAGGTCCTGGTCGAAGCCCACAGCACGGTCGCCACGGCTCCACCCTGCAAAGCGCGACCATCTCGGCAGTCACGCCGCCCCCGGCCCAGGCGCTGTGGCGGTCTTCGCCTGGACAGCGCCGTCGTCGCCGTGAGAGTGGAATCACCACACCAACAACGCGGCTTCGCCATGTCACCACTGGCCCCCTCACCTGCAGCTTCCCCCCAATGCCGTTGTTTGAGGCTTTATGCAGTTTGGGGTGACGGGTCGGCTGCTTGGCCGTTGTGCCCGGCGTGCATCCATGGGCTGGGATATCTGAGCGAGTACGGCTGGGGGCGGTCACGCAGTGGGTGACGCCGGAGCTGGTTGACGAGGTTCTGTCGCAGTGTCGCAAGCGGGATCGTCGACCGGGCGCGTTGCCTGCCGGGTTCATGGTCTACTTCACGCTGGCGCTCGCGCTCTTCCACCAGGACTCTTACGGCGATGTGCCGAGCATGTGGTGGGCGGCATAGGGGAGTTGATCGGGTGCATCCCGCACAAGGCTTCGTTCACGCGGGGCCGGGAGCGGCTGGGCCCGGGATTTTGGAACGGCTCTTCCACCGCCTGGCCGGCCCCCTGGTCCCGGCGGGGCTGGGCGGGTCCTTCTGGCGGGGCATGCGCCTGGCGGCGGTCGACGGGTTCCTGCTGGACGTGCCGGACAACGACGCCAACCGGCGCGCCTTCGGCGGGCCGAAGGACTCCAGCGGTAGGCCGGGCGGTTTTCCGCAGGCGCGGGTGGTGACGTTGACCGAGACTGGCACGCATGCCTGCATCGACGCACGGGTGGACGGCTACAACAGCGGCGAACGCGATCCGGCCATGGCGATGGCCACCTCGGCCGCCGGGATGCTCGTCATCATGGACCGCGGATTTCCCGGCGTGGAGCTGTGGAAGGCATACACCGGCGCCGGCGCCCACCTCTTGCTGCGGGCCCGCTCGTGTGTCGCCCGCCGCCCGGTCCGGCACCTGCCCGACGGCACCTACCTGGCCCGGATGAACCTCAGCGGGCAGAAAGGGACCCACCCGGGCGGTGTGCTGGTCCGCGTGATCGAGTACCGCATCGACGGGGGCGAGTGATCCGGCTCCTGACCGATCTCTTCGACACGGACACTCACCCGGCACAGGAGTTGGCGGCTCTCTACCACGAAAGGTGGGAGACGGAGTCCTCCTACCGGCAGATCAAGACCTTCCAGCGCGGCCGGCAGAAAGTGCTGCGGTCGGCCGACCCTCAACTCGTGCGCCAGGAAGTGTGGACGCATCTGATCGTCCGCCATTGCCTCACCCAGATCATCATGCGGCTCGCCGACGGCCACGGCACGACCCGGACCGCATCTCGTTCGTCAAAGTCCTCAAGCACACCCGCCGCAGTGTGTTCCGCCAGCACGCCGAGACCCCGGAAAGGATCCGAGGGTTCCTGGTCTCACTGGCAGCGAAGGTCCGCCGGAAACTCGACAACGGGACCCGTCGACTGCGAGAAGCCGATCGGTTCCTCAAGCGGCCCAACTCGCTGTACTCCTACCGGCCGAAGGACCTGCCGCGCGCCCCGTGCGCCGGGAGCCGCCAAGACCATCAGGCTGCATACGGGCATAGTTCAGTGATCAAGCAACGGCATTGAGCCTTTTCCAACCTCACTTTGAGCTGGGCAGGAGCAGGGTGAGTACTGCCTGGACGAAGCTCGTGATGCGAGTGGTCGAGCAGCGGAGCTTGC
>NZ_JBEYEW010000071.1:0-13341 GCF_040634095.1 Streptomyces sp. NPDC007205
CACCACCCTCCTGGCCACGACCGCCTGACCGCGGCCACCCTCACCACCCGAGCACACCTCAACTCGCCTGCCCCATCAGCAACTTGACAAGGCCCCGCTGCTGGATGCCCAGGCCACGCACACGACGGCTCTCGGAGATCCTCATCCCGTCGAGGGTGCAGCCGACCAGTGCCGCAGATCGTCGCCCGCGTACAGGCCCGGGGTGGCCACAATCGACGTGACACGACCGTGAGCCCGCCCGAGCTGAGTGGCTCAGCCGGCCAGCGCCCCGGTGCGGGCCGCGAACTCGCGGACGCCCTCGATACGGGTGGGCCCGTAAAGCAGACCGGCCGTCAGAGCCCGCAGCGCAGGCCGGCGAACCTCCTGCGGGGCCGCCCGCTCGACCTGGCGCAGCGCACAGAAGGTCTGCTGGCCGTCGCCTAGGGCGTTCCACATGCGGGCGATGTCGGTCCACGCCCGTGCCCGCCGTTCCGCTGTCGGGATCCGGTCGATGTTCAGCCGGTTCGCCACCGTGACCGCCTCGTCCGGCGTCCCCAGCACGTTGAGGACGCTGATCCGGTAGGCGTCGACCTGTGTGCGGGTGGCTTCCACCGTGAACAGGCCCGGCACGGCCGGATGCCGCTCTGTCTCCTGCTCGGCTTCCTCCAGCAGCGCCATAGCGGTCGACCGGTCCCGGCCGGTCGCCGCCGAGTAGGCGCCGGTCAGCAGCAGCGTCGTCCGGACGGCGCCGGTGTGGTCGCGGGAGGCGTCCAGGTCCTCGGCGTCCTTCGTCAGCAGGTGCACCGCGGCCGTGGAGCGGCCCGAGCGGCGCATCGCGATCGCCAGCTGCCGGGAGGCCTCGCCCACGGCTACCGGGATGCCGCTGCAGCGCGCGGCCGCCAGCGCCCTGTCGGCGGCCACCCACGCCGCATCGCTGTGCTGCTTGGTGGCCAGCTCGGCGGCGAGCACGTACGACCGGGCGAGCGCCAGGTTCGCTTCTTCGCGGGCCCGGCCTGTCGAAGCATCCCGTGTCGCGGTCGCGGCCGCGATCAGGCCGGGCAGCGTCTGCCCGAGACGGGCGTACTGGGCGGCGCAGTAGTCCCGGCGCGCGACAGCGATCTGCGCGACCAGCCGGGGCAGCGGCATCGGCTCCGCCTGCGGCAGCCGGAACAACGCCACGTCCAGATCGACCGGCGCGGCACCGGCGGGGCCGGCGCCGACGACGGCCGTCGCTCCCGCTGCCACCACTCCCGTCAGCAGCTCCCTACGACGCACCTCGTCCTCCTCAACCGACCGGCAATCTCCGGCCACCGTAGCGACATTCGTCATGCCGGGTACGGCAGACGCACGCAGCTGCTCGGGGGCGATCCGCAAGAACGCGGCGAACTTCAGGAGAGTCGGGTAGTCGATGTGCAGCTTCCCGCTCTCGATGCGGGAGACGGCCGACGCCGAATAGTCGCAGGCCTGGCCCACCTCGGTCTGTGTGAGCCTCGCGGCGCAGCGCGCCCCGCGTAAGAGGGCACCGATCTCCACTGCGCCCATGGGCACCTCCTTGGACCCAGGCCCAGGATGGGTGGTGCAGAACTTAGCGCCGTCTGGAAGGCGTTGGGAGGGCGCGCGGAGGCACACCGTGTGCCGGATCCGCACACCAGTTACCGATGCCAGTCCGCCCGCTCTGCACGGCCTGTGCAGGCCTCCATGGTGAGGACCGCACCCGGCAACCGCTGGGCGTCTCCAGACGGGACCCCCAACTGCGGCACACCCCTGCGGCCGGGCCGGTCATCCTCATCGGAGGCACGTATGAAGCTGTTGGTTACCGGCGGCGCCGGTTTCATCGGCTCCCACTTCGTCCGGCGCATGCTCCACGCCGACGACATCGAGCAGATCACCGTCCTCGACGCGCTGACGTACGCGGGCAGCCGCGGCAACCTCGGGCAGGCCTTCCTCGACCCGAAGCTGGAGTTCGTCGTCGGCGACATCTGCGATGCCGGCCTGGTCGACGACCTCATGGCCCGGCACACCGCGGTCGTCCACTTCGCCGCAGAGTCCCACGTCGACCGCTCGTTCACGACCGCCGGAACGTTCGTCACCACGAACGTCATCGGCACGCAGACTCTCACCGACGCCGCCATGCGGCACGGCGTCGAGAAGTTCGTGCACGTCTCCACGGACGAGGTGTACGGGCCGCTGCTGGAAGGTGCGGCCACCGAGGACTATCCGCTGCGCCCGACCGTCCCCTACGCCGCCTCTAAGGCCGCAAGCGACCTGATCGCGCTCAGCTACTGGCAGACGTACGGGGCCCCGGTCTGCGTGACCCGCTCCTCGAACAACTACGGGCCCTGCCAGCACCCCGAGAAGATCATCCCGCTGTTCGTGACGCGGCTCCTGCGCGGCGAGCAAGTCACCCTCCACGACCGTGGCCAGCACATGCGGAACTGGCTGCACGTTGAGGACAACTGCGCCGGCGTCGAGCTCGTCCTCCGCACGGGCGCGCCTGGCGAGATCTACAACATCGGCGGCGGCACCGACCTGTCCAGCAAGGAACTGACGGGGGAGCTGCTACGGATCTGCGGCGCCGACTGGGACCGCGTCACCTACATCCCCGACCGGCTGTCCAACGACCTGCGCTACGCCATGGACTGGGGCAAGCTCGCCGCCCTCGGCTACCGGCCCGACCACGACTTCCAAGCCGGACTGGAGGAGACGGCCGACTGGTACCGGCGCAACGCCGACCGGTGGGCGCCGCTCTCCCGCAGCCCGCTCCCGGCCATGCCCTCCCCGCGCACCGCCCCGGCCTCCGAGAAGGAGCATCAGCATGCCTGACCAGACCCGGCGCCGGATCCTCGTCACCGGCGTCGGCGCCAACCCCGGCCTCGGCCTGGCCCGCAGTCTCCTGCGGCTTGGGCATCAGGTCATCGCCGTCGACGCCAACCCGCTCGCCCCCGGCTTCTTCCTGGACGACGCCTCACCGTACGTGATCCCGCAAGCCACGGACCTCGACTACCCGGAGGCCATCGTCGGCCTGTGCCAGGCGCTCGCCGTGGACGCGATCGTCGCCGGCATCGAGAACGACCTGCCGCCGCTGCTCCACCTGCGGCCCCTCCTCGAAGCCGACGGCGTACGTCTGTGGCTGCCGGAGGCCAAGTCGGTGCACGACTGCATCGACAAGGCCCGCTTCCACCAGGTCCTGACCGAGCACGGCATCCCGACGCCACGCACCTGGGAGCCCGAAGACCTCGGCCTGGTGCCCGCCGGCGTCGAGCTGGTCGTCAAGCCGCGCAGCGGCCACGGCTCCCAGGGCGTGCACATGGTGACGTCGCTGCCCCAGGCCCGCGTGCTGTGCGAGCTGGTCTCCGGCGCGATCGTGCAGGAACGCATCCGGGGCACCGAGTTCACCGCCGACTGCCTCGTGGACCGCGACGGCCGGGCCTCGGCGATCCTCCGCCGCCGCGACTTGGTGAAGGCCGGCTGCGTCGCCGTCTCCACAACGTTCGAGGACCAGGCCGTGCACGACCTGGTGGTGGACACGCTGCGCGCCGTCCGCGCGGCCGGCCTGTGCTGCGTGCAGGGGTTCATCACCGACGACGCCCGGGTCACGATCACCGAGGTGAACGTCCGCATCGCCGGCGGATATGCGCTCACCGAGGCGGCCGGCGCGGACCTCGTCGGCCAGATGGTCAACGGCCTGTTCGGCCTGCCGGTCGACCACGACCTGCTCACCTACCGCACCGGCGTGTTCCTCACGAACTACCTAGAGACGCTGCACGTCGGCGACGTCGCCGAGCTGGAGATCGCAGCCGCCCCGAAGGGAGTCACCGCATGACGACCGCCACCACGCCCGACGCCGGGCGCAACGCCAGCCCGTACCTGTACGGCGAGGAGGCCGCCGCGGCGGCCCGCGTGCTGGAGGGCGGCCATTACGGGCACACCGAGGTCACCGAGGAGTTCGAGCGCCGCATCGCCGCCTTCCTCGGCGTCCGTGACGCCGTGGCGGTCGTGTCCGGCACCGCCGCTCTGCACACGGCGCTGCTCGCCGCCGGCGTCGGCCCCAGCCATGAGGTGATCGTGCCGTCCATGACGTTCTGCGCGACCGTCCAGGCGATCCTTGCCGTCGGCGCCACCCCCCGATTCGTGGACATCGACCCGGCCACGATGTGCGTCACCGACCAGCTCGTCATGGACGCCGTAACCGACAAGACGGCCGCCGTGATGCCGGTCCTCTTCGGCGGCCGGGCCATCGACTTCTCCCGCATCCGCAAGGAGCTGGCCGCCCGGGACATCACCATCGTGGAAGACGCCGCGCACGCCTTCGGCTCCCGCAACGGCGCCCGCCACGTGGGCGCCACCGGAGACCTCACCTGCTTCTCCTTCGGCCCGATCAAGAACCTGACCTGCGGGCAGGGCGGCATCGTCATCCCCCGCACCCGCGCCGAGGCCGACACGATCCGCCGCCTGCGGATGCTCGGCGTCGTCCAGTCCCAGGCCGAACGCGGCCGCACGACCAGCTACCAGGTGGACGGCTTCGGCCTGCGTTACCAGTTGTCCGGCATCAACGCGGCCATCGGCTTGGCCCAGCTCGACCACATCGACACGGCGGAGACGACCCGCCGCATCCTGTGGCGGGCCTACCGGCGGGCGCTCGCCGGCCTGGACGGCGTGCGCCTGGTCGATGTCGACCCCGACCGCTCCGTGCCGCACCTGTGCCAGGTCCTCATCCCCCACCGGGACGAAATCCACGCGCAGATGAAGACCCGCGGCATCGGCGTCGGCGTCCACTACCCGCCCAACCACCTGCAGCCCGCATTCGCCCAGTGGCGGCGCGACTTGCCCGCCACCGAGCGAGCCGGCCGCGAGGTGCTTACGCTGCCGTTCCACCAGCACCTCACCGAGAACGACATCGACCGGGTCGTCACCGTTCTCGGTCAGGCCCTCAAGACCGTGGGAGCCGCATCGTGCGCAAGGTCCTGACCGTCTGCCTCGGCAACTACTGCCGCAGCCCGTTCGCCGCCCTGGCGCTCGCCAAGCGAGGCGCCGGCGAACTCGAGGTGCGCTCCGCCGGGCTGATCGGGAAGTGGGAAGGCCAGCCCGCCAACGAGCAGATGGTCGAGGCCGCCAGGCGACTCGGGCTCGATCTCACCGGCCACCGTGCGCAGCAGCTCACCTACGAGATGCTCGGCTGGGCCGACAGCGTCCTGGCCATGGATGCCTCCGTGCTCGACGTCCTCCGCGAGATCGCCGACGACGACATGCAGCCCAAGCTCACCCTGTACCTGGGTGACTGCGACGTCCCCGACCCGATGGGCCAGGATCAGGAGGCGTTCAAGGCGTGCGCCGTCCTCATCGAGGCCGGGACGGCTCTCCACGTCGGCCAGCCGTCGCAGTGATCGGCTGCCCCTGCGCGGCGGCCACGATCTCGTCCACGAGCCTGACCGCCGCGTCCGGACGGCCGTACGCGTGGGCCCGCTCCGCCATCACCTGCCGCAAGTGGGCATCGGCCAGGAGCGGGCCCACCGCCATCTGCAGCTGGCCCGGCGTCACCTCACCGGTCAGCGCGACCGCCGCCCCGGCCTGCTCCAGGTGCCGGGCGTTGTGGACCTGCTCGTTCCCCGCCGACGATGCCAGCGGCACGAACACGGCCGGCTTGCCCAGTGCGGTCAGCTCCGCCAGCGTCCCAGCCCCACTCCGGGACACCACGACGTCCGCCAGGGCGAGGACGTCGGGCAGCTCACCACTGACGAACCCCGCCAAGTGATAGCGGGCCGTCAGCTCGGCCGGAAGCTCCGCCGCCCGCGCCCGCAGGGCCGCCTCGTTCGTGGGACCGCACTGGTGGATCAGGTTCGCCCGCTGCAGCAGCCACTGCGCCGACTCGCCGACCAGCTCGTTGATCTGCTGCGAGCCCTGCGCCCCGCCCGTCACGTACACCGTCGGCAGACTCCGGTCGAAGCCCCACAGGCCGAGTGCCTCGACAGCCCGCTCCGCCTGTCCGGACAGCACCTCGGGCCGCACAGGGTTCCCGGTCACCACGGCAACCGCCCGCGCCGACTCCGACAGCAGCTCCAGCGTCGATTCCGACGACACGCAGATCCGCGCGGCCGACGCCGCCAGCTTACGGTTCGCCAGCCCCAGCCGCACCGTCTGCTCGTGCAGCACGAGCGGCCGGTGGCACATCCGCGCCGCCAGACCGGCCGGGACCGCCACGTAGCCGCCCGTCGCGAGGACGACATCCGGCTGGAACTGGTCGATGGCTCGCCGCGCCTGCAGCACGCCGAGCGGCACCCGCGCCATGTCCTTGACGTTGGCCGGTGACACCAGCTTGATCGGGTTCTTGGAGCGGCGGATCTTGCCGGTCGCCACCGTGGTGAAGGGAATGCCCTCGGCCGGGGCAACGCGCGCCTCCAGCCCGTCAGCCGTCCCGATCCACAGAGTTTCGAGCGCCCGCCCCTCGGCGGCGAGCCGGGCCTGCAGCGTGCGCACCGCGGTCAGCGCGGGATACGTGTGTCCACCAGTCCCGCCGCCTGTGACGACGAGACGGAAAGGGGCGCTGTGCATCGGGCTGCTCCTCGGCGAAACGGAGATCAGACGAGCCGCCACCCTAGCGTCTACGGCAGGACCGCTCGCCCGCCTTCCCGCCAGTCCACGCCACGCGTCGACATCCGCCCGGCTCAGCCCACCCAGCCGGCGTCGTACACCTCGATCCCGTCGACGTACGCGGTCAACGCCACCCAACACCGCCAGCCGAACCGCAGTCCGCGATCCCAGCCGCCCGGCACCGGCCAGGAGCCGGAATCCACCTGTGGATAACCCCGTCCGCGTCCGACGAGCCGCGGGCGTTACCGGATCAGCGTCGGCCCTGCCAGCAGGCCGCCCTCACGAGCACTTCGCCGCTTGGCCCGACCAGCCATCACCGTCGCCCTTCTGCCGCAACTGGCCGGTACAGAACGCAAGTTCGTCTCAGGCCTCTCTTGCCTCACGGCAGAACGAGGCGTGTCTGTGATACGGGACGGCACAGACCAGCCGCAGGAATGGCCGCTGAGAGCGAAGCGGCGTACGGGTGGGCTCGCCCCATACCAGGGCTACCGTGGTATCAGCCATGGTCGCCGAGCGGAGGCAGCAGACCATCGCCTGACCAGAGGGCCTGCTCGGCCACGAGCTCGGCAAGGTACATACCGACCTCCGCCAGGACCGTCTCGCGCTCAGTGGCCCCGTAGACAAGGAAGTCATCGGCCGCCGCGTCGTAGGCGCGGACGTGACTGTGCGGCCCGGTGCACAGCAGGGCCCCCGCGATCTCGGGCAGGCCGAGGCTGAGGGCGTCGCACCGCCCGGCGTGGACGAGCTGGACCAGGTCGGCGGTGACGCCCTCCCAGTCGCCGACCTTCGGCCAGTCCACGCAGCCGCTCAGTTCATGTGTGAGGGTGGCCAGCGGAATGATCTCGCCGGATCGGCGCCCGCGGGTGAGGAGATCGTGGATGCGCGCGCCGTCGGGCTGACGCACCTGCGGGTGCAGCAGGGAGACGGCGGCCACCACGGTGGCGTTGATCTCCTGGGCGTAGGGGCCCGGGTAGTACGGCTCGCGCGAAGAGGAGGTAGACGTCCGTGGTGCGGTCGGCCGGGCTGGATTCAGGTTCGGACATGAGCGCGGTTCCCTTCAGTAGTGAGGTGCCGGGCGTGGGGCGAGATGTGGCCGGCTGGCTGCCCGGCGGGTACGGGCCCTCGTGCCCGCCGGGCTTCTTTTCGCCGGAGCAAGCCTCGGTGCGGATGCGCTCCAGGGTCTGGGTGACTTGGCCGGCGAACTGGACCATCAGCCGTCCGCGATAGATGAGTTGGCCGAGACCGTACGGGTGTCCTGGTCCTGGAGCAGGCCGGCGGCGTCCCACAGCAGGTTTTGGCCGATCTCGGCCGAACGGCGCAGCTCATAGCGGTCGTTGTCCGCGGCGGCCTGGACGAGGTAGGTGTGCACAGCGGCCAGGCGCTGCACAGCTGTGCGTCGCGCAGCGCCTGGACCCTCAGCCGCCCGCCGACAATCCCGTGTGGCAAGGGCACAAGCCGGGTGATGGGGTGATCTACATGCGGGTGTGTCTCAGCGACGCGGCCGGGGGACTCGCTGGCGCGCAGGTCGTGCCGCAAGTCTTCTGGGCAGCCGGTGCCCCAAGAGTCAACGTCGATCCCGAGCAGTTGGCGCGCGAGGCCGTCGACAAGATGCTGCTGACCGGGCCGAGCATCGCCAGCCCTCGGCCGGCGGGACACTACGTCGTTGGCATGCCGATGTGGATGTGGGTCAACCGAAGCCCCACGACATACTGCGCGAACTCGGCATCCGCCTCGCTGGCCGGGGTGACCGTCACCGCCACCGCAGAAGTCGCCTCAACAGCTGGGACATGGGCGACAGCACTTCAGCTGTTGTGTGCAACGGCCCGGGCACCGTGTACAACGCTTCCTACGGCAAGCAGGAGTCTCCGACCTGCGGCCATACATACAGCAGCACATGGGCCGCTCAGAAGGGTGCCAAGTACACAGTGACGGCCACGTCGACGTGGACGGTGAACTGGCAGGCCAATGGCGGCGGTGGGGCAGGCCAGTTCACCGAGACCCGGCAATCCAACGTGCAGGTGGCGATCGGTGAGCTGCAGGTCGTCAGGTAACGGAGCCAGAAGGACGAACGTTGAGCAAGACCCAAGAACGTGTAGACGCTGCCGGCTCGCACGGAGTGCCCGTGCAGGACGCGTGGCAGGGCCGGTAGCTCCCCCACGGGTCTCAGCGCGCAGGCGCCGTCCAGGTGTCATCGCCTTGTCTGTGGCGTTGATCGCCGCCGGTGGCGCCGGTGTTGCCGTCTTGCTCCTGCAGGTCGGCCACCGCACGGATGTGGTAAGCGTGGTCCGCGACGTCCAGGTCGCCAGGTCGTCAGCGAGGAGGATTTCGGCAAGGCGTCCATCGCCCTGGACCCGGCCGTCAAGGCGGTGCGCGCCGACGACCGGTGGGTGGCGGATGAGGATTTCGGCAAGGGAGCCTCGGGCCGGAACCTCAGCCCGGGCCCGTGCGGGTGGGCGGCCCTGGGTCAGGTGCAGCGCCGCCAGGTCAGATGGTAGACGGTGGTCAGGCTTCCGTCGGTGGAGTCCATCGTCATGAAACTGGTCGTGGTGGCCGGGTTGGAGGTGCCTGCGCTGACGTTGAGTTGGGTGTTGATGGCGAGGTCGCGGGTCGCGCCGCAGGGTGCGTAGACGATCGATCCGATAGGGGTGACGTCGCTGGCCTGCCAGTCGTTGTCCATGGGCCCGTAGAAGGGGTGCGGGATGGTGGCGGTCTGGGACTGGCCCTGGAAGTAGTAGTTTGCCTGTTCCTTGCCCGATGCCCCGGCGGCCAGGTGGGCGTAACCGCGGTAGTCGGCCGACGCGACACCGTAGGTGAAGCCTTGAGGGGCGTTCACGCGGACCATGATCTGGCAGTTCTTGCGGAAGTCGGTCGGCTTGGCCCCGATACCGACCTGGGCGAGGTAGTTGCTGTACGTCACGGTGAAGGCGGTGTGGTCTGGCGCGGCGGTGACAGAGGCCGTCCCGGCCGGACAGCCGGAGCCGTTCACCGTCACTAACCCAACGGTGAACTGAGGCGGGGGTACATCTGCGGGACGAGCGCTGGCGGTGGTGGCACCGGCCACCGACAATGCCAGGAGCGTTGCGGTCACACCCGCTCTAGCAATTCTGCGACGAGCCATCGGGCTTCCCTTCAAGATCCGCCCAGGCTGAACCGACAGCAGACAGCAGCCCGGGCACGAGAACAAACGAGCACCAGAGAATGATCACCTTAGGTCCACGAATCCAACACACACAGCAACAGTTCCAGCCGACCACAACCCGATACAGGCAACCGGATGACTGAGGTGTCGCCAGGACCGCTACCCATAGGTCGGCGGCGATCTTCCCGGCAAGCAGGTCGGGCCTTGACCAGGCCCCCGGCCGGCGCCTCGCCCTCTGCCGTAACCGCGCCCGGGAGGAACACGGCCGCCGCCACCGCGAGGACACCAGCAAGGCGGCTACGAGTAGGTACGGCCTGGAAAGTCGGCTGGAAGTGGTTGCTGTGCGTACGGAAGGCGCAGCTTAGGGTGAGCCTCCTTGTCGTTCTCGTGCCCAGACCTTTGCCTGCTGTCGGTTCAGGCTGGGCGGATCTTGAAGGGAAGCCTGATGGCTCGTCGCAGAATTGCTAGAGCGGGTGTGACCGCGTCGCTCCTGGCATTGTCGGTGGCGGGTGCCACCGCTGCCACCGCTCATTCCTCGAGCGCCACGCCGCCGTGGTTCACAGTGGAGTTGGTGACCGTCAATGGTTCCGGTTGCCCGGCCGGGACGGCCTCCGTCGACCCCGCCCCGGACCGGACCGCCTTCACCGTGACATACAGCGACTACCTGGCGCAGGTCGGCGTCGGAGCCGGGCCGACCGACTTCCGCAAGAACTGCCAGATCATGGTCCGGGTGAATGCCCCCCAGGGCTTCACCTACGGCATCGCGAAGGCCGACTACCGCGGCTACGCCTCCCTGGCCAGCGGGGCCTGGGCCAGGGAACGGGCGAACTACTACTTCCAGGGCCAGTCCCAGACCGCCAGCATCCCCCACCCCTTCTACGGCCCGATGAATGACAACTGGCATGCCACCGACGCCACTCCGGTCGGGTCAATCGTCTACGCCCCCTGCGGAGCAAGCCGCGACCTAGCCATCAACACCCAGCTCAACGTCGGCGCCGGCAGCTCCAACCCGGCCACCACAACCAGTTTCATGACCATAGACTCCACCGACGGAAGCCTCAACACCATCTACCACCTCAGCTGGAACCAATGCCCCTGACCCCGAGTCAAGGCCAGGCAATTGCCGAGAAAACACGCGATGGCAGTACTGACACCACCGGCCACCCAGGGTGTTCCCAACTCTCCGCTGGTGCTGGTGCGCAAGCTGGCTACAGCCCGGGCAGACGGCGTGATCTCGTGCTCCCGGCGAACTGACCTGACTCTATGAGGGCCAGACTCCTGTGCTCCCCGCCGCGATGATCGTCCGGCAGCGCCTGAGAACCATGCCGACGGCCTTATCCACTTGGCGGTTGCGCTGTGGGATGATCTTCGGGTTGATCGTCTTGGGGAGGGCCCTATTCCTGGATACGGTGTCGCCGTCGTACAAGGGCTACCGCTACCCGGCCGAGGTGATCTCGCATTGCGTGTGGGGTGTTATCAAGTTGAGTGGTGGGGTGCGATGATCTTGGTGTAGATCGTCGTGGGAGGGGTCTGCTGGTGGACACCGCTGTACCGTCGTACAAGCGCTTCCGGTCCCGCCGGAGGTGATCGCGCACGCGGTCTGGCTCTACCACCGCTTCCCTCTGTCCTTGCGTGATGTGGAGGAGCTGCTGATCGAGCGCGGCATCCAGGTGTCGTACGAGGCGATCCGGCTGTGGTGCGAAAGATTCGGCCCCGAGGACGCCGCGCGGCTGCGGCGCCGGCAGCCGAAGCCAGGTGACAAGTGGCATCTGGACGAGGTCTTTATCAAGGTCAACGGGCGGATGCGGTACCTGTGGCGGCCGTCGACCAGGACGGCAACGGCCTGGACATCCTGGTGACCAACAAGCGCGACACGAAGGCCGCGAAGCGGTTCTGCATTCCTGGGCGAGTAGAGATGCACCTATAAATTCTGTAGGTGTCCGCCAAAGACTGTGCGGGCTTTGCATACGCCGATTATGGAAGCCGCGACTACGTAGCTGCGAGACTCGCGCATCTGGAGAGCCCTGAGATACCTGTGTTTAAGGCGGGCCGCATGGCGCGGAATTGAGCTTGCCAGTGCGGCTACAAGCCGGGAAGAATTAACGCTGCGGCCGTAGTTGGATTTCGGAACGTGTGCAGGAGCTACTAGGATAATGATCACCATAGCAGTTACTGAACTCAGGCTTGAGCAACGCAAATACGCCCTGCGTATGCTCAAAGAGTGCGTCGGAAGGCTTCAGGGACAGGACAGCGTAAATCGCGAGCTGCTCCAGGATGCCGCCAACTGGGCTGTCATCGCGGAAGCTCTTGGTCGGCGCACCTAGGCCTGGACTTCGTGGGTCACCGTTTCAGGTCTGTGGCCAGCGAGTCTTTCCGATGTCGGTGTCGAGCAGGTCGAGGAGGTGGAGTTGGACGCCGCGGGTGATCTGGACGGTGGGCGGGTCGGTGACGTTGCCGATCCGCAGGGTGAGTTCGCCGAGGTGGTAGAAGATCATGCCGCCGGTGGGCGGACGCGGCGGTTGTCGGGGTAGAGGCCACTCATGGTCTGTTCGGGGCCCAGCGCCCGTCTGACCTGCCGCTCGACCAGGCAGAAGACCAGCAGGGCCAGGCAGATGACCTGGATCAGGGCGGCAACGCGCCGGTTGTGCTGCACGAAGACCGGCGTGACCGCGAGCGGGCCCTTGAAGTCGTGGTAGCGGCGCTCGACCGTGCCCTGGCCCTTGTAGTGGATCAGGGCCTGCCCGGCATCCGCCCGGTCGGCGGGCATAGACGTCAGCAGTGCGTACCAGCCCTCGACAGCAGCTTCGGCCTTCAGCACGCCGGTGTCGAAGTGCCAGGCCAGGACCGGGGTGCCGTCCTCGTTGTCGGTGACGGTCCAGCGCAGACAAGAGGTGACACGGCGTTTGGCGGCGATGACACCGATCCGGGTGGCGGTCTTCTCCCGGGTCTTGTAGTGGCGCCCGCCAGCCGCTGCGGTGAGCTTGTTCAGGTCCTCGGTGGCCTTGGCCAGGCGTTTGTCCCGGGCGGCTTGCCGGCCGGCGGCGTTCGCGGTGGAGTGGACCAGGATCCGTCGCACGGTGAGGGGCGGATCGCTCTTGCGGGGCCCGGTCAGGGTGTGGGTGTCTTCCAGCACGCGGTAGGTCTCGCGCAGCTCGGCGGGCCTGCCCGCCTCCCGGTCCGGTACCAGTTTGGAGTCGGCGACCATCAGGAAGTCGCGCTTGCCGGCCATGGCCCGCAGATCCTTCATCGCGCCGGCGACCTGGCTGACCTCGGCCGCACCACCGCCGAAGACCCGGGCACGGAGCGGGATGCCGCCGTCGGCCGACACCGCGAGCCCCGCCTGGACCTGCTTCAGATCGAAGCGCCGGTCCTTGGGATAGCCGTAGCCGATGACGGGGAAGTCCTCACCCTGGCTCTCAACCGAGAAGGCCCCGTGCACGGACATGCCGGTCATGTCCCAGTGCAACCGGGCCACATCGATCCCGAACTCACCGATCGCCGGCGCCCCGACCCTGCCCGCGATGTGCTCCAGGTGCGGAGCGCCCGCATCGAGTAGCACGGCACAGCGATATCTCCCGCACCACCACAGGCGTGGGGCATCATCGGCGGATGGCATCGACGCAAGCCCCGCCGAC
>NZ_JBEYEW010000072.1:0-12897 GCF_040634095.1 Streptomyces sp. NPDC007205
CCCGGTACGACGGTGCAGCGGTATCCACGAACGGCCCCTCCCACAACGATCCCCACCAAGATCATCACACCCCCGCTCCTCAACTTGATAACACCCATTGAGTGGGTCAACCAGATGGCTTCGGGCAGCGGGCACGGTGAGCGGCTGCTGTCGTACACCACGGGTGCCGTCGACTTCGAGCTGCCGGACGGCTCTCGTGTAGCGGCAACCGTGCTCACCCAGCGTGTAACGATCGCGATCCGCCGGCACACCCTGGAGCGGGCCACCCTCGCGGAGCTGCATCAGCGGGGCATGGTCGACTCGGTAGTGGCCTCCTTCCTGTCGTGCGCGGTGAAGGCGGGGCTGTCGATCCTGATCGCCGGGAACATGGCGACCGGCAAGACCACGCTGATGCGCGCGCTCGGGCGGGAGATTCCCGCCCATGAGCGGGTGGCGACGCTGGAGAGCGACCGGGAGCTGAACCTGGACGGCCCGGATACGCCGGCGCATGTGCTGGCCTTCCAGGCCCGTGAGGGCAACGGCGAGCGGGATGCCTCCGGTAGAGCGATCGGTGAGATCACGCTCAGCGACCTGGTGCGGATCTCGCTGCGGTACAAGGCGACGCGGGTGATGGTGGGCGAGGTCCGCGGCGAGGAGGCCGTGGCGATGCTCGAGGCGATGGTCGGCGCGGGCATCGGCGGCATGTGCACCGTCCACTCCAAGCTTCCGGAGACGGTCATCGAGCGGCTGATCGTGCCGCTGGCCCGTGCGGGGCTGTCCGGGGATGCGGCCACCCGGCTGATCGCCGCGGCCGTCGACCTGATCGTGTACGTCGACAAGATCGACGAGACGCACCTGGGCGGCCGGGTGCACCGGCACGTGACGCATGTGTGGGAGACCGCGGGCCGCGGGGACGGCGGCGGTGTCGCCCTGTCGAAGATCTTCGGGCCGCACGAGAGCGTGGACGGCCCTGTGCTGGAGGAGCGTGCGGTGCCGACGGGCACACCGGTGAGCGAGCGGCGCATGCGGCACTTGGAGCGGCACGGCTTCGACCGGCGCTGGCTGGCCCAGTTCAAGGGCCGTGGAGACTGGCCGCCGCTTCAGCTGGTGGGCCGCAAGGGAGCAGCGGCATGAGTTCGTCGTATCTGTCGGGGCTCGGCGCGCTGTGCGGTGCGCTGGTCGCGCTGTGCTTGGTCGCGCTGGTGGCCGTGCTGCGCGGCTGGCAGCCGGCATCCTCCGCCTCGAACCCGCTGTCGCGGCTGGTGGCGAGGGGCCGGCGGGCGGTGGCCGAGCTGCCGGAGGGCTGGCGTTCCAACTACCGGTTCGTCCTGGCCGGTTCGGCGGTGCTCGGGGTGCTGGTGTGGGCGGTGACCGGCTGGCCGGTGCACGGGCTGCTCGCTGCGCTGGCGCTGGCCGGGTTGCCGTTCGTGCTGTATCCGGGCGGTTCGGAGCAGGCCGAGGTGGCCCGGCTGGAGGCGATCGCGGAGTGGCTGCACCAGCTGGCCAGTGTCCGCGCCGGCGGCAAGCCCCTGGAGGAGATCCTCAAGACGCTGGACACGGTGCCGGCAGCGCTCAGGTATGAGACCGGGATGCTGGCGTCGCGTCTGTCCTCGGGGATGCCGGCGCGGTGGGCGTACCTGATGCTCGGGGACGATCTCGGCAGCCGGATCGGGGACGACATCGTGCGTCTGTTCCGTGACCACACCGCGAGCCGAGGCCCGGGCCTTGCCGCGGCGTTGTCCGCGCAGGCCGCTCTGGTCAGCCGGCAAGCCTCCGATCTGCACGACATCGAGGCGGAGCGGCGCAAGGCCCGCAGCGAGGCACGCCGAGTGTCGCTGTTCGCACTGGCCGTGGTGACGGTGATCCTGGCCAGCCCCTCGTATTCGGCACCGTTCGCCACCCCGCTGGGGCAGTTGGGTCTGATCGTCCTGGGCGCGCTGTTCGTCGCGTCGTTGTTGTGGCTGCGCCGCATGGCCCGTCTGGAGCCGGAGCCGCGCACCCTGCCCACCGCGCGTGAGCGCGCGGCCGCGGAGTCCGCGAGGGGAGCGGCGGCGTGATCTCTGTACCCGGCATGGTGATCGGCGCTCTCGTCGCGGTGTTCCTCGTTCTGGCGGTGCGCGCGCTCATGCCGCAGCGCACTCCGCTGGCCGAGGTGCTGCGTCGCACCCATCAGCCCGACGCCTACGCCCCGGCCCGCGCTGTCGAACTGGAGGGGCGCGGGGCCGCGGTGTGGGCGGACCGGCTCGGCACCCGGCTGATGGAGACCGACACGTTCGTCTCCCGGCTGCCCGCACGCGACCTGGCGCTGCTGGAGCTGTCGCCAGCCTCGCTGCTGGGGCGGTGCGCCCTGTACGCCCTGGTGGGGATGCTTCTGCCGCAGTGGTTCTTGTTCATCGCCTCGCTGATGGGGGTGAGCTGGCCGCTGTTGGTGTCGCTGCTGGCCGGGTGTGCGTTCGCGGCGTTCATGGTCTTCAAGTGCCTGGACGATGTGCGGGACAAGGCGAAGAAGGCGCGACGCGCCTACCGGTACTACGCGGCGTCTCTGCTGGAGCGGGTCGCGCTGGCGCGTGTCTCGGATGCCGGGGCCACCGAGGCGCTGATGCGGGCGGTGGCCCCTGGCGAGGGTGTGGTGGAGGCCCGGATCCGGGACACCGTGGAGCATGCCCAGCTGGCCGGCCTGAGCGTGTGGAGCGCTCTGCGTACGCTCGGCGAGGAGATCGGTGTGCCGGAACTGTCCCGCCCCGCAGCCGCGCTGGCGCTGGCTGGTGAGGAACAGGCCCCAGTGTTCGACCAGTTGGAGGCCCAGGCCGTCGCCGTTCGCCGCGCGCTGCTGGCTGACCGGAAGGGACAGGCGAACGAGGCCACCGAGAAGATGAGTCTGCCGTCGCTGGCCATCGTGTTCTTGATGGCGACGTTCCTGCTGGCCCCCGCCGTGGTCCGGATCATGGCGTTCTGATCGGTCCCGCCTGCCTGGCTGGGGACCGAAAGTTCAATCGAGAGGAAAGTTCCGTGCACCGCACGCGTAAGCGCATCGCTCACCTTCTGGGCCCGATCCGGCGGCACTTCGCCCGCGTCCGCGTCGAGGCGAGATCGGATGCCGGGTTCACCGCGTTCGAGTGGGCCGTCGGGCTGGCGCTGACCGGCTCTCTGATCCTGGTGGTCTACGCCGCGGCGAACACCAAGATCGCGGAGAAGGTCGCCCAGATCGCCGGATTCTGATGAAACTGCCCCGAACCTTCCCTGTGCCACGGCCCGGCTGGCGAACCCGGATACGCGAGCAGATGCGCGAGGATCGCGGAGCGATGGCCCTCGAGCTGTCGATGGTGGTCCCGCTGGCCTTCCTCATGCTGTTCGCGCTGATCCAGGGCGGCCTCTACTTCCACGGCCGATCCGTCGCGCACCATGCCGCGCAGCAGGCCCTGGACGCCCAGCGCGCCTACAACGCGGCTCCCGGCGCGGGGCAGACAGCAGCCCGTGACTTCCTCGCCCGCATGGGCGGGTCCCTGTCCGGCCCGTCGGTCCAGGTCGAGGACGACGGCAATCAGGTCAGCGTCGAGGTCCAGGGCAGCGTCATCAATCTGGTGCCCGGCTGGGACGGGCACGTCGACCAGCGCGTCCAGGCTCCGAAGGAGAAGTTCCGACAATGAGCCGCCACAGCACCTCGCGCTCCCGCTGGGGAGGGGGAGACCGCGGCGGGGCGTCCCTGACCACGGCGATCTTCGTGCCCGTGGTGCTTGTCCTGCTCGGTCTGCTCATCGCGTGCGGCCGAATCATCAACGCACAGAGCGCGGCGGACGCTGCCGCCCGGGACGCCGCCCGCACCGCCTCCATCTCCGCCGACCCGGCCAGCGGCGAGTCCGCCGCCCGCCAGGCGGCAGAGGCGAGTCTGGAACGCTCGGGGCTGCACTGCGCCAGCATCAGCGTCGTCCTGGACACCCGCGGCCTGTCCGCCCCTGTCGGTCAGGCCGCGACCGTGACGGCGACCGTGTCGTGCACGGCGCCGCTGTCCGAGCTGGCGGTCCCGGGGCTGGGCGGCTCCAAGACGCTGACGGGGTCGATGACGTCCGCCGTGGACACCTGGGCCACCCGGGGGAATTCATGATCGCCCGCCGGCGGCGCGCTGCCGCGCTCCGGACCGAGCGGGACCGGGGCCAGTTGGAGCTGTTCTATGCCGGGATCGTCATCATTGCCTTCCTCGTCATCGGTCTCGTCATCGATGGCGGGGCCGCCCTGGACGCCGACTCTCGCGCCGACTACCTCGCCCAGGAAGCGGCCCGGGCCGGCGCCCAGCAGATCGACCCGGGCCAGGCCATCACCGGCGAGGCGATCGTGGTCGACCCCGACGCCGCCCAGGCGGCCGCCCGCTCCTACTTCGCCGCCCACCAAGTGGACGGCGAGGTGAGCGTCGCCGCCGACGGCCAGACGCTGAGCGTCACCGTCCACGACACCTACCGCCCCTACTTCGCCTCCCTCGTCGGATTCGCGCACATCCCCGTGACCGGACACGGCACCGCTACCCTCCTTCACCAGGCCGGAGGCTGACCCCCATGCCCCACACCCAAAACCGCCCGCGCCGGATGCTGACGTGGCCACTCGCCGTGGTGCGGGGCCTGTGTGCGCTCGCTGTCCTCGCCCTCCTCCTCGTCGGCGTGCCCTGGGCGCTGTTGACGATCGGCACCCTGCCCGGCGCGCTGCCCTCCTGGGACACCGTGCATCAGGCGCTGATGCGCCCGGACGACGGCAGCGGCTTGATGACCCTGCTCACCGTCGCGGCCTGGATCACCTGGCTGTGGCTTGTGATCCCCGTCCTGCTGGAGATCGGCGCGGTGGTGGTCCGACGGACCACGCCGCGGCTGCCCGGCATGGCCACCGGCCAGCGCCTGGCCGGCTTCCTGCTCGGCAGCATCCTGCTCGCCTCCCCCGCCGCCGCGGCCAGCGCCGCCACCCCCGCCGTCGCCGCGACCGCCCCCCACGCCCCCCACACCTCGGCGACCATGTCCGCCGACGAGAACACCGGTAGGCGAGAGGCCTCCCCGACGGCCACCGCCGCCCCGGCCGACCGGCACGGCGAGCGGGCAACGGTGCTCGCAGAGCACGCCGTGGGGCAGGGCGGCACCACCTGGTGGGATCTGGCCGAGGAGTACCTCGGCGACGGACTGCGCTATCCGAAATTGCAGCACCTCAACCCGCAGCTGCCAACGGACAAGATCCTCCCCGAGGGAACCACCGTCCTCGTCCCCGCCGCCTCCTCGCCCACAGAGGCCGAGCCCACGGCCGAGCAGGACGGCGTGCACACCCAGCTCACCACCGACGAGCACGCCCAGCCGTCTCAGGGCGCCGACAAGGCAGCCGAGCGCGAGTACACCGTCAAGTCCGGCGACAACCTGAGCGGCATCGCCCAGCACCAGTTCGGTGACGCCGCCCAGTGGCCCCGGCTGTTCGAGGCGAACAAGGGGGAAGAGCAGCCGTACGGCCAGCACTTCACCAACCCGGATCTGATCTATCCGGGACAGCACCTCACCCTGCCCGACGGCAGCACCGGCCCGGAGCAGGGTGCCACCCCTGAGCGGCCGCAGAATCAGCACACCCATCACGAGAACGGCCACGGCAGCAGCGGGTCGGCCACCCAGGGCAATAAGGGCGCTCCGACATCGGAAGAGAAGCAGACCACCAGCCCCTCCGCGGCCGCCTCTGCCACCCCTCAGACCGCCACACCGGCGCCGAGCGCCACCACGACACCCTCTCCGTCTGCCTCTGCTTCCCGTACGCCAGATGGTCAGTCCGCTGCGCCGCACTCCCCCACGGACCCGACGAGCAGCACCCCCCGCGCACACGACGCGCCTACCCCGGCCGCATCGTCTCCGTCGCCGGCAGCCGGGACAGAGCGTGGGCAGCAGGCGGGGGTGTTCGGGTTGCTGGCCACCGGCGTGCTGGCGACCGGGTTCCTGTCCTTCCTCGCCTACCGCCGCATCACCCAGCTCCGCCGACGCCGCCGCGGCCACCACATCGCCCTCCCCCAGGGCGACGCAGCCCGCATCGAGCACGCCCTGCGCGTCACCGAGGCCGTCATCGACACCGCGGTACTCGAGCCAGTCCTGCGCACCATGGCCGTCCATCTCGCCGACGCCGGCCGCGATCTGCCCGACGTCGAGGCCATCGTCCTCGGCGACCGCGACATCGTGCTGTACCTGGCCGAACCAGCCGCCCCCGTTCCGCCGTTCACCGCCGCCCCGGACCAGCTCACCCGCTGGTCATGCCCCACCAACACTGTCGAACTCCTCCCGGCTGACGAGACGGGAGACATCGAGGAGCCCTATCCGGCCCTGGTCAGCCTCGGCTGGGACGGCGACGGCCGCCTGGTCCTCATCGACCTCGAGCACGTCGGCCAGCTGCACCTGTCCGGGCCAGCCGCCAACGCGGTACTGCGCACGCTCGCCCTGGAGCTGGCCACCAGCGAGTTCACCCATCACCTCGACCTGGTCCTGGCCGGCGACACCGTCGCGCCAGGCCTCGCCGAGGAACTCGGCGAACGGGTCACCGAGCGCGCCAACCTGTCCGATGCGGCGGCCGCGCTTTGCGCCCACCACGGCGAACAGCAGCGCGCCCTCGCCCTGCTCGGTACCGCCACCGTGCGCCATGCCCGTACCGGCGTCGACACCGCGGCGGCCTGGACACCCGCTCTGGTCATCGCCCACGTAGCCGAGGGCGGTGACGCAGAGGGTCTCGAGGATCTGCTCCAGGTCATCGCCGACGAGCCGCGCACTGCCACCGCCGTCCTCACCACCGGCCCCCTCCCGCCCGGCGCCCCCGTGAACAGCTCCTGGACGCTGTACGCCGACGAGGCCGGCGCCGTCCGGCTGCCGCTCGATGGCGTGAACATCGACTGCACATTGCAGGCCCTGTCCGACGAGCACTACACGTACGCGCTGGAGACCCTTGCCATCAGCCGCGCCGAGGACAGCCCCGCTCCCGAGCCGGAACTCCCTGCCGCGCACAGGCCCGTCTTCGAGACCGACGAGGGCATCGACGACCGTGATTCTCTAGTGGCCGCATCCTCGGACCACCACGTATCGGCCCTGTCCGGTCCGGAGCGGGTGCCGAATCTGCTCGCCCAGTTCGCCGCTCTCGACGACGAAGACGACGGCCACGACAACAACGACGACGACGACCGTGCGGATCAGCAGGCCGGCGAGGGCGGCCAGGGCCAGAGCGACGGCAGCCCGGCCGTCCCCCTTCCCACCCCGCCTCAGCAGGGCGCACCCAGCGAAGGCCTGGGCGTCGCTCTGGACAAGCCCGGCCGGGCTCCATCGGCTCCCCCAAGCCCAGTTCCCGCACAGCAAGCGCCGACTAGGACCGTGAGTATCCGTCTGCCCGCCGACGTCCTTTCCGCCCCCGCACTGCCCGAGACCGCGTCCCCCACGGCCGCGCGGAAGACAGAGACGGAGACGGGAGAAGCTGAAGCGCCGCACCCGGTGGTACGCGTGCTGGGACCGGTCGACGTCGTCGGCGCCCGCGGAACCCTCACTGAAAAGAAGCGTCAGCGGACCTACACCGAACTCGCCGTCTGGCTCGTCCTCCACCCCGGCCACCACGCCGCGGCCCTGGATCACCGCGCCCTGGACGAGGCCCTGTGGCCCGACCGCGACGAGGTCAGCCTCAAGTACCGCAACGCGGTGGTCTCCAGGACGCGGACCTGGCTCGGCCGTGACACCGACGGCCAGCCGTACGTCCCGCTGCTGAAGACCGCGAACAGCCGCTACAGCATTTCCTCCTCGGTCGGCTGCGACTGGCACGACTTCCAACGCCTCGCCCAGGCCGGGAAGGACCCGAACAACGAACACGCGGACCTGGCGCTGCGGCGCGCCCTGGAGCTCGTACGCGGTCGGCCGTTCTCCTCCACTGACCGGCGCCGCTACAAGTGGGCCGAGCATCTTGCCCTTGTGATGACCATGGAGATCGTGGACGCGGCGGAGATCCTGGCCGAGCGCCGTCTGGCCGCCCACGATCCGCGCGGCGCTCTCTGGGCGGCCACCAAGGGCCTGGAGGTTGCCCCCGCCGTCGAATCCCTGCACCGCATCCTCTTCCAGGCTTACGCGGCGATTGGCGACTACGAGGCACTGGAGCGCGCCGCCACCTGGCTGGAGGAGTTCACCGAGAACAACGAACTCGAACTCGACGACGAGACCCTCGCCGTCCTTGAGCAACTCCGCGCCAGGATCTGACCCGCCCTCGTAGCGACGAGTCAAGCAGCTCCGCAACCGGGGTGAACTCAACCGGCCACGGCACCGGCCACTCGCCCGGCGCCGTGGCCGACTGTTCGCGGCCGTGGCCGCTGGCAGTGGCCGACACCGGCCACGCCGCCCCGCCCGGCCATCCGCCTGGTGCCACCGCGCCTTGAGCGTCGCAGCTCCCAATCGGGCCACGCCCGTCGCGGATGCGGTCGCCGGCTGTTGCCCCTCACGCTGCGGGTATCCGCACGGAGCACGACCGGATACCCCGGTCTGCGGGATACCCAACCTCTTGCCCACCAGCCGCCCACGAGGCAGCCTCTGCCCGTGCCCGGTCATCGCGGCGCCGGAACGGATGGCCGTTTTCGGGGTGCCCGGCCACTGGCCGGTGACCGATGGAGCCAGGATCGGCCATCGGTCATAGGCCGTCGGCCACGGCATCGGGCCTGGCCGGCCACGTGGCCGGTGGCCGGTCACGGCCCCGAGTTGGCCACCGGCCACCGGTTCGGCCATGGGATCAAAAACGTGGCCGCCAGGATCACTGCGGCGGCATCGGCCACGGCCCGGGGCCAGTCATCGGTCGGTGACCGACCGCAGGTGTGACCGGGCCTGCTGGCGTCGCTGCTCCGACAGATACTTCTCGGCCTCCGCCAGCCGTCGCCGCCCTGTCCGCTCGGCCACGCCCAGCCGCCGGCCTACTTCGGAGCCCGAGAGCCTCTTACCGGCCTCCTCAGCCTCGGCCAGCCATCCGGCCACCTGAACGATCTGCTGCTGGATCGGATCCATATCCGGTTCCCGGGCCGCTTGTTCCGGCAGCCGGGCGGTGGCTTCATTGCCCGCCAACGCACTTGCCGACGGGCTGGGGGCGAGATTTCGCACGGTCTGCTGCTGTGGCAGGTCAACAGGTTGGAGTGCCTCGGCGGCCGATGCGGTGGGCGTCATCACCGGATCCTCAACGCGCGCCGGCGTCGCGGACGCCCCACCGGAGTACGAAGATGTCGCCCGCGCGGCACCCTGGTCCACCGGACCAGCCTCCGCACCGTCGGCGTCCTCGTTCACCGAGACTCTCGCGAGCCCGCGCTCCTGGAAACGGGCAACGAATGCCTCCAGGTCCTCGCCGGTGATGGGTCCACCGTCCGCGTTGGTGATTCCGTCCCGCTCGTACACGTACGTGGCGAGCGCGGCCGCGCTGGGCTGACCCCCGTGTTCCTGCGTGTACGCGACCCACGCACTGTGGAAGTAGTCCTCCCACGAAAACTCATCACCGGCCTGCTGCTGCGGGCCATCGACAGCGGTCTTGGAATCATCCGGCACCTCAGCGCCGTAGCGTGCCTTCAGGACCTCGAGCAGGGGCTGCACCTGTTCTTCCGACAGCGGCTCGCCGAAACCGGTGCCGATACCCAGGTTGTCATGGATCCAGAGCGCGAACTGGGCGGAGGTGGGTTGGGCCTGGAAGTTGGACAACCACGCCCGGTAGGCCTCGCCGAGCGCTTCGGTCTCCTTCTGTATCGCCGCTGCCTGCACAGGCGGGTTCGGCTCATCAGCATGGCGCTTGGCAGTGGCCCTCTCAGGTGCCGCCTCGACGGTGTGCACCTCTGCTGCCCCATCCCGAGCACCGACCTCCAGCGCAGCGGTCGGCGCGGACACGAGAACCGAGGCCCGTGAGCTGGTAAACGCGATCGGCGGCTCGTCGATGCCCGCGGCGGCCAGCCCTGCGGGCGCAGTCTCGGCGAGGGGAACACCGTAGCGGGCCAGCCGCAGCGGCATGAGCGACTCCACCGGAGCCTTGCGGCGCCAGGCCCGGCCGTAGCGGGAGCGCAGGCTCGCTTGGTAGACGAGTCGTTCCTGCTCCAGCTTGATGACCTGGTCGTAGGAGCGCAGCTCCCATAGCTTCATGCGGCGCCACAGCAGGAACGTCGGGACTGGCGAGAGCAACCAGCGCGTGAGGCGGACGCCCTCCATGTGCTTGTCCGCCGTGATGTCGGCGATCCGGCCGATCGCGTGCCGGGCCGCCTCGACCGCGACCACGAACAGGACCGGGATCACCGCGTGCATGCCCACGCCCAGCGGGTCCGGCCAGGCGGCCGCGCCGTTGAACGCGATCGTCGCCGCCGTCAGCAGCCACGCCGTCTGGCGCAGCAGCGGGAAGGGGATGCGGATCCAGGTGAGCAGCAGGTCCAGGGCCAGCAGGACACAGATGCCCGCGTCGATGCCGACCGGGAACACGTAGGAGAAGTTCCCGAAGCCCTTCTTCAGAGCCAGCTCGCGGACGGCCGCGTAGGAGCCGGCGAAGCCGATGCCGGCGATGATGAGGGCACCGGTTACGACCACCCCGATGAGTACGCGGTGCATCCGTGTCAGCTGCAGTGGCGCGGCCACGTGTTGTTGCCCCTCCTGTATCTGTAATGGCTAGGCTTCACACTGTCATGTGCGTGCCGATAGTGGGATGTCGGAAGCACGATCGATATCGCTTCGTGGATGGAGTCGCCCTGGTCCCCGGGCAGGGAACTGCCGCCCTACGCGGTGGCCTTGGCCGTGTTCCAAGCAGCCGGCCAGGCCTCCAGTTCGGCTCGGGTGTAGTAGGTGACCCTGCCGTCCGTGACCTCTCGGGCACCGCGACGCCGCGGTCCATGGACCGCTGGAATAGGTACTTGCGGCCGGTCTCATCCGCCAAGGCAAAATCCCCTACTTGCACGCGTCGGCAACGGAGAACGTGTCGGACAGAGCCGCGTCCTGGGGTTGCACGGTGTGCACTCAAGCTGGAGGGGCGGCCCCGCTCCCTCACCGTGACGGCGAGAAGCGGGGCCGGCGTCCCGCTGATGGCGTTTCAGTCCACCTGCATGGACGGCGCTTCGGTGAAGGTGGCAAGCAACTTTTCGAACCTGGTCCGGTCGAGTTCTCGTGCCTTGATGCTCAGGAGTCGGAGGAGCTCGAAGAAGCCGTCCTCATCCATCTGCCGTCTGAGGTGCATGGCAACGAGCGGCGGTTGGTCGTACGGCAGCCGGTGGTGCTGCGTCGTCTGCGTGGCAGCGGGAGATTGCCCGTCATCCTGCGGGCGCGGCTCTGGGATGCGCTTCCCGTCTCCCAATGGGAGTCCGGTCTCTTGCTGATGCGACGTCCGGCTTGGCGTCGGCTCCGAACTATCACGGCGAGATACCTCGTCGGTTCCCCCCGCCTGCTCTCCAGGCTGCTCCTCCTCGGCCGCCGGAAGACTGGGTGCCTGCCCGGAATTATCACGGCGTGATAGTTGGCCCGTGTCCTCGACGCGGTCTTTGGGCTGGGCTCCCTCACCTGTCGCCTGCGGAGGTTCTGCCATCTGTTGCAGGGGCTTTCGACGTTCAGCGGCAGCCCGCCGCTCATCCGCCTTCTTCTGCTCCTCAGGCGACAGCTTGCCCAGGTTCCGGACGTGCTCGACCGTGCGCTCGCCGTTCACCAGGTCCTTCTGGAGTTCCGGTGACAGCTTCAGCAGGGAGAGCTTGCTGGAGATGGTGTTCTGCGGGATGCCGAGCCGTTTGGAAGCTTTAGTCTGGCTGCCGTAGTAGTCGACCAAGGACTGCAGAGCGTGAGCTTCCTCAAGGTCGGTCATGTCGTCGCGGTGGTAGTTCGCGATGAAAGCGGCTTCGAGGAGTGCTTCGTCGGTGGCGACGCGTGCGTTATCGACGCGTACAGGGATGGTGGCCATGCCGACGCGGCGCGCGGCCTCGAGCCGGCGATGGCCGTCGACGACGATGTACTGGGCGCCGTCGTCGATGTCGCTGTCCCGATCGGGACGGTCGTAGAGGTAGGCATCCACGGTCGCGACGACGATGGGGATGAGGACACCGACTTCCCGGACGGTCTGAACCGTCTCCTCAAGGTTGCGCAGATGGTTGCGCGGATTGTCGGGGTTGTCACTGATGAGGGTCACCGGCAGGTCGGTGATGGCTGCGGTCGCGGCTGCCTGCGCACCGATAGTGCTCTCAATGGCGTCGCGGCGGGAGCTGCGCGCGGTAGCGGCAGCGCCGAAGGCGGAGCCGGTGCCGAGCTTGTCTGCCTTGCTCATCCTGCGGCCCCTATGGCGATCATTCGCATGGCGTTGGCCTGCTTGCTGTCCGGCGCGTACGACAGCAGTGCCTGCTTCATGCGGACGGCTTCGCGTTGTTCCTTCAGGTCGTCGATGACGGCTAGGACGCGCTGGTCCTCCAGGCTGTTCCAGTTGGCCAGGGAGGAGGTGGCGACGTAGCCGCGGCGGGAGTCGTAGAGGTTCACGACCAGGCCGAGGTAGTCGACTTCCAGACCAAGGTCCTTGCAGAGGTCTTCGATCTGCTGGACCAGCATCATGTAGGCGGTAGCGGAGGAGTCTTCGGCGAGGACTGGGATGATGACGCCAGACCTGCCCCGCTTCTCGTTTCGCCGGCGGCGCCCGTAGTAGAGCGCGGCGTCCGTGGCAAGGCCGAGGCTGGGCGGGCAGTCGATGACGATGATGTCGTAGTACTCCTCCAGGGGGCGCAGGGCACGCTCGAGGGCGGCTTCCTTCTGGAAGCCGCGGGAGCTGGCCGCGGTCAGCGCGATCCTTGAGTCGAGGAGGAAGCCGTCGAACGCGGCGGGGAGGACGTCTAGGGTCTGTTGCGAAAGTTGATCTTGTTGGTTGGTGATCACGTCCTGTGGGACGTGGGGATCTGACGAACGGGCAGTGGGCCCGTCTTGAGCC
>NZ_JBEYEW010000073.1:0-12162 GCF_040634095.1 Streptomyces sp. NPDC007205
GCGCTGGTGCGCGGCGACGACCTGACCGCCGTACCCGCCGTGCGCGACTGGCTCGCGCACGCCACCCCGCGTCCGGCCGGCGCGGCCGAGGATCCCGAGGTCGCCGAGGGCGTGCAGGCCCACGTCCTGACCCAGCTGCTGCGGCTGCGCTCGTACCCGTGCGTCGAGCAGCGGCTGGCGGAGGGCCAGCTGGGTCTGCACGGCTGGTACTACGAGGTTCACACCGGCGCCGTCGGCGAGTACCGCGCCGATACCGATTCCTTCGAGGCGCTGTGAGGACCGGCATGTCAAAGTTTCCCCACCTTCGACAAGACTTCACCGCCTCGCTGGTGGTGTTCCTGGTTGCGCTCCCGCTGTGCGTGGGCGTTGCGCTCGCCTCCGGCGTGCCGGCCGAACTCGGCCTGGTGACCGGCATCGTGGGCGGCATCGTCACCGGACTGCTCCCCGGCAGCGTCCTGCAGGTGTCCGGCCCCGAGGCCGGGCTGGCCGTGCTCGTCTTCGGGACGGTGAAAGAGTTCGGGCTGCCCGCCCTGGGTGTGATCGTCCTGGCCGCCGGCTTGCTGCAGCTCGCCATGGGCGCGTTGCGGCTGGGCCGGTGGTTCCGAGCGGTATCCGTCTCCGTCGTCGAGGGTATGCTCGCCGGCCTCGGCCTGGTCATTGTGGTCGGTCAGCTGTACATGGCTGCCGGGCTGAAGGCCCCCGCCTCCGGCATCGACAAGATCGCCGGGCTGCCCGGGGCGGCCGCCGACGTGCTCCATAGCACCGAGGCGCTCGCCTCGCTCGCCATGGCCGTGGGCACAATCGCGGTCGTCGTGCTGTGGAAGAAACTGCCCAAGAAGGCTCAGGTTGTGCCGGGCTCGCTTGTCGCCGTGATCGTCGGTTCGCTGGCCACGCTGGCGCTCAGCCTGCCTGTGGCGACGGTGGAGGTGCACGGCCTGCTGGACTCTGTCCAGCTGCTGGGTCCCGACTCCTTCGCCGCATTGGGGAACGCGGCCATCCTGGGCCCGATCGTCGCTTTCACCCTGATCGCCTCCGCCGCGAGCCTGTTCGGCGCCGCCGCAGTGGACCGTCTGCACGACGGGCCGAGCACCGACTACGACAAGGAGCTCATGGCACAGGGCGCGGGCAACGCCGTCTGCGGTTTGCTTGGCGCGCTCCCGATGAACGCCGTCGTCGTTCGTAGCGCCGCAAACGCCCAGGCGGGCGCGAGGACCAAGGCGGCCCGGGTCATGCATGGCGTGTGGCTGCTGCTGTTCGCCGTCATGCTGCCCTCGGCACTGGCACTGATCCCGCTTCCCGTGCTGGCCGGTATCCTGGTCCATTCAGGCTGGAAGCTGATCCCCTTCCGAGGCATCGTCTCCCTGTGGCGGACACACCGCGGCGAGGCGCTCATCCTCATCGCGACCGGCGTGGCGATCGTCACGATGAACATGTTCGAGGGCGTGCTCATCGGTCTTGCCCTGTCGGTCGTCAAGACCGCCTGGGAGGCCTCGCATGTGAAGCTGGAGATCGTTGACAACGGCGCCGGACCGATCCAGTCGCACTTGTCGGGCAACGCGACGTTTCTCCGGTTGCCGAAGATCCTCGACAGTCTGGAATCCCTCCCCCAGGACCGACCGGTCGAGGTGAACCTCTCCGGCCTCCACCACCTGGACCACGCCTGCCGTACCGCCCTGGAAAACTGGGCGGAGCGGCACAGGGCGGTCAGCACCGAGCCGGTCCGGGTGCTGTCAAGTTCCAGGGAAAGCGAGTGTGTTGAAGCATGATGGGCGATGCTTGGTTGGCGGGTCAGGCCGCTGGCGGCGTGGGTGCGGCTCGCCCCCGATCTGTCACCAAAGAATGAGCTGAGCAGTCCTCTCGGTCCGGTAGCAGCCGATGGCGGGGGGTGGCGATGAGGCCACTGCCGTGCCCCGTCGGTGGGAAACGAAAGGACCAGGACGTTCCCGTCCCTCCAGTACTCCAGTTGCAGTTCGCTGCTGTCGCTGGTCAGGAGCGTGTTTCCGAGTGTAGCGAGCTGACGGCCCGTCACGTGGTGGGAGTTCGTGACCGGCAGCCCTCGATTGCTGCTGTTCTCATCGTGCAAGATGATGCGGACCCTGGCCCCGACTCTGAAGTCACAGGGCCATCCGGTCAGTGCCGCAACCGTCGGGCGCCTGCTGCACGGCCTCGGCTAGCCTGCAGGGCACCGTCGAGACCACCGAGGGCGCCAGCCATCCGGACCGCGACACCCAGTTCGCCCACCTGAACGCCACGGCCACCGCCTTCCTCGACGACGAACAGTCGGTGATCAGCGTCGACACCAAGGCCAAGGAATGGCTCGGCAACCGAGACCGGCCCGGCCGCACCTGGCGGCCGGCCAAGGACCCGATCGAAGTCGACTGCCACACCTTCACCACCAGCGACCAGCCCGTCGCCATTCCGTATGGGACCTACGACATCGCCACCAACACCGGCTGGGTCAACGTCGGGACCGACCACGACACCGCCGAGTTCGCGGTGGAGTCCATACGCCGCTGGTGGCAGCGCCGCGGACAGGTGCACCACCCGGACGCAACCCGGTTGCTGATCACCGCCGACGCCGGCGGCTCGAACGATCCCCGCCGCTGGACCTGGAAGAAACACCTGGCCGCCTTCGCCCTGGAGAGCGGCTTGGAGATCACGGTCTGCCACTTTCCGCCGGGCACGTCGAAATGGAACAAAATCGAACGCCGAATGTTCTGCCACATCACCGCGAACTGGCGTGGCCGACCACTGACCAGCTACCAGGTCGTCGTCGAAACCATCGCCGCGACGACCACACGCACCGGGCTGACCATTGGCGCCGAGCTGGACACCGGTAGTTACCATTCGGAAGATCAACCCTGACAGTTATTCAGAAACAAGTCCCGGGACGCACTGCGAACTGCCAGGTCGCGGTATTCGCCGCGTATGCCTCCGGCCGGGGCCGGACGCTGGTGGACCGGGAACTGTATCTGCCGAAGTCCTGGACGTCCGACCGCGAACGGTGCCGGGCAGCGAAGATGCCCGACCATCGTGGCTTCGCCACCAAGACCGAATTGGCCCGGATCGTGGTCACCCGGGCGCTGGCCTCGCCGCTGCCCATCTCCTGGGTGACCACCGATGCCCTCTCCGGCCAGGACTGGCACGTCCGCCGCATGCTCGAGGACGCGGGCCTCGGATACGTCGTCGCGGTGCCGAAGGCGCAGCAGATCAAGTCTCTCGCCGGCTGCTGGCGCATCGACCAGCTCATCGGCGACGCCCCCGACGATGCCCGGGAGCGGGTCTCGTGCGGGGCAGGTGCCAAGGGTCCCGACCTCTATGACGGGGCAGCCGCACAGCTTCCCGCCGTGCCGTTCTTCGACGCAGACGAGCCCCGCCACTGCAGGTGGGTCATGGCCCGCCGCAGCATCTCCCGGACGGACGACATCGCCTACTACCTGGCCCATGCTCCCACCGGCACCTCCGTCAGCGAGCTGGTCGAGGTTGCAGGAAGCCGCTGGGCCATCGAAGCCTGTTTCCAGAGCGCGCCGAACGAGTGCGACCTTGACCGGTAAGAGGTCCGCCTCTGCGTCGGCTGGTACCGGCACATCACCCTGTCCATGCTCGCTCACGCCTTTCTCGCCGCCTTGGCCGCCCAGGCTGGAACGAAAAGGGGGGCCGCAGAAACGGATCAGCCTTCGCACCCCTCACCATGGCGGAGATCCCAAGGCTCCTGGCAACTTGCCGTCCCAGGGCAGGACACCACCACCGCCACATTGCCCAGGCGCCCAGGCACTGAAATGGTCCGGGTGGCGCCGACGACACCAAGCCGTCGCCAGACGCTGCCACTACAAGCGAAGCGCTGCCGGTCACGAACCCCCACCACATGACGGACCACCAGCTCGCTACACTCGAAAATAGGCTCCTGACCAGCGACAATAGCGAACTGCAACTCGAGTACTAAGGACGGACATGCCCAACGCCGGATGAGTAGCCGCAGGAACTGAAGCATGAGATGTCGTCGATGGTTTCCACCTGTGGTGGTTGCCAGGGTTACGTGGCAGGGACGCCGAGGCCTGCTCAACACGGTTGGGCCCGTCACCTGAAACTGATGCAGAATGAGGCGGCGACGGGCCCAACGCTCAATCCCGGAAGCTCACTCTTCCCCCGGGACTTCACTTATGAGAGCGAAGAAGTCTCCCGTCATGACGCATAAGTACGAACCCGACACCAAGGCCTAGCAGAAAAAAATTGCTGTGAAGGTTCCCGAGCGCTCGTCGGCCTGCCTAGGCAAGCGCTGCCGCAGGGAAGGATGAGCCATCTCAGCCATAGGCGACTGCGCCGAACGACGAACAGACCACCGACCATGGTCCCAGCACAAGGCAATGTGGATTGGCGCCGGTACCCATCATCGGCGGTGTGCCTGCGACAGCGCTCTATGCCGGCGCCGGCCCTCGATGCACGCCGCCGTCTGCCCGGCGCATGAGGCCGAAAGCTCTGAAAGCCAGCGCCCAGAGCTCTCCCCGCTGGCGGTCTTGCAGAATTCCCCCTTGGCGGCCAGATAGTGCCCTGCCTGCGGGTCTCGCTGCGTCAGCTGAAGGGCTTCACTCGCTGTCCACTGGTGGCCTCAGTGAGCCGGTAGCTGTCACCCTGGGTGACGGCGATGTGAGCGTGGTGCATGAGTCGGTCGACGTGGCTGTGGCCAGGGTTTTGGTCATGATCTCGTCGAAGCCGGAGGGGTGGAGGTTGCTGCTGACGGCGACCGAGCGTCGCTCGTAAGCGACGTCGACCAGGCGGTAGAAGCCTTCTGCGGCATCGGGCGAGACGGGCAGGAGTCCGATGTCATCGACGATGATGAGGTCCGAGCGGATGATTTTCGCGAGGGCTCGGGCGATGGAGTCGTCCGCGCGGCGACGGCGGACGAGGGCGCCCAGGTCCTCGATGGTGAACCAGGTGACGGACAGGCCGGCCTCGACCGCGGACTGTCCCAGGGCTTCGGTGAAGTGGGACTTTCCGGTGCCCGAGGGCCCGCAGATGCAGAAGTTCTCGCGCCGGCCGATCCACTCGAGGGTCTTGAGGGCGTCCTGGGTGGCCCTTGGGATGGAGGACTTGCCCTCGAGCCAGTCGCCGAAGGTCTTGCCGGTGGGGAAGCCGGCCCGCTTGCGGCGGGTGTGCAGGTTGGCCCGGTCACGGCCGGCGGCTCCTTCGGCCAGGAGGACGCGGACGACTTCGGCAGGGTCCCATCTCTGGGCCTTGGAGGGGGATGAGGTCAGCCAACGCCCGTCGCAGGGGCGGGAGTTTGAGACACTTGGTCAACTCGATGGCCTCCGCCAGCGGGTCGCCGCCGGAGCCGGAAACGGTGCGAAGTGGGGTGGCCATCAGGTGAGATCGCTTTCGTTGTGCTCGGCAGCGTCCGAGGTCTGGGCGGGCTGGCCGAAGGAGGCCCAGGCGGAGGTGCCGGGCTGCAGCGAGTGGTCTTCGCTTCGCACGATGGGACTGGTCTGCTCGTGGCCGGCCTGGTGATCGAGGATGGACAGCAGGTCCTTGTCCGCGAACCGGCCGGTGACCGCGGCCGTCCCCAGGGCCCGGTCGACGTCCGCGACCGAGTAGAGCTTCGACAGGGCGACGGCTTCGTTGATCTTCGCCTTGATCCGGCGAACGCCGTTCGATCCGGCCTCCACCAGCCAGGACGCGGCGCCGGGACCGAGCACGAGGAAGGAGACCTCCTCTGCTGATGCGGCCCTGGGGACTCGGTCGGATTCCTTGTCCTGCCGGGGTGGGTAGTGGGTATCGTCCAGGACCGGGTCGCCGGGCCCGCCGCGTCGGTGGCGTGCGACCTCGCGGGTGCAGCCGTCTTCGTCGACCGCGGTGACGATCAGTTCGTCGCCGTGGAAGCAGGCCCAGACGCGGGTGTCGATGAGCTCGTGCGGGACCGAGTAGCGGACCGCCTCGACGGAGATGGTGGACTCCCAGTTGACCCGCCGAGTGGTGCCGAACGCGGCGGTGAACGGCCGCCTGGGCAGCGGGTGCAGCCGCTGCTGTTCCTCAGCGAGGCGTTCGACGGGGCGTCGGCGAATCGCCCGGTGCGTGCGGCAGTTGACCTCGTCGCAGAAAGCCCGGCAAGCCGCTTCGAGTTCGCCGAAGGTTTTGTAGTGATCGCGGACGTTGACGTCCTTGGACACCAGGTCGGCCTTGGCGAGGCAGACCGTCGCCTCCGAGCCGCCCTTGGTCTACGGTTCCGCCGGCAGGCAGGTGCGGATCGTGGTCCCGTAGTGCCGGGCGACCTCGACCATCTCTGGGTTGCGGACCGGGATCCCGGCGACATGATCGGTGGTGACCGTCTTCTCGTTATCCGTCAGCACATAGGCCGGGACCCCACCGATCCTGCGGAACGTGGCATCCAGGCACGACGTGATGGTCGGTAGCGTCCTGTCCCAGATCGGGATCACGACCCTGAACCGCGACCAGGCCAACCAGGCGCACCACCGAAATGTCTTGCGTCCGTTGATTGTCGGACCGTCGCCGAAGTCGTATGGCAGCCACAATCCGGGCACGGTCACCCAAGGTCGATAAACTCGGCGCCGTCCCGCCCTGAACTGGGCTTCCGCCTCGACGACGGTGCGGCGGGTGGTGCGTTCTCCGCCGGTGAAGCCCATCGCGACGATCCGCTTGTGCACGATATCCGCGCGGATCTTGCCCGGCGAACGCACCAAGAGCTCCTCGATTTCCGGCAAGTAGTCGTCGATCGCGCGAGTCCGATGCCGGCGCTGGTCAGGGTGCTGACCAGCTGCCCTCATCTGCACGTATCGGGCCACTGTGTGGTGATCACACCCGGCCAGCTCGGCCGCGGCACGGTAACTGCCTGTCAGGTACATACGCCTCAAGGTCTCCATGACCTCCCTGGTGTTCTTCACCCGCCCTGGGCTGCCCAGAGCGGACTCGTCCAAAGCAGGTGGGGAGTTCTACTGACCTTGAATGCGTGGTGTCGTCATGATGGCTAGCGCCGGAGGCCGGTGCCGGTGAGGCAGCCGTCGAGGGCGTCGGGGCGGTACTGGAGCTGGCGTAGGCCGCGCCGGACGGCGGTGATCAGGTCGTCAGGGCTGGCGAAGGCGCGGTTGGCTGTGGTGGTGCGTGGCAGGACGGACCAGATGCCTTCGACGGGGTTGAGGTCGGGTGCGTAGGGCGGCAGTTGGAAGACGGTGAGCCAGTCGCGGTCGGCGGTGTAGCGGCGCATTCCGGCCGTCAGGTGGGTGTTGGGATTGTCCCGGACCAGCACGATCGGGCCGCCGAGCTGCTGGTGGGCGGTCTGGACGAGGTCGCGGCAGTCCTTCCAGGAGAAGCTCTTGCGCCCGTCGGGCCGGGCGTCCGGGCAGGGCCGGTAGATCAGCCGCGAGGGTTCGCCGGCCTTGTAGCAGGCCAGGACGGCCACCGATAAGCGGCGGCGGGAGCGGCCCCGCACGCGGATCACCGGGGTGTGGCCGCGGCGGGACCAGGTGCGGGTGGTCGGCGGCGGCATCGAGAATCCGGCCTCGTCCTCGAAGACGAGCCAGGCGTCGAGCGCCGCCACGGTCCTTTGGGTGGCCACCCCTTGCACGGTGTAGTTCTTGTGGAAGCGGCGCCCGATCGGCGTCTTGATCCGCGACAGGGTCCAGGTCTGGTCCGGCCAGCCGTGTGCCACCGCCCTCTTGGCCAGCTCCCGCTCCAGCACGGCGAACAGTTCGTCACTGAGCAGCGGCAGCGACGCCGGGCCCCTGGACGCCAGGGCCCTGGGCCCGTTCTGCGACCAGGCCCTGCGCCACCGCTGTACCGACCGGACGCTGACCCGCAGGTCGTGCGCGATGACCGCGTTCTCGTCGCCCAGGGCAAACCGCTCGGCCGCCTCCATCCTCAACTTCTCGCGGCAGGCCCGCCGTTCGTCGGTCAGCCCGCCCCCTTGCGCATACCTCATGCCGCCGGCATACCGCAAGGATCACGAACCGTCAGCCCCGCCGACACCACGCTTTGAAGGTCAGTAACCAGCCGTACGTGGGGAATCTCCAGGCCGCCAGCGGGCGCTAACTGGCCGCATACGGGACTTGGCATGGCCGTCGCCCCCCCAGCGCAGCGGGTGTGGGACGTAATCCGCCAGGCCGACCCCCCACCAGCAGAAGACCGATGTTTCCCATAGCCGTCACGAGCGATGCGCCGAGAACGTGCGGGCCGTAATGGACATCCGCAGGAGCCAGCCCGGCCAACGCGAAACCCGCGCCTGCACAGGCCGGCAGCAAGCGGACGACAGCGGCGGCCGGGCCAGGGCACCACAGACCACCTGTGAGAAGAAGACTGGCAAGCAAAAGGATTCCCACCACGATGAACGAAGCGTTCATCAGCTCGTGAGAAGTGAGCAGACATGCCGTGACCGAGGCGCCGGAAGATAAGCGCAATGAACGTTACACAGGTCGCTGATCGTCTGCCGCGCCCAGTTATACCGCCTCGGCCACGCCGACTCAGCCAATGCTTGAACGACGAAGAACTGCACCACACTACCCATCCGGTTCCGCCGGCCGCGAGATCACTCAGCGACGACTGCCGACACCTCGACCACGCCCATGGAACAGGGCAGACAGCCCCGTCGCACATACCGACCGGATACGATGCACATCTGAACAGATGGGGAGAACCCCGGCGCAGCCCTGAGCAGCTTGTACGCATACCCCTGCTGCCCCGCATCGAAGGTCAGCGTGTCACGCGGGGCGCCGACCCCGGTGCAGCGCCTGCCAGGCCAGAAAGGGTTCCCGCCAAGCGTCGGGCCCGCCGCCTCAGGGTCAAGGAAGGCGGCAGGCCCAACAGCCTCAGCGCACGAGCCGGGTACAGCTCGCCGCCTCAGAGCCGCAATAAACCCAGGGTCAGCGGCCACCCATGCAACCGCTGTCCCTGGACTTCCGGCCATCTTATGAGAGAGACAAGTTCCCTCAGCATGACGGACACCACCCACCTGGCGTAGTGGGTCCGACCGAGGTAACAGCTTCGGACGCCTTGTACCGCTCCGCGGGTACGGTTCAACACTTTCACGACCCTGGCGGCTGAAGTGGCTTCCGCTCCCTACCAGGAACCCGCTCTACTGATAGCGCCCGGTCTGCACCACACGGCAGGATGCAGACCTTCGGCAATTGCCGGGGTGGGCGGCCAGCAGTAAGCCGCACACCCCGCATCGAAGCCCTTGGTCTGCTCACAGGGGTGCGTCGCCATACCCGTCCGTCGCTTCAAGGACCGGGTCCCGAGCCATGGCGGCGCAACATCCAAGCGTGCGCCAGCTGGGTTGCGTCCTGAGAGGTGGTGTACGGCTCCCACCTGATCCGGGTGTCTGCCCCAGCGTCGGAGTGAGTGTCTGAATACAAGAACGTCCACCGGCTGAACTTCGAGAATCCGGCCGGCCTGCATGGACACCGCCCGGGTCTGCGACCTCGCCGAACTTTCGCCGATCTCGTCCGTCACCAGATACCTGCCGCTGGAGTGGGTCCGCCGAGTGGGTCGACTGGTACTGCCACCGCCGACTCCACGGTGAAATAGGGCACATCCCGCCCGCCGAATACGAGACCAAGCACTACCGCGAAACCACGAAACCCCAGGTCACAGTCATGACCTAGAGTCTCGATCAAACCCGGAACGGTTCAAGTTGCGCGTTCGGGCGGCGCTTGATTGGGGTGATCGCAGTGCCGCCGGCTCCGACGTGCGCGTTGTCTGCGAGAATCTTGAGATTCAGTTGCGCGCAGGTGTTGGCGATGGCGTGCTCGCGGGCGGCCGTCATATGTGGGTGCCGCCGGGCAGGATGGGCGAGATCCACGGCGGCTTTCCGTCTTCGCCGGCGATGCCCTGCGCATTCACGTCCTGACGGCGGACTTTTCCCGAAGAAGTGGCCAGCGGCGGCCACCCAGTCGGTCTCGGCGAGGGTGCGGTCCAGCAGCACGTAGCCGTCCGCGTGGTGGCTGGTGAGCGCCTCGGTCAGCGACGGTGCCTGGACAGCGAGTTGTTCGAGTGTGTGGTTCACGCAGCGCCGGGCGGTGGCTGTGCTAATGCCGAAGACAGCGGCGGTGTCGGCGTACGGCCTCGGCTCCCCAGTTGCGTGCGGGCGAACGTCCCCAGCTGTTAGGCCACTTCGGTCTCTCGCTCGATGGCCTTGAGGCGGTTCTTCAGCCGGTAGCTGGGGCCGTTGACGGAGATCACGTCGCAGTGGTGGAGGAGCCGGTCGAGGATGGCGGTGGCGAGGACCTCGTCGCCGAAGACCTGGCCCCACTCGCTGAAGGTCTTGTCCGAGGTCAGGATGATCGAGCCCTTCTCGTAGCGCTTGGAGATCACCTGAAAGACCAGATTTGCCTCGGCCCGCTCCAGCGGCTGGTAGCCCACTTCATCGACCACGAGCACGCTCGGCCGCAGGTAGGTGCCGAGCCTGTTCAAGAGTCGTCCGGCGGCTTCGGCGGTCTTCAGGTTGCGGACCATGTCGTCGAGGCTGGTGAAGTAGATCGAGTAGCCGGCCCGGCAGGCCGCGACCGCCACGGCGACGGCGATGTGTGTCTTGCCGACCCCGGGCGGACCGAGCAGGGCCGCGTTCGCTTTGGCCTCGACGAACGAGAGGGTGGCGAGGTCTTTGACTTTGCGCGGGTCGAGGTCGGGTTGGAAGGAGAAGTCGTACTCGTCGAGCGTCTTGTGATGCGGCAGCTTTGACAGGCGCTGGCCCTGGCGGAAGCGGCGGTCGTCGCGGACGGCGAGTTCCTCTGACAGGACCAGGTCGAGGAAGTCGAGGTAGCCCATCTTGGCCTCGTCGGCCCGCCGGATGTACTCGTTGATGGTTTCGACCAGGTGGGGAAGGCCGAGCTTGCCGGCCGTGGTGCGGATGCGGGTGCTGACCAGCTCGCTCACGATGTTTCCGTCGTGCTCGGGTGGGTGGTGAAGGGCGGGTGCCGGTCAGCTCGTCATAGACCGACAAGGGACGGCGGCCGACCTCGACGCGACTGACCGCGGCCCGGTTCAGCAGAGCCTGCAAGGACCCGGCCGAGTCCTCGGGAAGTCGCTCGCGTCGAGGCGGGGTGACAACGTCGCCGGTGGTGACCCGGCGGCCTTGGCCAGTGGGCAGGCCGTCCCAGTGGCTCTCGTCGACCACACGGACCCGCGGCCGACCGCCCGCGCGTGCATGGCCAGCAGGTCTCGCCGCCTGCGTCGGGGACGGTGGAATGCAGCATGACCTGGGACCTCGTGGCCCGGACCTCGACCAGCTGGCGGGGACGGACCCTGCGGGCGGGCACCGAGTAGAGGTTGTTGCCGAAGGCGGCCAGGCAGTCCTTTCCGACCGGCCGCAGATGCCGCTCGGCCACCAGATAGGGGGTGGTCGGCAGCGGCTTGAGGGCCGCGTGGTCGCGGGCCGCCCGCTCGCCGATGACCTCCCGGTAGGTGCGGTGGACCTGGGACCTGCGTTGCGGCACCCAGGCGGCGAAGGCGGCGTCCATCTCCTCGAGGGAAGAGAAAGAACGCCCGGCCAGGACGTGGTCACGGACGATGTCGACCTGCCGCTCGACCCGGCCTTTGCCCTGGGGCCGGGAGGCGGCCAGCAAGTCGATGTCGAAGTCGTAGTGGCCGGCGAAGGCGACTGCCTCCGGATGCAGCGGAACCGCCTGACCAGGAGCGACATGCCGTCGCACGACGGTCTTGGTGCGGTCGTAGACGATCGTCATCGGCACCCCGCCGAAGTGGGCGAAGGGCCGCCGGTGGCAGTCGAAGAAGGTCTGCAGGTCCTGGCTGATGGTGAAGCAGCAGAACGGGTCGCGCGAGTACGACAGCGTCATGTGGAAGGAGTAGACCTTCCCGATGCCCATGTGGGCGAGGATCTTGCCCTCATCGCCCCAGTCGACCTGAGCCTGGGCGCCAGGGATCACCTCGAAGCGGCGATGCATGCCGGCCAGTTCCCGAGGCGTGATGCCGAGTTCCTCCGCGATCTTGGGGCGGCCACGGCGCTACTGTCGACGCCTGCTGCGGGTCTTCTTAGATGTCCGCCATGGTCGCCGCCCGGTGCTGTCCCGCTTCTAAGACCGTGTCCTATGTGGTGAGGCGGAGGAGGCGCTTGTAGCAGCACAGGGCTGCGGCGAGGCCGAGAAAGGCCAGGTAGTTGCGGGGATCGCGTTCGTAGCGGGGGCTGAGTCGGCGGTAGCCGGA
>NZ_JBEYEW010000074.1:0-11920 GCF_040634095.1 Streptomyces sp. NPDC007205
ACCCCGCCCTTCCTCAACACCCCACCAGCGAAAACACCCAGCTCTGACGTGCCGTCACTGACACCCACCCACCGACACCAACCCGGCACATCGCAGGTGGTGCAGGCGCAGCGGCGGTGGGCTTGGGTGGCGCGGCGGTGGGCTTGGGTGGCGCGGCGGGCGGTGCGGGCTGGTGCGGAGGCGGAGCGGGTGTTCGCGTTGGCGCGGGCGGTGGTGGCCCGGTGGTGGGAGCAGGCTTACGGCTGGGAGCGGGAGGCGATCTGGCCGCGGCGCCTGCATCAGGTTGCGGGCGGGGATGCCGGTGGTGATCTGGAGTGGTGGCGGATCGTGGGGCGGGATGCGGTCGTCTTTCCGGAGGTGGTGGCGGTGGCCGAGGCGCTGCTGGACCCGGGCATGGCCGAGCTGGTGTGGGTGGACAGTGGTGCCGGGCGGCCGCGGGCGCTGCCCGCGGACGGGTTGTTCTGCCGCAGGCTCGGTGAGCGACTGGGGCGGGAATGGTTGGGGCCCCACCACCGGCGAGTCGGCGCAGCACGGCGAGGACGACAGCATCGACGACCTCCCCGACGACGACACCCGCCCCGCCGCGGCCGCCGGATTCGGGCTCTACGACGCACACGAGGAAGCCGACAGATGGTGAACCCGAACCCACAGAGTGCGCGCAGCACACCAGTCGGCGCCGGCAACGGTGATGCGGCCGAGCCGTCCTGGCCCCTGACCACCTGGCAGGGCTGGCACCGCTTCGCTACCACCGACCCGCCCACACCGCCCCAGCCCGACGGCCACCCCGCAGCTGCGAGGAACGCCTCGTTTACCACTCCAGCTTCGTCACCATCCGCACCCCAGCCATCAGCCAACTCGCCCCCCAGGTCCGCACCCTGATGATCCTCGGCCGCCACCAGCAGACCACCGCCCGCCCCTCCCTCATCGTCACCGGACCCGCCGCAGCCGGGAAAACCACCGCCCTCCTCCATGCCGGCCGCACCTGCCACCTCGCCCACACCCGCAAAAACCCCGCACCACTCAGATCAGCCCACGCCACGGCACCCGTCGCCTACGTCCTGGTCCCTCCCGGCGCCACCGCGAAAACCCTCATCACTGAGTTCGCCCGCTACCTCGGCATCCCTGTATCCACCCGCATGACCCAGACCCAGATCACCGACGCCGTCTGCCACACCTACACCACCGCCGGTGTCCAACTCGGAGCGGAAGCCGCCCTCTGCCGGATCTGCCCTGAACGGCCCGCGGCACACAGTGAACTGCGGCTTTGCCAGCGGCATCTGAGCCGTTGGGCTGTGCTCAAGAAAGAAGGAGATGACAGCGACTCCTTCGCCGCCTGGGTGAGCGGCGAACAGCCGTGTCCCGGCTACGGGCCCTGCGGCGCGGTCGTCTGCCCGGATCTGGCCGACTCCCCGCTGGGGCTGTGCCCGTGGCACGGCAGCCGCTACCGCCGCGACGGCAGGCCCGGTGACGCCGCGATGCCGGACAGTTGGTGGCAGCGATACGAGAAGTTCGGGAAGACGGTCCCGATCGAGTACGGCGACCAGGCGGCATTCCGACGCTGGTGCGCTTCCGTTCCGGCGCATCACTGGCCGGGCCAGATCAATCTGCGCGGGCTGCGGCCCCTGGTGCGAGCCGAGATCAAGTGGGGGCTGTTCGTCCACACCCAGCGGACCCGGCCGTCTCGATGGGGTCTGGGCTGGATCCGTGCCCTGGTGACCACTTGCCGGGCCTTGAAGTGAACTCTCTGGTCGATTTCGAGTTCGGGACCGGCGGTTCCGCCGCGTTCACCGGCGATCGCCAAGGAGATCCTGCACGAGCTGCGGCTGGTCTACTTCACCCCGCAGGAGGCCAAGGATGCCGGCTTCCTGGAGACCGAGCACTTCGGGGTGTTGTTCCCGCATCGCATGAGCCATTTCGACCTGACGAGTATCCCGCAGCGCTGGTTGCGGGACCTGACCTGGGACTATCTGGCTGATCTACTGCGGTCGCCACACTGTCCGAGATCGGGTGGCCCGTTCGATGGCTATCGTCGGGCTGCGCTGGAGCTGGGAGTGTTCCTGGAGCTTGAGGCTCCGGACGGTGGTCATGACCCCGCGGTCCTTCGAGGTGAGCACGCCCAGCGGTTCGTCGCCGATCAGCGGCACCGTGAACGCGAAGGCCTGGAATCACTGGCGGTCAAACGGCCTGGCGGGGCCGCAGGCATCGTGACCACGGCCACCCGGTCGGTGGTGTTCAACGCGATCCGCAAGCTGCTGCGTGACGCGTTGGACACCGGCGTCGCCGACAAGCTGGGCCTGGACAGAGAGTTCATCACAGGGTTCCCCACCGCCGGTGCCGCCACGGGCAGGACCGCACGCCGTCCCTTCCCCGACGAAGTCGCCCAGGCGCTGGCCGCTGAAGCCAACCTCGCAGAGCTCGCCGCCACCTATGACCTCAATGACAACGGGGCCCGTGACATCTGGGAGACCACCGTCACCACCGGCCGCCGCATCGGCGAGGTGATCAAGGTCCGCTGGGACTGCATCGGCCGCTACGGCGGCCTGGCGATGTTCTGGCACGACCAGACCAAGGTCGGCAACTACGACGCCGCGATCCGCATAACCGAACGCCTCTACGAGATCCTCGCCAAGCGTCAGCGCAAGACCTTTGACCGCTTCACCGCCCGCTACGGCTACCGGCCAACCGGCACCCAACGCGCCGCACTGGCCCTGTTCCCCACGACCTACCGCAGCCACGACGGGACGGTGTCGCTGACCCACCAGTGGTTCTACAGCCGGTTCCGGCCCTGGGTTGACGCCATGGACCTCGGCCACTACGTCCCCCACCACGCCCGTCACACTCTGGCCACCAGCCTGTTGCGCCACGGGGCGACGCTGACCCACATCCGCCGGTATCTGGGGCAGGTCAGTGATCGGATGGCGGAGCACTACGTTCATCTGACCAGCTCCGATCTGGAGAACGTGCTCCAGCACGTCTGGGTCGCCGGTCCCGGCGCCGCCCAGCCCAGACCGCCCGAGTCCGTGGCCGGCCGGCTCGACGAAGACTCCGCCGGGCGGCTCCTTCTGGAGATCCCCCTTTTCGACGCCCCGGCGGCGTGCTGATGGGCCCTGCAGACCGTGGAGTCGACGTTCACGTCCCAGGTGATCAGGCCCTTCGCATCCGCCTCGGCCTGCAGCTGGGTAAGGATCCGGGCCCACGTCCCATCCCGCTGCCAGCGTCGGAACAGGTCATAGACCCGGTCCCACGGCCCGAAACGCTCCGGCACATCTCGCCACGGAGCCCCGGTCCGGGTCCGCCACCGTATGCCGTCTATCAACTGCCGCCGCGTCCACACCTGCGGACGACCCGGCTTGATGCCCCGCGGCAGCAGCGGCTCAAGCCGGGCCCACTGCCCGTTCGTCAGATCCCCACGTCCCACAGGACGTGATCACCAACCAACAAGATCAACTTTCGCAACAGACCCTAGCCCATGTAGGACGCGGCCTAGAGGTCGTTTTCATCTATAATGCCTGGATATAGAGTGATTCTGCTCGACCTGGTTGATCCACGAGGAGCCGGTCGGGGTGAAGTGCATGTGAAACCGGGGCGTTGGGCCAGCCACATCCTGATCGCGGGCGTCTTGTGGGTGCCGTAGTTGTCGCAGATCAGGTGGATCTGTAGATGTGCGGGCACCTCCTTGTCGATCCGGATCAGGAACTTCTTGAACTCCGCAGCCCGGTGCCGGCGGTGCAGGGAGTTGATGACCTCGCCGGTGGCGACATCGAGCGCGGCGAACAGCGTGGTCAGGCCGTTGCGGACGTAGTCGTGGGTGCGCCGCTCGGGCATGCCCGGCATCATCGGCAGTACGGGCTGGGAACGGTCCAGGGCCTGGATCTGGGACTTCTCGTCCACCGAGAGGATCACCGCGCCCTCGGGCGGGTTGAAGTACAGCCCGGCGACGTCGTAGACCTTCTCCACAAAGAACGGGTCCGTGGACAGCTTGAAGGTGTCCGTCAGGTGCGGCTTGAGCTGGAACTTCCGCCAGATCCGGCCGACTGTGGACTTCGACAGGCCACTGTGCTCGGCCATCGACTTCCGCGACCAGTGCGTGGCTTTCTTCGGGATCTCCTCCAGCGTTGCGATCACGACCCCTTCGACTTGGTCGACACCGATGGTGGGCGGCCGGCCCGGCCGGGACTCGTCGGCCAGGCCGTCCAGCCGCTCAGCGAGGAACCGCCGACGCCACTTGCGCACAGTGTCCGCGGAGATCCGCTTGTTACGGGCCACCTCGACGATGGGTGGGACGTCAGGTCCGGCACACGCCAGCACGATCCGCGCCGCAACGCCAGCGCCTGAGCAAAGTTACCGGCGCAGGACACTAGCCGCTATCGGCTCCTCGTCCGCGCCGACACGTAATCGTTCCCGAAGCAGGTCCGCCCGCCGGGTGAGGAAGTCCGCCGCCCCCTCGGTCACCGAATGGTGCAGCGCGCTGATCGTGGTGGTCGCCGAGCGAAGCACTGCCACCTCCCCGGCCACGAACAGACCCTCCGTGAGCTGACGTTCCTCGCCAACTTGTGACAGCGCGCCGGTACTGTCTCTCCCTTCTCCCTTGCTGGCGATCCGCAGCCGTTCGACATGGAGGCGCTCCAGTTCCGTCCGGATCCGACATTCGGGCATGGTCTCGACCTTCAGCTCGGCTTCCTGTTCCACGTAGTCCCGGCTGAACGGGCTGGGGATGCAGCGGGCGACGTGGCCCGCTGCGGTCCGAATCAGCACGGTCCGGCGGGCAGCCCGCACCTGCCGCTGAAAAAGAGGCTGGATCGCTCCGTTTTCCACCGCTTCCTCGGTGAACAGATAGGCCGTTCCCATGAGGACACCGACGGCGACCCCGCGCGCGGTGAGCGGCGCGGCGATCGTGGCGACCATCGCGGCCGAGCGCTCGTTGTGCACACCCCCGGCGAGTAACACTTCCAGCCGCTGCGCCGAGTCCTCCCCCGCGTGGGACAGAAAGTCCTCCAGCACCGCAAGTTGGGCTTCCCACAACGGGAAGCCGGACCACGGCCCGACGGGTCCGCCGCACTCCGATCCCTTGAAGACAAATCTGCAGGCCCCGGCCTCCAGGAACTCCCTCAGCAGCACTGGCGAGGACGCGTGCAGAAAGGTGCGGATTCCAGCCTGCTCCAGTGCCTGGGCCTGGGACGGCCGACCGCTGGCGACGATTGCGTGCGTGGGTTTCAGCTCTCGTACGACATCAAGCTGTGCGCTCTGTATGTCCTCCGGCGCGGAGCCGAGCATGCCGACCCCCCAGGGCCTACCGGACATCGTGGCATGGGTCTCTACCAGCATTGCCCGCGTCTGCGCGCCATTCGCGAGCGCCAGAGCGACGAACGGCAGGGCGCCGTCCGCCGCCACAGCGTCAGCAAACCCTGCCTGATCGCTGACCTGGGTCATCGGTCCTTGAGCAACCGGCAGCCGGATGCCGAACGCCCGGCTCATCGCGGAGCCGTCACGCAGCGCCTGGGCCGCTACGTCATCGCGTACAGCGTCCCGCACAGCGTCGGTCAGGGCGCGGACCGTACGCCCGACATCACCCCAACGCTCGGCGAAGCGGGCAGCGAGGAAGCCGTCCTGGCCCACTGGAAGCAGCTGGGTGCTCAGGTCCCGGGCCCCCAGCATCGCCGCCACCGTTTCGGGATCGTCGGCCGGTACGAGCGGGGCGCTGGGACCACGACGGTGCAGCACCCGGTGACCGGCCATGAGAACGGTATCCGAGCCATCCATGGATCGCAGTTCTGCGGCCACCGCTTCGTCCAGCTCCGACTCGGCCAGCAGCGCCAGCTGGCTGTCCACTACGACCCCGCACGCTCCGCCGACCATACTGGCCGCCGCCGTACGAGGGCCGATGCCGCCGCAGACCCAGACCGGGATGTCCAAGCGGAGGTGCTGTAAGAGAGCGAAGCTGCTGAGCTCCCCGACTCTGCCTCCGCTCTCACTACCGCGGGCGACCAGCCCATAGGCTCCGGCACGGACCGCTTCGAGGGCTTGCTCCAAGTCCGCGACCTCGACGAGTACTTTGAAGTGCGCGGCGACGTCACCGACCTGCCACGGCGAGCCGATGCCAAGAATCACCGCGTGCGGTTCGGCTCCCCCTTCCATCCCTGTCTTCCCTGCCACAATCTCTTCGGGGCTCAGCCGGCAGCGGGCGCCGACCCGTACTCCGAACGGACGGGGTGCCAGATGCCGCATGTGCGCCAGCGCCTCTCTGGCATTTTGGTCTCCGGTCCCGAGGTCGAGTACACCGAGCCCGCCGGCGCGGCTGACCGCCGAGGCAAGTCTTGCGTCGGGCTCACCGAACGGGGTTATCCCAATGATCATTTCCGTGTTGCTGGCAGCAGATGTCATGGCTCTCCGGAGAATCACGTGGTTGCATTGCGTGAAGTCTGTGCTGTGGAATGGTTATTACCATGCCACAGTGGACGGTGGGCGCCTACTGGGTGTGAGATATCGGATGCCGATAAGCCGGTTCGGCCTCTGCCCGGAGATGTAATTCTGAATCGATGCGCGGATGTCTGTTGTTGTCGGACGAGAACGGCACGCCACATACCGCGCGGGCGAGCCGAACCAACCATGGCGCAGCCACTCGGCGTACTGAGACCTCAACGCCTCACAGTCGGGTACGGACGGTGCCACCAGATGGCAACGCCGCGTTTCGAAGACTGATCCCCCGGCTTGCGGCTGAGCGGCAGACCAAGGCCGCCAGCCGGCACTACTGCACCCCACATGGCGGTGAATACAACACGTTCGAACGTCGGCCGACCAGATAGGAGAGTGTCGGCCGCTGGGAGACAGCCAGGGCCTTGAGTGTCTTCCGGCACGAGGACCACGTCGGCCAGGTCGGATGAATGCGTCATTACGGGCAGGAGGGCGACGCGCGCGTTTTCCCTACCGGCCGGCGATCGACAGCCTGGGCTTGCTGTCTCGCTGGAGGGGGTATCCGCGGCCAAGACCTCGCCACGAAGCGGCGCGGCCGAAGCATGCTTGTGAGCCAGACGAAGCCACCGACTCCGACGACGAGGAGACTGGTAACGGCGGCCAGGCCGTCATGGTGGCCGAGAAGGGGACAGGGCTTCGACGGCGGCACGGGCCACGCCCATGCTATCGGCAAGGCGTCACGGCGTCCTGCCGAGCGGTCAGGACGAAGGCGCGGCCACTTGCCGGAGACAATCTTGCGAATGTGTGCGTGAGAGGTGATGAGGTGCTGGTCGTCTGCTCGAGCGGGGCAGGACACCTCCGCGCCGGGCTTCAGCGGATGGCTGCGCCTCGTCGGTCTCGCAATGTGCCGGATGCCGACAGACGCAGACTCTGACCCTCGGGGACGCGCAGCCCCGCTCTATCAGGGTGGTGTCAAACACGTCGAACGCTTTGACAAATTCTGCCGTCGACACGCCATCTTAAAGAGAGATCACACCAGCATGGCAGGTGGGGGGATTCATCGGGCGTCCCAACGGTGACGTGGTAGTCGCGTTATGGCTGCCCTGCCCACAGTTGACGCCGGGTGAGGAAGACGAGAAGCCCTTGCGGATACGGATAATCGTGCACAGCAGGGCGCCGAGGGAGGGGCCGCGAACCGCGCACGGGCCCGGACCGGCTGGGATTCCGGGTGGGCTACCTTCGGGGAGACATACAGCCGCCGTCACCCGACGATGTCAGCCGTACTTCACCACCCCGACGGCCTCATATTGCGGCACACCCAGACGATGACACAGAGCCCCGGCACTCTTGTACCCCGAGTCCCGGCCTCCGGCTGGACCAGTCCGGCGGCCCGCGTCAGCCGCGCGGCACGGCGGCGGCCACATCCGCTGCCTTCCCGCCGGAGCACGGCATGCACCCGCGGGGCTCAGCAGGTTCCGCGCGAGCGCGTAGGAACCTGGGTGATTTGCTCGGTCAGCTCAGCGTCACGGACGGCGCGGGGGCCTGGGGCACCGGTCCGGCCGGCGCAGAAGGCGGCACGGGAGACCTGCAGCAGTTCACACGCCCGTTTGACGCTGTGACCGCCCTGCCTTTTCCGCCTCGATGAACGGGTGCACCGTCACCGGGTGTCCTTCGCGTAGAAAGCCGTGGCCCGCCTGAGGACCTCCACGTCCCCCTGCCCGGCGGCACCCACATATGACGGCCGCCCGCGAGCACGCCATCGCCAACACCTGCGCGCAACTGAATCTCAAGATCCTCGCAGACAACGCGCACGTCGGAGCCGGCGGCACTGCGATCACCCCAATCAAGCGCCGCCCGAACGCGCAACTCCCCCACAAGCACAAGACCTCGACCAACGTCCACGCCGCACTACCTGCTCCCGAAGAGCGGACCATCTCCCGGATCAAGCAGTGCCAGACCTTCCCACACGCTCGGATCATCCCGAACAGACGCACGTCAGTCGCCACCCTCATGATCTCCACACGAAAGAGGCTCACGGTGTGTCCGCATTTGCGGGTGGGTCAGGATCAGCAGCTGCCGTCTCATGACCAAGCATCGCAGGCCTTGCTGATCGGACACATCCAGTTTTGACGAAAAGACAAATCCGCGAAGCCCCCTGGCGGACAGGTTGATCTTTGTCGCCAACCCATGCACCAGGAGTTTCGCCTCTTCTCGTGCTCATCCCACCACTCCGCATGCGCTGCGCCCGCTCAGAACCTCAGAGGATCGGGGATTTCACACGAAAGTCGCGAAGAGGCTACGCCATTTCACGCTTATGTGGTGGGACGGGTGTTTAGACAGGCACCCTTTGGAGCAGTGTAGGTTTGCACCACGAAGGAACTTGATTCCATGATCGATGGCTCGTCGACAACAACGTTCTTGACATACTTGCTGGTGCCGGTGACATTCAAGGTGCCGCGCACCCGCTTTCCTACGTCCATGAAACCCAAGGTGAGTACGTCACCTGCAGGAGCGATTACATTGGCCGTGAAACCGCTATCGATAGTGGTTTGCCACGTCCTGCCGTAGTTGCGTCCGCCCTGCATGCCGAATGATTGCTGAGTTGTCTGGCTGCCCGTACTCGACCCGGAAATGGTACCACTGAGCTTGCCCAACGTGTCGCCCTCATTGGTAGATGATTGGGTCGCGGAACCGATGTTAGGAGCCCAGGTCTGCGTCGTCCCTTTGATGGTTTCGTCTGTTTCGGCGTCGCCAGAAAGACCGACCTGCGAGGTGCTACCAATCCCTCCCGTCGTGGTTGAGGTGCCGAGGATTTGCCCTCCAATGTTGTCCGTGACTGCCGGATGAAGAGTAATGTTCCGCGAAATGGAAACGTCATGGTCGGAGCAGTTCAGGAACGAGTTCCCCACCGAAATAACACCGTTTCGGTACTCCGACTCCCCTTCGGGCGTGAATGTGCATCGATTTCCTTGGCGGCAAAGCTTCGTCACCTCCTCGACCGACGGAAGAAGTTTATTTCCGTCAAAGGCCTGGGCCTTGGGCATGCTGCGTACGGAGGCGGGGGCGACCTTGGCGATGGAGACGCCCGGGCCCGGCTCGGCTGCCGCGCCCTGCGGGACTCCCAGCAGTCCGAGCACCTCTCCCGCCGCGGCACCGACCATGAGCGTGACGGCCGTCAGTCTACGCGAGACGCCAGTTTTCATATTACCCTCTAATCGAATTGTGAACATATTACCCGTCTTGGAAATATGGACGTACGTGAATGTCTGTCATACACCGCTCAATATGATGACCAGATCGACTCAGCGGGTGAAACTGGAACCCTCCGCCACATTTGCTTGGCTAAAGGGTTGTCCCGTGAATGATCTTTGGTGTGCTGGGTGACCTGCTGGTTTCTGTGTTTCCCGGCAAGGACGAGGTTGTGCAGGCGGGCGATGCCGAGCATGGCGTAGTGGACGCCGCCGCCTCTCAGGCGGCAGTCGCGAAGGATCTTCCGTCCCTTCATGCGGGCGAAGACGCGGTCGACGCGGGCGCAGACCTTCCGGTGGGAGGTGTTGTGTTCCTCTTTCCAGGCCGGGAGCTCGCTCTGGCCGCGCTCCCGCCGGTGCGGGATGACCAGGCCGGTGCCCCGGTAGCCGCCGTCGGCGCTGACGGTGGTGTTGCCGGCGGCGTGTTGGGCGCCGGACAGCTCTCACGCCCTGCAGTCGTTGTGGTTGTCGGCAACCGGCTGGAAGACGGCGACGACAAGCCGGGTGCCGGCGTCAATGACGGCCTGATGGCGGGTGGAGCAGCGGTAAACCTTCGACTGCTCGGCGATGGCGTGGTCGCAGGCAGGGACCAGGGTGCCGTCCACGATCAGCACGGTGTCCTTGCGGAACCGCTTGCGCTGCTGGAGCGCGAGCGACGGACCAAGGTGATCGATGATGCGGTCGGCGGCCGGCTCCGACACCCCGGACAGCGGTGCCGGCTGCAGCAGAGTGAGGTTCGTGCGCCAGTACGCGGCGACCAGCAGCACCCGGTGCTCCAGCGGCAGGCTCCAGAGCCGCCCCTTGCACACCGGGCCCGCACCCTCACGCCGCAGCGCGGTGATCAGTCTGCCGAACTGACGCGCAATCAGCCCGGTGAACGGGCCTGTCAGGAAGGCTCCGATGCCGTGATCACACCAGCCGCAACGAGATCATCCCACCCGTGACCAGCAATTGCGGACAACCCCTAGCTTGATCTTTAACGTCCCGTGTCGAATGGTGCGTCGAACTTGATCACTCGGTCCGGTATCCGCCGTAGATGAAGGCGGCCTTCGCCTGAACATGTGCTCCGACCAAGGAACACACATCTTCAGAACGAAGGCCGTGGGGATGAGTCTGCCGCATCGCGACACACGCCGAGAGGCCCTGGAGCAACTGTCGTGCTTCCGGGGCGAGTTCTACTCCTGTCTCACCGCCCGTCCGGATGCGTTGTTCGAGCTGGCTGATGCCGTTCTGTGCGGCGACGGGCCGGTGAGGTCACTGCCCGAGCTGTCACTGGTCGGCGAACACCGCTGCGGTCATGGCGGGCTCTACTCAGCCGTCGCCCGCGGCCGGATCGATGCCAGCCGACTGCGGAGGGTCCTGGCCTCGGTGTCGCTGCCACGGCCGTCGACGGCCGACTGGTCCTGGCCGTCGACATCACCTGCTGGCTGCGGCCCGATGCACACACCTCACCGCAACGGATCCTGTGTCACACCTACGGCCGGGGCAAAGACCAGCACATCCCGGATTCCCGACTGGCCATACTCGATCATCTGCGCACTCGAGCCGGGCCGCAGCTCCTGGACCGCTCCGCTGGACGCATTGCGCCTGCAGCCCGGGGACGACACCGCCACCGTCACCGCCCGGCAACTGCGCGAACTGATCGAGACCCTGATCAGGGCAGCCCAATGGCAGGAAGGCGACCCAAAGATCCTCATCATCGCGGACGCCGGCTACAACGCACCCCGTCTCGTATTCCTGCTGAGGGACCTGCCGGTGCAGGTGCTGGCCCGGATGCGCTCGGACCGCGTCTTGCGGCGGGCCGTCCCGCCCCGGCAGCCTCACACCCAGGCCCGGCCGCCCCGGCACGGCAGCGAGTTCGTCTTCGGCCAGCCCGGCACCTGGGTCACCCCGGACACCGAGACTGTCACCGCCACACGTCTATACAGCACCGCCAGAACCCCCTCCCGGGACCGACCGCACCCCAGGCTCACCCACCGCTCTTCCTGCGCACTCCCCGACGGCACCTCCCGGTCATCGAGGCAACGGTGATCCTCCCCGACATCGACCACCTGCCCAGCGGAGCAACACCCAAGCCGGCCTGCCTGTGGTGGTCAGACACCAACGCCACCCCCACAGACGCCGGCCGCCTCTGGCAGGCCTACCTTGACGATGCGACATCGAACGCACCTTCCGCCTGTTCAAACAGACCCTCGGCTGGACCGCCCCAAAGATCCGCACACCCGAGGCCGCCGACCGCTGGACCTGGCCGATCCCCGCCG
>NZ_JBEYEW010000075.1:0-11339 GCF_040634095.1 Streptomyces sp. NPDC007205
TTCTCGTTGGTGTCCTGCCACACCCGGTTACCGATCTGCAACGGCGCCTGATCACACAACACTTCCAGGTCACCGATACCACGCGACTTACCGAACGCACCGTTCAGGTAGAGACCGTCCGTGTCCGGAGAGCTGGTGCCGGTGGTGCGGTCGACCCACCGCACACCGCTGCCCGTCTTGCCGATGGGGTCCATCGCGGTGAACGGGATCCGCGTCTCCACCTTGTCGACGGCTACGCCACCCTCACTGATCTCCTGGTGGTTGGTAGCCAAATTGTCACCGGGGTAGAACTCCTTAACGTTTGCGGGCTCGCCACCATCATTGGCGGGGGTGGCGTTGTTGGTGCAGCCGCCGTTGCCGTCCAGGACGAACATGTGGTTCCCACCACGGCATGCCCGGTTGATGTCACCGCCATTGAACGCGGTCGTCGCGGGCCAGGCGCCGGATGTGGCGGGCAGACGCCAGCCAGTCCGGTCAGTGAACCGGTCAGCGAAGCCGACGACCATGTCACCGTTGGTCTCGAAATTGATGTCGGAGAGCTCCGCCTCCGGATTCTGGATGAAATCGTTGGTGCAGCTCACGCCGTCCTGAGTCGCTGGCCGAGTCTCAGTCCACGGGTACCACCCGCTGGGGCCGTGAGCCCAGCAATGCCCTGGAGCGCTGACCGTACCGAGGCCGCCGCGCGGGAAGTTCAGCGACTGGTCCATGACGGTCCCGGTGAACTGGCCCGTGACCGGGTCGAAGACCTTCACGACCGCCCTCATGTCAGCACTGTTGTGCGTGGACTCCGCCGAGCAGACGCCGCCGACGTAGACCTTGCTGTCCTGAATGCCCAGACCAAAGGGATGCCAGTCGCCCGGCGAGGCACAACCCGGGTCCTGGATGGAATACGACGCCTTCGGCGCCGCCGCGGTGGCCTGCGTGGCGTCGTAGCGGTAGAGCCTGCGGTCGTGCAGGTTGACGACGTACAGGTCCTTGCCGTCCGAGCTGACATCCAGGTCACCCAGCGACTCCTTGCCCACCACCGGACCGAACGCCTCATCCATCCTGACGCCTGGCTGGTGCACGGTAGTGCCGGGGTTGGGGACCCGGGTGAACAACGCGGTCTGCTTCGTGGCCGGATTGGTGCGGTAGATCGCACCGGGTCCACCAGGGCCGTACTTGGTCCCCCGCTTGGCATAGGCGGCGGAGAAGAGCTGCTTCGTCACCTTGTTGTACCCGACACCCCACACCGTCCCCGTCTGCCCATTGTTCGCCAGAACGTTGACAAGGCTGGGGGTCACTGTGGCATCGCCACGCGTGTTGAACGGGAACGACGTCAGCGTCTTATTGGTATCCGGCGCCGGCTTCGGAATCGTGGGGTTCTGGCAGGCGGTGACCAAGGTGGCGTTCTTCTGGCAGTAGTCCTCAGGACTCCAGAAAGAGGTCGTGACCTCCACGTTCTTCCCCGCAGACAGGTCGACGAACTCCACGTTCGACGACAGGACCGTCGGGTCCAGCAGCTCCGTGCGGGGCGAGGCGGCCCCGGGGAAATACGCCTTCGGATCCGGGTTCTTCACCTCGACCCGGTACTTGCCACCGCTCAGGCTCGTACCCGGCGACAGCTTCACCGTGCCGTCCGCCTGCGTGACCCCGGTGACCGACCGCCCCGCATCATCGGTCAGCACCACCGTCACCCCGGACCAGCCCGGCTCCAGCCCCTGATCCCACTTCCCGTTCGCATTCACCTCCCGCACCACACGAATCGTCGCACTGCCATCCCCCGAATCGGCAAACGCCGGCGACACCAACCCAGCGAACCCCGCCACCCCCATCGACACCGATAACGCCGCAGATAACCCCAAAGACAACCCACCGGCCCAACGCCGGCGCTGCCGCTGCTCCATACCAAACCCTTCACTCAACTGGTAGTAGGCTGATCCTTTATGAGGACCAGACACACCGGTAAAGATCTACACCGCTTCCACATGTGACGATCTGATGACCCGAATGAGTGATCTCTTTCTCATCCCGTAGGTGCTTGTACTCCGGGGGGTTGCTTCTCTTTCCTCTGGGAGCAGAGCCGGTGGCCCGGGCAGGGGGCCCTCCATTCGCTCTGTGCGCCTACTAGCAGAACTCCGCCTTGAGGCAGCCACTCTCGGCGAGCGGCCACGGCTCACGAACGCAACAGACTGAGCTCGTCCGCTGGCTTCCGCATCTCGCGTCGTAGCCCTGCGATGCGAGCCCAGCCCGCGCACGCCTTGAGTCCGGAGCCAAGGCACATCCCCCAGGCTGCGCCCAGGACACCGCCCAGCGGATAGCCGGTGAGTAGGAAGGCCACGGACAGGGGAGACACCACCATCTGGAGGGAGAGGGTGGTGCGAGGGCGCAGAACACGGAGGGTGAGCAGGGCGCACGTGCCGATGGCCATGGCCGCGTACTGGCTGCCGGTCGCCGGGAGAAGCTCCGACGAGGACGCCCAGGTTCCACCGAGGAGCCTGCGGCCTACATGCTCGGGCAGCGCCGCCAACACCACAGTCCAAAGAGCGACCACCCCCGCGAGCACGGCGGCAAGGGTCGCTGTCACCCGGATCTGACCCGCAACGGTCCTGCAACGGCACAGGATCGGCGGCCCGAAGGCGGTGGCTGCGTTGAATAGCACATTCAGTGGGCCGAAGAGCGTCGTGGCGCCGCGTAGAGCGCCGACCGCCAAGGGGTCTGCGAACAGCCCGAGCACGACGATCGCGAGCTGGCTGAAGGCGTTGCCGACGGCGAACTCAAGGGCGAATCTGCGCCCGAGGTGGTCGCGGCGCAGCGGCTGCCGTAGGTCGGTGGGCAACCCGCGCAGCGGGGGAGCGAGAAGTAGGGCCCCTGTCAGCAATGCGGGGAGGGCGGACAGCCCCCATACTGCCACCAAGCGAGCGGGGCTCGCGCTGTGCGGCTGGATGGCGAGGGCAGGCAGGACCGCCGCGAGACGTATGACGTCGACAATCAGCGCGTGGTGCGGCAACCGCAGTGTGGCGAAGGAATACCGCATGCTGTCCTGGGTGAGCACAACAGGCAGGACGAGCCCGAGTACGACGAGCACACGGGCGGTGCCGCCGGGCACTGTTGCAAGCGTCGCGGCCATCGCCAGGCCCAGGCCGGCGGAGGCGGCGGCCGTGAACCCCAGCGCGGCCCGGCACGCGCCCCGCACCTCGGAACACGCTCCGCGCTCCAGCACAAGCGCCTGCCCGACATAGGAGACCGATAACCCGAGCAGCACCGAGAACACGGCGTAGACGAGCGAGAATACGGAGAACCCAGTGGGTGTGGACAGCCGGGCGGCTACCACCAGCACCAAGATGTTGGTCAGCGCCGCGACTCCCTGATCCGCCACGGAACACGCCACGGCGACCCTCGTACCGAGGCCGCCGCTGCCGCCCCCGGTTTCGAAAGCTTCGGCGCGCTTCGTCCCATCCGTCTGCTGGTTCGTCACGAGCGGGTGGGGCGAGGGCCTGCTGAGCGGACCGGGAAATCAGGGTCAGGTCGGTCCGCCCTCCGGCTGAGGGCCAGGGTGATGGTGGGGCTGTCGTCCGCAGCGGGGGTGGTAGCGGGGACACTCTTGTCGTCCTTGGCCTTGGGCGTGTCCCTCCCGCCGCCGTGTGCTCCGGGAGTCGCCGTGCCGTCGTTCTTCCGGGGAGCGGCCCGGGTCGGCTGCTTTGCCCTGGTGCCGCGGGCGAAGCGGACTTCCGTGGTTCCTTCCGAATGCAAGAGCGCGCCCAGAACTGTAGCGCCCGCGCCCGTGACCAGGTCGTGAACTCGAGCCAACTCATCCCGGCGGACCTTGCGGGGGTCACAGACAACAAGGACGCCGTCCACCCGGTCGGCCAGAGCTATCACGTCCGCGTATGCCAGCGCGGCCGGTGCGACGACGACGACAACCGCGTTCGGGGCATCAGCTGTAGCGATCAGTTGTGTGGCTGGTACGGAGGTCAGGGCACGAGCCACATTGCGTACCCGGACGCCGGAGATGAAACCGAAGGTCCCGGATTCCGCCGCCTCCATAGGAATACGCTCCCCCATAGGCCAGCCGCCGTCCTTCCGCGCGGAGATCCGTGAGACGCAGCCGGGCCGTATGCCGTCGGCTCTGCGCAGCCGTGCGGCCAGTCCGGGGGAGCGCAAGTCGGCCTCCACAAGGAGCACCTCGTATCCCATTTCGGCGAACGACGCCGCGAGATTCACCGACGCAGCAGCCGCCGTGCTGATGCTTCCGCGCGGGGCTGTAACCAACAGCCTGCGCCGGTCGGCGAACCGCCGGTCATAGGCAAGCCGGAAGGCGACCGAGCGGTATTCCTCGGCCGCCCGCCCCCGGGCAAGCAGATCGTTCGCGTCACTCTTGCCGCGACGGGTATGCGGCAAGGTGCCGAGGACCGGAGCACGCAGGGCACGCACGACGTCGGCCTCTGAGCGCGCGGTGGGGTCGAAGACCAACCGCACCCAGGCGGCGAGCAGCCCGATGCCAATGCCGACGGCGGAACCGAGTCCGAGGAGCAAGAGCAGTCCGGGGCCAGAGGGGGAGGTCGGTGGGGTAGCTGTGCGGACCACGAAGCCGGGCGTGGTGTCGAGCGCCTTGAGCTGGGTGACCCTGTTGTTGAGCTGGGACATCTGGCCGAGCACCGAGGACTGCGCGGACAGCGTGCTGCTCTGGCTCCGGCCCTCGACTGCGATTTTCTTAGCCAGCTCGTCCCGCTGCTTCTCGAGCGGTTTCAGCTGCTTCAGGTACCCCTCGACCATGTTGTCGATCAGGGACTGGGTCCGCTTCTGCCGGCTTTCCAGATACGCCTTGGCAAACGCGTTGGCGCGCTGTGCGGCCGTGCCGGGACCGTTAGCGGTGTAGTCGAAGTGCAGCACGAGGGTGTTCGGCGGATTGGTGACCTGGAGCCCAGACTGGAGCTCCTCGGCGCGATCCGGCGCGCCCAAGTCCTTGGCGGCCAGTGTGGCGACGGCGTTGCTGAGCGCCGACTGCCGCTCCGAGCCGATGCTGACCTGCTTTTCCTGCGCGGTGGTGCCGGAGCCAAATGGGTCAACGGTGGCGGACCGCACGGTCACCTCGCTGGTCGCCACGTACCGGTCACCGCCCGCAAGCCCGACCCAGGCACCACCGGTCAACCCCGCCACCACGCCAAGGACAATCAGCAGCCGGTAGCGCAGCAGCTGTTTGAACTGGTCACGTAGTAAGTCGGGATCCTCTTCCCCATGCCCACGCGATAAGTGCTCCGCCATGGTCGTCATGCGCGGACCTCCTTCATTCCCAGTGCCTCGTCGAGCAGTGCCGTCATCCGGGCCAGACCCGCCTCACGGCTGAGATGAGCATCGGCGTACGCCGGGCCGCGCGCTCCCAACTCATCAGCGCCGACGGGGTTGTCGGCCAGGTTCCGCACCGCGGTCAGCACGGCGGCGACGTCCTCCGGCGGGACGACGATCCCCGCTTGCGACCTGTGGACCTCGTGCGCCGTGCCACCCCCTCCCGCGACCGATGCCACGACCGGTCGTCCGGCGGCGAAGTATGAAGTGAGCTTGGACGGCACACTCATATCGAGCACCGATGCCCGCTGAGTCACGACCAGTACGTCGGCGGCGGCCAGCACATCGGGGAAGTCGGCCTCCTCGGCCGGCGGCAGGAAACTCAGATTGGACAGCCCTGCGCCCAGTGCCCGCAGCGCCTCTCGCTGATTGCCCTCGCCCATCAGGACCACCTGCACCTCAGGCGCCTGGCGAGCCGCTTCTACCAGCACTTCCAGCCCCTGCTTGAGGCCCATGTTGCCGGCGTGCAGGACGACCGTGCGGTCCTCCTGCCAACCAAGTCGCGCACGTGTCTCGGCTCGCGCCCGCGTAGGCCGGGCCACATGCGACCAATTGGGAACAAGCCGGATTCTATCGCGCGGTACCCCCATCCCCGTAACCCGGCCCACGAATGACTCGTGGATGACACCCACGAGCGTGGCCCGCCCCAGCACATGCGCTTCAACGGATCCCGCCACGGCAGTCACCCGCCCGCCACCGCGTATGCCGCTCTGGGCGGCAGCCGCTCCCATCAAATCCTGTACTACCGGCACGAACGGCAGGCCCCACCGGCGGGCGGCACGCGCCCCTAAGATCCCGCCCGCCAGGCTCGGCAGCTGCGCGACAACCACGTGGGGGCGGGGCATACGCGGCGGGACTGCCAGCCCGTGGACGAGGATTGACGCCTCGTACAAGCCGCGGCGCGCGGCGGTCTGCCGTGATGGAACGGTGTGCCTGCGACGGTGCACCAGCGTTCCCCCGCGCTTCTCGACGGCCCGCCACACACCCCGGTACCCGGGGTCTGTCCGCCAGGCGGGGTAGTGCGGCATCCCGGCCCACACGTGAACGTCGGCGCCGCCGGCAGCCCAATGCTCGGCGAGCTGTGTGGCATACGGGCCGATACCGGCACGCTCGGGCGCGTAGTTCGTGGACACCAGCAGCACACGCCGGTGCGCAAACTGCCCAGGCTGTCCCGGTTTTCCCTCATCATCCGCATGGTCCGGCAAGGCACATTCCCATCTCTTCCGGATCGGATCATATGTGCGCCTCAGCCTGGTCGAAGTCCATGGGAGCAACGTCACACTGCTCTGGACACTCGAGGTTCCACATGTTCCGATGCGCTGCGGAGCAGATCTCGAATGAGGAGTTTTCCGTTAACATGCCGCAGATCGTGGGCTACGCGCCGGGGGTGTACGACCTCTTCCACGTCGGTCATCTCAATATCCTCAGAAGCGCCCGCAGTCGGTGCGACTACCTGGTTGCCGGGGTCGTCTCCGACGAGATGACGCAGTTAGCCAAGGGCCGCGCACCGATAGTGCCGTTAGCCGAGCGCCTGGAGATCGTACGCAGCGTCCGGTTCGTGGACGCCGCGTTCGTGGAGACCGTGCCGGACAAGCTGGAGACGTGGCAGCAGATCCGGTTCAACGTGATTTTCAAGGGCGACGACTGGCGCGGCACGCCCAAGGGCGACCGACTGGAGCACGACTTCGCCACGGTCGGCGTCGAGGTCGTCTACTTCCCCTACACCGTCCACACCTCAAGCACCCAACTGCGGCAGGCACTCAACGTGCTCATCAATCCACGCGCGCCCCTTGCTCCGGGCGTATCGCGGTCAGCTCCCGGAACCACTTCGCCATGAAGGCGGCCAGAAACAGTGCGTGCGCGGCGAACAGCAGCGCATACCCCACCAGGAACGCGTGCTCATTCCCCAGCAGCAGGAAGACCGCGCAGAACACGCCGTAGTCCACCGGCAGCAACACCACGCTCCGCATGGGGGAGGGCGTGGCGAGAGGGGCCGCGGTGGCCCCCTTGACGGTCTTGGGCTTGAGCTTGTCGGCGAGGAGCCCGCCGAAGAAGATCAGCAATGCGGCCAGCTGGAAAGCCGGCGGCAACAGCAGCCAACTCCGGCCCGGCAGGTCGAAGGATCGGTAGAACGAGATCAGCACGGCGGTGTGCAGCGCGGTTATCTTCGCGCAGTCCACGACATGGTCCAGCCATTCTCCCGCCGCACTGCTCTCCCCTCGTAGCCGGGCCAGCTGGCCATCCGCCGAGTCGAAAGCGAAACCAATCGCGAGGCTCAGGTAGACGCTGAACGCCAGCGGCCACGATGGCCGGACAGACGCGAGCATGGCAACCGCAAAGAAACTGAAAGCCGCGCTGACGACGGTGACTTGATTGGGTGTCAACCCGATCCGGAAGGCCATCGCGGCCAGCAGTCGGCCTGCCGGGCGGTTGATGTGGCGCGAGTAGAGTGAGACGCCCTTCGCCGACTTCTGCGCACTCCGTAATTCTCGAAGCGCCGTGCCAAATTCCAGGTCCCGAGACATCGTCCCCCCATACACCGGATACACCGGGTTCGCCGAATGCGATCGCTCACATCATGGCACCGCCCGTCTCCACGTGCCGACCGGCTGCGGGCTCCCCACTGCCTGGTTCACGGTGCACGGCCGCGCTGGACTGAGCCGCAACCGCAGCTGCGCGACAGCCGCCACCGAGCTAATGAAGGGAAGTCATGGCGAGCGGTCAGGAACACATCCGGCAGGGCGAATGGGCCGACGGCGCCGAAGCAGAGTGCTGCCTCGAGCGGCTCAAGGCCATCGCCCGCGACGGCCTGGCCGAGCCGGCCGGCCCGCTGGTCACGCTGGCCGCCTGCTATCGGCTGGTCACCTCGCTCGCCGACCCGGCCGCACAGCTCACCGAGCGGCTGGTGCTCCTGAGGCGCGAGGACGGCGTGCCGCACAACGAGACGGCCCAGACGCTGCGGGATGTGACCGCCGCCCTGAAGCACGAGGCTCTGGAGAAGAACACACTCATGCGCGAGCTGGGCTCCACCGATTCGGGCCGGCTCGCCCGGTTCCACGTGCGCCGCGAGGTGTACGAGGCATGGCTGCCGCTGGGGGTTGCTGGTGCACATCGCCCTGGGCAATGTGCCGCCGGCCGGAGCACTCAGCGTCATCGAGGGCTCCGGCAACCTCAACATCGTCAAGACCAGCGGGGCCGGCCGCTTCACTCACGGTCCGCTGGCGGCCCTCGCCGAGCTGGACCCCACCGGCTGGATCGCCCAGCACGGTCCTCGCTTCCCCTCATCGCGTACGGCTCGACTCGAGAGGCTCTGTGCACCGCGCACGGGGTAGTGCCTGGGGGCGGCGAGGAGGCCATCACCGCGGGCGGTCGGTATCGGCGCGGACCGGCCCGACACCGCGGCGCTGGTCAGCGCCGGGCTGGTATCCGGCCCAGTGGGTGACCGTGCCCGGCAGGATGCTCTTCAGCTACGACGGTGAGCGGCACGACGGCGTGTACGCGCTGCAGCGCTACAGCCGCTGGGTCGACGCACAGCTCGACGGCCGGTTCGCCGCCGACGCCTGCCTCGACGACCTCGTCGGCGTCCGGGAGCTGACCCCGTCCTCATGTCAAGATCACGTCCAGGGCCCTTGTCCGCCCAGCAAGGCAGTCGGGCCTGGTCGAGGGCGTTGATGATGCCGTGTTCGCGGGCCGCGCGAACGTCGTGGACGGCCCCTGGAGTGCGGGCGAGGCCCACAGCAGCCGGCCGAACGGATCGGCGATGACCTGCACGTGCATGCCGTGCTTCTTGTGCGTCCCAGAGTAGAAGGGGCCGGTCGGCTGCGCTCCGGCCGATCGGCCGGAGCGTCCCGTCGGGCAGGACGTATGCCTTCGTCGAAGCAGCCCGGACTGCCTGATCGAGGGTCGGTGCGAGTGCGGCCAGGAGGTCGACGTCCTCGCTGATGTAGCGGCAGACCGCCCCTGCGGGCGGCGCACACCACGCTTCGAGCTGCTCGTCCGGTTCGGCGGCATCTTCCGCAGCGGCAGATCGCTTCCTCAACTACCGGTGCTACACCGCGGTCGCGAGGAAGCACTCGGTCACCGGGGCGCCCTGCAGATCCTGTTGAACGCGAACGCCGACGGCGAGCGGCTGGACAGTGCACCTGGGGAGGCCGGCGGCGCGCTTGTCCCACGTCGGTGCAGCCCAGGTCTTCCTCGACGAGTACCGGCAATTCGCCGACGCCGTGGTGCGCGACACTCTGGTCAAACTGTCCGTGGAGCGGGGCCGAGCCAGAGGCCTCCGAGCGAAGCAGAGCAAGCTGCAAACTGCCGGCAGCGCTGGACCCGGCGCGAACGCACCCGGTCAGCGCCCTGGTCAATCACCACATCACGCCAGCGCGGGCCCTTCCCTCCCTCGCCGGCGTGTTTCGTCCCACCTGGCAAGCAATCAGTCTTTCCGGCCACGGACAGCGTCTCGCGTCTTCGAGTTCATTCCACCCAGCACCTTGAAGAGCTGGGCAGCCCGTCCGGTGGGACGGTTGTTGACACAGGCACCCCTTGGGGCAGTGTAAGTTTGCGCGACAAAAGAGCTTGCTTCCGCGAATGACGGCTCGTCGACTGTCACGTTCTTCACATACTTGCTGGTGCCGACCGCCTTCAAAGTACCCGTAATTCGGTGTCCCATGCCCACGTAACCCACGGTGAGCACATCGCCTGCATGAACGGTCGGATTAATCGTGGTTTCACTTGAGAGGCTGTTGTCCCAAGTCCTGCTGTAGCTGCGAGCCGCTGAGTCCTGGAATGACCGCTCCGCCGTTTGGCTACCGTAGGTGTAACCGGAAATGGTACCGCTGAGGTTTCCCTCTGTTCTACTTTCATCCGTGGTTCCCGTGATCTGGTCCATAAAACTAGGAGAATAATCCTCGTGCTGCTGGGTCACGGTTTGGTCTCCCGTCGCGGTCCCTGAATGAGAGATCTGCGAGGTGCCCATAACATTTCCCGTCTTGGTCGACGATCCGGAGATGTTTCCCCCGATGTTGTCGGTGACTGACGGCTCGAAGGAGATGGTACGCGTAACGAAGACATCATGGTTGGTGCAGTTCAGGTAGGAGTCGCCCACCGAAACAACTCCTCCCCGATATTCCTGCACCCCATCAACTGCGAAACGACACCCTTTCCCTTGACTGCAAAGACTTGTCACGTCTTTAACCGACGTAAGAGGTTTATCCCCATCGAAAGCCTGAGCCCTGGGCATAGGGCGTGGGCCGTTTCGATCCGCAGCACTGGACGGAACCGCAGCAAGGGAGACCACGGTCACGGAGACCAGCGGGATCAGTAATGTGTACAAAGCGTGAACCCGCGAGGGGGAAACAACCCGCGACCGTAGTGTGCCGTTCAACGCTGTTCTCCTTACCATTCACCAAAGAAAGGCATCGCGCCCGCTGGACCAACATCGCCCTCACTGGAGCCAGTTGACCAGCAAAGATATTTAGCAGATCAAGAATTAAACCTTCGGCAGGTCATACACCGGACCGCCTTCTAAAACGCCGTCGACGACCGAGCCGTCGAAGAATTCCTCTCGTATGCACAGCACCGCCTGACAAGGCAGCGAGACGGATACCTCATCAAGGTCATTAACCAATGCCCTGAACCGGCATATAGATGAGGGCGCGCCCGATGTCAGGCTGACGTACTAGTCATCCGATTGGACGTGCTACTCATCCGGTTGGCGGAGCGCCATGCCTTTACTGGTCAACTGGCTATGGCGGAAGTGTTCCGGCGGCGATGGATTCGGCGGCCTGATTTCCATGCGCTGGAGCCTTCCGGGGGGCGGTTCGACAGCAACGTCCTGGATGGCGCGCCTCGGGGATTGTCACCGACCGGCTCTAGTTCGTACGGCATTGCCCCGCTAGGGTCTGTTGCGAAAGTTGATCTTGTTCGTGGTGATCACGTCCTGTGGGACGTGGGGATCTGACGAACGGGCAGTGGGCCCGTCTTGAGCCGCTGCTGCCGCGGGGCATCAAGCCGGGTCGTCC
>NZ_JBEYEW010000076.1:0-10948 GCF_040634095.1 Streptomyces sp. NPDC007205
GGCTCGTCCGCGGCGATGCGGTCGATGGGGATGAGCGTGCCGTCGACGATGACGAAGTCCCCTTCGCCCAAGCCGGCGAGGGCCTCGTGCAGGCCAGGCGCCCACGCGGCCAGTACCTCCGCGGTCTCGCCGACGTAGTGCCAGGCGGTCGCTTCCGACACGCCGAACCCGGCGGCCACCTGGGCGAGGGTCTCATTCTTCCGCAGGTGGGCCAGCGCCAGCAGGGCCTGATTGAAACACCCCAACTTCCGCCAGCGCGTGCGAAGTTCACGCCTTCGGGCGTAGATGAGCCACGAGACGTGCTCAACCAGCTCGTACGGGACGTCGAGCATGGAAGGATACGGAACCAACGAAGCCCCCCGGCCGATGGCGTGCTGAGTGAGATCACCACACCAACGACGGAGGGCTTCGCCATGTCACCCAACCTGACCTGCCCATTTCATCCCCACGGCACAGGATGAAAGAGGTTCACTGTGAGGGCAAGCGTCCATGCCGCCCGAGGGTGCTATTGCAGGTGGTCTGCATGGTGGTGGCATGCACTCGCGGCAGTCCAGTCTTCTGGGGCCAGCCAGAGTAACCGGAGTGATCCCCATTGCAATCACATCTGTCTGGCCTCACGATTCTGCTCAAGCAGCGTTCGGCTGCCGGGGTCTTGTCCGGCAAGCACGAATGGGGCTCACAATTCAAGGATCACCTCTTAAGGAGGATCATGGCCAGGTCCCCGCGACGCCTCGTCGCAGCATTATTAGCCGCGCTTACTCTCATCCTTTCCTCCGCAGTCCCAGCGTTTGCGAGGCAGCCGGCGCCATTGCCGTATCCCACTAGGTCGGACTATCACGTCAAGGGACTTCAACCGGACTTCTGGTACCAGGACGAGATTGCCGGAAACAACGCCGGCGGCGTGTCGATGAACTTGGTCTGGTCGCAATGGGAGCCGAGCGTCAAGGCTGCTCCGTGTGCCGCGAACGAGCAGGAGTACGACGGCCACTGCTTCACCGTCCCGGCCCAGGTTGACTCGGCCATCAAGGGGTGGAGTGATCGCGGGCTGGTGGTCACGGCCATCGTCTGGGGCACCCCCGCATGGGCTCGCCAGGGGCGTCCCTGCACACCTGCGGCGCCGGGTATGGAGGTCTTCTGTGTGCCCAACAACCCCGCCGACTTCGGGCGGTTTGCCGGCATGGTGGCCCAGCGCTACGACGGGCTGCACGGGCGCGGCCGGATCGCCGACTTCGTGATTGACAACGAGGTCAATACCAACGACTGGTTCAACATCGGCTGCGGCCACGGCGTGCCCTGCGATGCCAACACATGGCTCGACCAAATCGCGGCCAACTACAACGCGGCCTACGACCGCATCGTCGCCGAGCAGCCGAACGCCAAGGTTTTGACCTCGCTGGAAAACCACTTCGGCCGGGAATTCGACAACCCGGCCGGCGGGATGCTGTCCGGCATGACCGTGCTCGAAGGGCTCAACGCCCGGGCGGGGAATCGGCAGTGGCGGGTGGCCTTCCACGCCTATCCCCCGAACCTGTTCAGCCCGGCCTTCTCCGCCGATGACTACCCCTACGTCACCTTCGGCAACATCGGCATCCTCCTGGGATGGCTGCGCCAGCGCTTCCCGGATAAACCGCAGGCCTGGACCGTCCAGCTCACCGAGAATGGAATCAACTCCGGCGCTCAGTCCAGTGAGGCGGCCCAGGCCAGCCAGTTGTGCTGGAGCTTCTTCAACGTGCTCGGCACACCGGGCATCGAAAGCTACATCTACCACCGCATGCAAGATAATCCGGCTGAGGGCGGCCTCCAGCTCGGCCTGCGCAGGGCAGACGGCTCAGCCAAACCCGCATGGGCGATCTGGGCACTGGCCAACCGCAACGATGTGTCCCCGTCCCAGCTCTCCTGCGGGTTCGAACACCTGCCCTATACAGTGCTCATCCGCGGCTACAACCCCCAGCGAGGCCATGTCGCCACCTCCCGGCAACTGCCGCTAGGGTTCACCACCGAGGCGAACTGGCACCTCTTCCGCGAGGAGCGGCCCGGCACAGTCATGCTTTACGAGTGCAAGGTCGGGGGGCACTCAATCCTGACCCGGGACCCCGGATGTGAGGGCCTTTTCCCGCTGGGGCCCGTCGGCTACATCCACACCAGCCCAGCACCCGGGACTTTTCCCCTCTATCGCTGCTACATCCCCTCCAACGGCGACCACTTCATATCGCAACGGGCTGACTGCGAAGGCACCCACACCGAATCGCTACTCGGCTACGCCATGCAGTGACACCACGAACTTCTGGAGCGGACCTGAGGGTCATCGAACCGTTTGAAGGAGATACCTCCGAAGGGCGCCCCGTGGGGGCGCCCTTCGGACGTATCTCCGGGTCTGTCCAATCAACAGCGGGGCCTTCCAGTGAAGTTTCCCCGTGATGTTGGACACGCGTTCGTTATGCCGCGAGGGCCTGTTGGTGCCGCTGCCTGGTCTCGGCTGGGGTGAGGTAGCCGAAGACCTTGTGCTTGCGCAGGCGGCGTCGGTTGTAGAAGGTCTCGATGAAGGAGAAGACCTCGGCGCGGGCGGTGGCCCGGTCGGGCCAGACGCGGGTGCCGATCTCCTCTTTGAGTAGGGCCCAGAAACTCTCCGCGGCAGCGTTGTCGAAGCAAGACCCGGTACGACCGCAGCTCTGCCGCGGCCCCAACTGCCGTATCTCACGCGCCGGAGTTCAGTGGAGGCGATCGCCTGCCCGAGACCTACCGAGCCATCGCCGGCCTCGTCTCCGACCGCACAGTCATGACCTGAAAAACGGCCGTGAGAAGGGCGAACACGCTTCACCCGCTATCACGCACCAACTCGTTACTTCCCACCTGGCACTGCTTCCCCTGGGCTCACACGTCCCAGTCTCCAGGTGTCCATGACCAAGGGGAAGCTCCACCTCGACGCATCGGCGAAACTCGGGGCAGCTCATCCATAGTGGCACCCCGGAATCGTCCGCCCCAGCTGTTCGTTTCGTCCCTTGAGGAGACAATGTTCATTGCGAGGAAGAGGACGCCACAAAGGCATATCAGAGAAAACGAAGTGGTGATGACCATGCAACAACGGAGTCGGCTCGACCTCAGTCGGCGCAGTGTTCTGATAGCGGGCGTCGCCGCTCTGGCGAACACGTTACCCCCGCCTATCCGGGCGGAGGCCATGGGTGGTTGGTCATGGAAGCTGTTCACCTACGACCGTGAAATCTGGCAGCGGAACTATTGGAATGGCAGGGAGGAGTTCGATTTTCGCTTCGGTGGCGGAGGATGCATGGCCAGCATGCGCTACTGCCCCGACACCTACCGTCCCCTCCTGTCGCCCACAAACAGGGGTGAGGAGACCGACCGCGTGATCCAGGGCGTGCTCTGGGGACTCAACGTCGCCGGCAGCGGGCCCCGAAGGGAACGGCGCTGGAACGTCAACCAAGCCGGCGACGGGAGCGGCAGGTTCAGTCACACCGTCGCCGTCGAACGGCCCGACACCTCGACGACTGACATCTGGACGATCGCCGACAGACAGTGGAACCAGGCGATGAACGCCGTCTTCGCCGGCTCCGACGCCGTTCCGCAACTCACCCGGTACACCCGCCTGAACAACGGTACCTTGGAGATCCGTCGGTGCTGAGGCTGCCGAGGGTGGTCAATAACGGCGCCACCGTGCCCAAGGTGACCTTCTGCCTGGAGAACTGGACCCCTTTCCTGAACTCCAGCAACGCCTTCGACGCCGTCGCCTTCTCACTCCATTCCGACGGCACCCCCGCCGAGTGGTACCGCGCCGGATACAACATCCCCCGCTATCCGTGGACCCCCACTGCTTCCACGTCCGGCTATGCCGTCGTCTACACAGAGCGTGCCCCATACACGACCCCTAACGTGGCGGTCGTGTACTCCAAGAGCAACGGCCAGAGATTCGGTACCTCGGCCCGGCTCAAAAACGTGCGCAACACTATGGACTGGGACACCGGCATCGGTGTGCTGCCGGGCATCAGCGTCGTCAACAGTCAGAGCGGCAGCATCCTCGACTACACCATCCGCCTCGTCCCGAGGGCCAGGTTAAGTGCCGGGCTGGCGGCAGACCTCACCAGGCAGGTGGGCCAGATACGGGCACCAGCGCTCTATGGCCCGGGCTTTGCGCTCAGCGGCGAGCTCGCCACCATTGCGAGCAGGCTACGCGGCTACCTCCACTCCACCGCAGGCACCAGGACCAATCACCTGGCCCAGCTGCTGTAGAGCTGAGGTGCCAGCCGGGAAACAACCGAGAACCTGGCCCCGAGACCGCTGAAAGGTGCAGACAGAAGCAGCTCGGCGTTTCGTAAGTGGCCTACCCGAACATGGACGGCGGCTTCGCGGTGCCCACCCCTGGGTCCACAGCTCGGGTGAGCATCATCGTCGAATTCTTCGCGGCTCTGGGGTGACGCGTCAGCGGCTCCGGATCTTCAGGGCGGTGACGCCATCCGAGTCGCTCTCCTTCGGCAACTTCGATCCCGAAGACGCTGTGGTCGAGTGGCAATGCCTTTTGCCGGTGGCAGCTTGAGGACTCGTCGAAGCCAGCGAGTCTCATATCGTCGCTCGCTCAAGGCCCGCGGCGCGCAGAACTTCATCCAGGCCCACCGCGACGCGAACACACTCCCCGACGCCAGGGTGACCATCGCCTCCGGCGGCAACGCCGGGCTGGCGTGCGCCTGGGCCGCCCAGCAGCAGGGCGTACGGGCCACGGTCTTCCTCCTCGAGACCGCGCCAGCGATGAAGGTGGCCAAACTCCGTGGCTACAGCGCCGACGTCCGCCTGATCGGCTCCGAGTACGCCGAAGCCCTTGCAGCCTGCGAGGAGTTCGTCTGCAGGACCGGCGCCCTGTCGAGCCACGCCTACGACCACCCGCTCATCGCCGTCGGGGCCGGCACCCTGCTGGAGGAAATCCGCCACCACTTCCCCGGTCTGGACACCGTGGTGGTCGCGGTCGGCGGCGGTGGCCTGTTCGCCGGGGTGGCCACCGCCGCCCAGCGCCACGGCATCCGCACCGTGGCGGTCGAGCCGGAGAACTGCCGCGCCCTCAACGCCGCCCTCCAGTCCGGCGCCGTGATCGATGTCACCGTGGACTCGATCGCCGCCCACTCCCTCGGCGCACGCCGCACCTCCCAGATGACCCTGCCCGCCGCCCGGCAGGACCGAGTGCACTCCGTACTCGCGCCGGACGCCGAGATCATCCGCGCTCGACAGGCATTGTGGGACCATCGCAAGGTGGCGGTCGAGCACGGTGCCGCCACCGCCCTGGCCACGCTCACGTCACCGGACCAGCACGTCCCCGACCGGGACCTGCCGACCCGGCCCGCCGCAGCGAGCCGGAGCTACCGGCCCGGCAGCGGCGAGAAGGTCTGCGTGGTGCTGTGCGGAGCGAACACGGAACCGTCCGACCTGGTAAATCGGCCCACCACACACTGATGAGCGGCCCGAGGGGTCAGCCGCCCTGCTGCCCCCTCGCCGTATTCGGGCCTTCCAATAGCGGCGGCCGAGGGCTGTCACACACTGCCTGCGCAGGCGGCGGAGGCCACAGGAACCACGTGGTGGGGCGATGCCGATGACGCCGAACTGACCACAGCATGGCGAGACTGGCTGAACGCCCCCCAGGCGAAATAGCCCGCCCAGCGCCCCTGATCTCCTCGCGAGCGACCGCACTCCCTTCGAATTGAAGGTTCTGCGCAGCTTCTCAGCTCAGCGCCGGACGCGCCGTATCGTGCTCACGCGGCGCGCTCAGGGTGGTGGTCGTGTGGCGGCTGAGGCGCTTCGGGGAGGTCTGGGAGCGGCCGCCCAACGCCGCCGTCAGCGGTCCGGGCCGTCGCCGTGACGGGGGCGTCCGCGTCGGGGAGCACGATGATCCCGCCGAGGTGGTCAGTGACCCGTGCCGGAGGAATCCGGCCTTTCCAGACGTCGCGTACGTAGTCGGGAACCTCCGCCCGCAGTCGTTGGGGACACTCTCGAAGAGGGCACCGGTGACCGGGGCGGCGCGCTCCATGACCGCCGCCCCGGCGAACTGCCCGTTCCTGATCCGCTGGACCGGCCGGAGAAGTTCCTTCGCCACCCGGCGAGAACCTCGTTGCGGCTGCCGCAGGAAGCTCTCGAGGCCCTCGTCCAGTCCGCGCGCGAGAGGCACGATCGGCTCGTCCAGGCGGTCGGGGCTGGCGATGTCTTCGAGGGGGACCGCGTCGTGGAAGGCCATCACTCCCGAGTTCCGGCTGTCCAGGCCGACGGCGGTCTCCGCCACCAGGGCGGAGACGGTGGATACACCGACCCGGTCGCGTTCCTTGCAGGGAATGTCGTCGTGGGTGCGGTCGCAGTCCAGGGTCGATCGGTATTGCGAGTCACCGCAGCACAGGATGTAGGCCGCGGGGACGTGGAAGCGGTTCGCCGCCTTGATCAGCCTGGAGAGCTGTGTCCGGTCGTCGCCGCGCGTCTTGTAGGTGAAGTCGATGCTCCAGCGCTTGCCGTGCACCTTCAAGATTTTCGCCTGGACGAGGAGCCCGTAGCAGGTGCCGTCCCGGTCCACCCACCACCACAGCCAGTCGGCTCCGTTTTCCTTCTCCTCGTCAGCGGCGAACTCGGCGAATCGGATGCGCGGGTGCGCGGTGGACAGGAGCACCTGGGTCGCCGTCACCTCACGGAACATCCCGCAGCGTCCAGCATCCCCGTCATCAGACGATCCACTGCCGTCCGGCCCTGCCCGGAGAGCCCTGGTTAGGGCTGGTCTCATGACCGGGGAAGTGGCTCAACGCGGCTGCCCTTCTCGGCGACTGGGGAATGGCCTTCTCCTCATCATCCCCCGGCGCGGAGAAGGTCACCCTGGCCACCTCCAGGGAGGCCGATAGCTGGGCCGACGCCCACTCCACCGGCCACGGCAGCCGGGGTCACGTGTGGCTCGGCGTGCGGTGGCTCCACCCCGGTCACACCATTCACCTTCCTGCGGTTCTGGAGCACGAGCTCGCCCAGACCGTGCCCGAGTCCGCGTTGCACCCCGACACACGCTCCGGTTCCCCATATGTGCGATAAGAGGCCGGTTGGCGCGGTACGTTGGCAGGCAGTCCCCCCTGGACGCCGCGTCCCCCCGTGCGCTGCGTCCGGGGGCGTACTCCGCCGGATCCGGCGTGATCGTCGGCCGCGGCCCGTCCGGCCGCGGCAACCCGTTTCCTCGACCGTCCGCCTTGAGGGACCAGCTGTCTCCCTCGTGGGAAGGTCACCAGCCCGAAACTCCGGGGTTCGGGGTCCGGTAGACCGGGGTGGTAGGAGCGAGGGGGAGGTCGGGGCGGACCCGGGCGCGGGGGAAGAACCGGCGCTCACGCGTGAACGTGAGGCCCCTACCGCGCCGTCCTTGTAGACCGGCCCGACGAGCCGCCCGTCGCTGTCGCGGATTCCGATCCGCACCCCCGGCTTCCAGTGCGCCCGCCGCCACGTGCCGAACACGAGCGGCCCCCGGGAGCTGGCCGGCGATCCAGCATCGGCGGCCTGCGGCGTTGAGCCGCAGCCGTTCGGAGTACGGCCCGTACTCGCCTATCGGCAGGAACGGCTCGATCAACTGCCACTGCTCATCGGTAAGCTGCCTGCGTGTCACGGCCGCCTTCCTACCGGATCCCCTCTTCCCGAGGGACCCGGATCGGCAAGATTGATCACGACATCACACAGGCCCTAGCGCAGGGCGGCCGCGAGAATCGTTCCGCCGTGGCGGGCAACGGGGGCATGGCGGCCGTTGACGGTGACACTCTTCGCCCAGGGGGCGTGCACACGCAGTGCCCTTGCCTGGTCGGTGCTGGGGATGAGGCGGGAACCGGTGAGGGCCACGGTATGGGTGGCCGGATCGAGGTGCACGGCAACGTCCGGCATGCGTGTCGGGGACGTCATCAGCGCCATTTTCTTGTAGATGAGTCGGCGGCCTCCAAGGAGCAGCCAGCTCTGCCGTTCGCCGTCCCGCTCGATGTGGGCGAGGACGCCGTCGAAGCTGAAGGATCCGAAGCGGATGACACCGGGTGGGCTGCTGTGAGCAAGGCATAAGGTGGCGGTGTGCTGGGGGCTGAAGCGGATGACCAGGGCGGTCGCCGTGGGGGCAGGTAGACCGGTGATGGAAATCCGGTCGATGGCGGCTTTCGTCGTGACGCCGTGGGGCTGCGCGATGAGGGCCGTGGCGAACTCCGCGGGACCCGGGCATCGTTGCGTGTAGGTCACGTAGGGGGCCTCGGTGACCGTGTAGAACGCCGGGGAGTACCAGCCATCGCGTACCTGCGCGGCCAGGTGGCCCGCGTCGGCGGGAACGATCTGTAGGTTCGCGCCGTCGGCGAACCGAGTAGTGGTCATCTTGGTGATGTGATCGATGGCCGGGTGCGCGTCGGGCAGGAAGTGCCAGTTCTGCCGGTAGGTGTGAGGCGCGTTGTCGGCGGGGTCGAGCCGGTCCACCACGATCCATTGGGCAAGGTGGCGCAGGAAGAGCACCGTCCGTGTGTGGCGCACGCCGGAGGTCGCGTTGCTCCAGGCGCGCACGAAGTCGAAGACGTCGTTCGTGGCGAACAGATCCAACTTGCCGGGTCGTCCGGGAACTTGGGCCCTTCGGTCGATCTCGATCGTGTTGGCGGACTCAGTTCTCTTCCTCAGCCAGTTGCTACGGGGGTCGCTGCTGTAGGTGAACGCGCCCATGTTGGGCAGCAACAGCCGTCCATGCGCATACACGGTGAGGGCGAGATCGTCCGGGTGTGCGTGCGGCCCCCGGTCGGCGTTGATACGCAGGTAGGAGGCATCGGAGCGCCACCCATCGCGCAGCACGGCGACGCGGGTGTCGGGGTAGAGCACCGAGGTGTGCCGGGGAGGGACGCCCTTGCGGCCGTCGGTGGCAACGTAGCGCAGCTGCTCGTCACCGAGGGCGTTGGCGAGCCGGGCGAAGGCCGGTCGGCGGTCGGCGGTGCCGCTGTCGCCGTACGAGGGGCCCCATCCTCCGGGGAGATTTTGGTCGGCGAGGAAGTGCGCCAGGCGCCGCAGGTCTGCTGCGCCACCCAGCTCATGGCCGTTGTCTCGGAAGTATGCCATCAAGGACACGAACGTCGCGGCAACGCCGTGTGCGTAGCCGTCGGTCGCTTCTGTGTAGCCGCCGTCGGGGTAGAGGGCGTGGCTCAGCTGGTGGGCGAGAAAGTCGCGGGCGTTGGCCAGCCAGGCTGGGCTGCCCACCAGTTCCGGGAAGTAGAGGGCGAGTGAGGCCAGGGCCCATTTCTGCGCTTGCATCCAGTTCGGGGCGGGCCCACCGGCACGGGCCAGGTACTGGCCCGATTTGTCCAGGGTGCGGAGCAGTTCCAGGTGCATGTGCGGGGTGAGTGAGGTGCTGCTGCGCAGGATCTCGTATGCCTGGAGCCAGCTGACGACTCGGGCGGCGGAGTCGAGGCTTCGTGGGAAGGAACCCGCACCGTATGGGGTGCCGTATCGGTCGGCGTCGTGCACGAAGTCGAGCATCAGCCCGGCCAGTCCTGCCGCGATCTTCTCGTCGCCGCTCTTGCGGTAGGCCTCGGCCATCGGCCCGGCGAAGGAGAAGCGCGCGAGCTGGTAACCGTACTCGGGGTCGGAGCCGACGGGTCCTTTCCAGTCGAAGCCGCCCCGGTCGCCCTGCCAGGAGAAGGTGTTCTGCACAGTATTGGCCCAGCACCGTGTGGCCTCGTCGAACGTCTCGCGCGTCTGGTAGACCAGCACTTGTTTGGCACGACGGCTGGTGGCATTGCGGCCGGTCAGACGCAGCACGGCGGACTTAGGAGCGTTGGCCAGATCCTTCAACTGGAAAGCCACGTAGGCCTTCCGGGTCCTTGCGGTAAAGGCACCGGGTCCCTCATCACGGACTTGCAGTTTGGCAGCGTGTCCGAAGACGCGTTTGGCATCGGCGCCGGCCGTGATGTAGGTGTCGGCGGTGGCCACAATGGTGACCGTGGTGCCGTCGGAACCGGTGACGACGAGTGTGGGCCGACCGGAGGTGGCGCTGCGGGAGTGGAACACCGCTGTGGAGGGCTCCTTGTGGCGAGCCATCAGGAAAAACGCCGCATACCCGGATGCGTAGGAGCGGATCAGCGCGTCGGTCACATCGGCCTCGACCACCGCGTCGGTGCCGGTGACGGTGACGGAGTCCTGCAGGATCTCGCCGGCACCGAGAGTCCAGATGTGATCCAGAACCAGATCGACGAGCTCCGGCCGTAACACCCCGTTGCGCCGGACCGGCAGCGTGCGCGCCTTGCGTTTGCGTAAGTGCTCGCACAGGTGCGTTGCCGCGCCCGCATAGTCGCCAGCCTTGACCGCCCGCTCCACCGGCGCGAGCGTAGCCGCCGAGGCGTAATCGAGCCGGGCGGGCACAGTCCAGCGATGAGATGTGGCGTTCCATACGCCGAAAAAGGCGCGGTCGGCGTCGACAGCACCACGCTGAGCCTCGGCACCGCTTCGGAAAGCGCTCTCCGCATCGGCCGTACCGGCGGGCAGCGCCAACGCGCCAGCCGTGCCAGCGAGGGTGCCCAGCACGCCTCTGCGCGACCAGGGCAGACCAAGGACTCGCTCGCTCATACGGAAGCCCCCTGCTCGGCCAGGACACCCGCAGGACCCATACCCGCTAGCCACACCATGGCCGCCGGAACCGCTAGAACATTTAACGGCAATCGGGACACGAGAACTCCTTCTGCTTATGAAGATCGTCTCCTGCGAATTCCTACTATTTGAGCGTAACGGAAATTGGTGGAGACTAACAATTGACGTGTACATGCCTGCTCGACTAGAGCGTTCATCTGCTCAGCCGGGATAGATCCGGCTGGGACGGAGGGTGCTGTCACGTGAGTTTGTCCCGGGGGTGCGGGTGCGCCGTCGTACAAGGGCCACCGCTACCGGATGGAGGTCGTTTCGCACTGTGTGTGGCTGTACTTCCGCTTCCCGTGGTCGTTCC
>NZ_JBEYEW010000077.1:0-10835 GCF_040634095.1 Streptomyces sp. NPDC007205
CCCGGTACGACGGTGCAGCGGTATCCACGAACGGCCCCTCCCACAACGATCCCCACCAAGATCATCACACCCCCGCTCCTCAACTTGATAACACCGTCCCAGCGCTCCAAGAGTCGGGGGCCTTCGGGCCGCAGGTGGCTGCCGCCGCCGTGGAGTGGATGGTGCCGGTGTCAGTCGTCCACCGGCGGGCCGCGCCGCTTGTCATACGTGGCAAGTGGATCATCAGGATCGACCCGCGACTTGGGGGAGCAGCAGGGCGATGAGGCTGTCGGCTGCGAGGTAGGAACGGTCCGCGAGGACGTCCGGGCGTTGACGGGTGAGGGGCGATGACAGGGTGGGGAGAGCCGGGAGCGTGCACAGGACCGGCCAGCCGTGGCTGTCGGCTGTGGATGCGAGGGTGAGCAGCAGGGCGAAGGCGCCTTCGGCGGGGGCGCAGGATGGCGGCACGATATCGGTGGTCACGTTGGTGAGTTCGCGGCCTCCACTGCTGATTGCGATGAGGAAGGCCACGTCGATGGCTCCTGAGTCCAAGTAGAGGCCGGCAGTCCGGAGTGCCGCCAGTCCGGAATCCAGGCCGGCGTCAATGGTCATGGCGGGTCCGTGGAGGTCGAAGTAGTTGGCCACCCGGGCCGCGATGGTATTGGCGAGACTGCCCACGAGGGAATAGGTGTTGGGAACAGAGATGCTGTCGCGGATGTGGCGTTCGGCCTGGTCCCACAAGGCTGCGCTGCCGGGGCTTCCTGTTGGGGCGCGGAGGGCGGCGAGGTGACATTGGAGGGCGTTTCGGGCGTGGGTCCGGGTGGGGCCGCAGTGGGCGGCGAACACTCCCGTGGTGGCGTGAAGGTTGTGCAGGCCCGTACCCAGAGGTCCGCTCAGTGTCCGGTACAGGCGGAGCGAGCAGATCTGGGTGTGATCGGTGGCACGGAGGTCCGTCGGCGGGAGGAGGAACTCCGCCTTTCTGACGGGTGGGTAGTCGGGTTGATAGGTCAATGGAGGGGCGGGGGCCCGGTTTCGCAGCCAGTCCGGGAGGGTGTTCAGGGGCGGCTGGCCGGGCAGGTCGGCTCCCCAGGCCACGATCACGATGGATGAGTCCTTGAACTGTGGTCCGGCTTGGGAGTGCGAGGTTTTTTCGGCGGTGAGAAGCACGTGGACATTGGTCCCGCCGACACCGAAGCCGCTGACGGCGGCGACCTGTTCGTGTGATCGCGCAGGCCAAGGGGTGTGCTTTGTCGGTACGGTGATGCGGTTGCCGAGTGGCAGCGTGGGTGCCGGTTGGGTGTGATGGTGCTGGGCCGGAATGCAGTGGTGCTGGAGTCCGAGCAGGGCGTGGATGAGTGATGCCGGTCCCGCGGAGGCCGATCCGTGTCCGATCAGGTTCTTGTTTGAGGTGAGGTAGCGATGCCCGCAGGGGTAGGCATCGGCGAGCGCGGTGACCTCGCTGATGTCGCCTACGGGGGTGCCGCTGCCGTGGCCCACCACCCATCCGACGCTGCCGGGCTCCACATCGCCGGCCGCCAGCGCTCGCGTGATCGCGAGGCTCTGCCCCGCGGCGTTGGGGGCGTTCATGACTTTGCCGCGCCCGTCGTTGGAAATGCCGCTGCCGATCAGTACGCCGAGGATGCGGTCGCCGTCCTGCCGCGCACGGAGCAGGGGTTTGAGGGCGACCGCCGCAGCGCCGTCGGCAAAGAGGATTCCGTCCGCGGCATGATCGAAGGGCCGGATTTGGCCGTGTTGGCTCTGGCCGCCGGTGTAGGCCGACTGAGTGATTGCCAGAGGCGTCACGGCGTAGGTTCCTGCACAGATGGCAAGGGTGTGCTCCCCGTGCCAGAGTGAACGCATGCCTACGTCGACAGCCGTGAGTCCCGATGAGCATGCGGTGTCGATGACGAGGGTCTCGGTGGTGTCCGGCACGACGCCACGGGCAGCGTCGCCTGCGACATGCCAGGGCAGGTTCCGGCTGGTGGCGTTTCTTGTGTAGCCATCGGCCACGGGAAGCTGTGGATATCGGCGCCGCAATTCCTCTCGCGCCATCTGCATTTCGAGTTCCATGACTCCGATAGGCAGGACTGCGGCCGCCAGCAGCGTTCGTTCGCCGTCATGCAGGTGTACCCCGTGCAACGCCTGGCGGAGACTGTGCTGTAGCCAGCCTGTCGGTTCGGCGGCTGACGTGCCGGATTCTTCACAGGTGGGGAGGAGGGCGGGAAGGTAACCCGCTGCCCGCGCCCGTGAAGTGCCGGGCGCCTGCGATGCGGGGACGGTGAACTTCTCGGTGTCGAACCGGCCCCCGTGGTCGGAGGACGAGGGTGTCCCGTCGGTCAGCAACTGCCAGTACTCGGCAGGGGATGACGCGTGTGGGACGGCTATTCCCATGCCTACGACTGCAATCGGCTCCGGGGGCACTTTCCCTACCACCTTTCCGTGAAGGCTTCCCGGCCTGGTACGGGGTGGTGGCCGGGGCGGCGTTCCTAAATGGGGTTGACCCGGTACGCCGGGAAATAGCTGTCGATGCGGTTGGCTTCGAAGTCGGCGGCGAGCCGGGGTATGTCGTCGAAGTCGTAGACGTGCATGAATTCTTCTTCTGCGATCCAGCCTGTCTTCTCTGCGAAGTCACGGATGGCCGGTGTGTCCGGGAAGCGCCACGCGTGGGTGTGTACGTGGAGGTGGCGGAGCTGGCATTCGGAGGCCCGGGTCACCTTCAGGTTCATTCCTGTCTTCCAGCCGCAGGTGGAGATCACTCCCTGGCGGGCCAGTGCCCGCAGTGTGGTCTCGTAGGCCGGTCCGCCGAGGTTGTCCAGGATGATGGCGCAGCCCTGGGCGTCGCTGAGCGCCGAGATCTGCCGGAGGAACGTGCGGGCGCAGGCTCGTTGCCGCTTGTCTCCCCTGCTGTCGATGTCGGGGAACTCCCGCCGGTCGACGGGAGTGATTCCTTGTTTGGCGATGAGGTCGAGGCGGGCGCTGCTGCTGGCCGCCATGGCGGTCCGGAAGCCGCAGCGGCGCGCCAGGAGGAGCGCGGCCAATGCGACTCCGCCGCCCCATCCGAAGACCAGATGGTCGGCCGGGTCTTCGTCTGCCATCTGGCTGCTCCAGCAGGCGTGGGCGATTCTCCAGTTGTCCCAGGCGGTGAAGTAGCGGCCGTAGGACGCCCATTGGGCGAGTGAGAACCGGGTGTCCTTCGGCAGAGGCAGCAGCCGCTCGGCGGGGACGGTGACCCGTGTGGCCAGCATTCCATAGGTACCCGGTGCGTCGTAGGCGTGGACCAGTTCGGCGTATCCCCTGAGGTCGCTCTTGCCGAAGGGCATCAGCAGGCAGATCCGTCCCTCGGCGGGCGACCGGAGTGCGGCGGCGGGCCGCAGGACTCGTACGATCCCGCAGTTGCCCAGCAGGACGCGGTCTTCTCCGCGCTGGCGGCAGATGTCGACGGGAGAGCGGGCAATGGCATGCGACATGTTCGCTTCCCACCCTCCCAGCAGGGGTTCGACCAGCGCCTCGTGGCTTGCCGGGGCGGGCAGGTGCAGGGTTTCCCGGCGCAGCTCGCCGCCGGATCGCGTTGCGCCGGCCGGTCCGGCGTGTAGCACCCAGGCGTCGGTAGTGATCACGGCTGCTCCCTGCGCTGTCCGTTGGGGAAAGGTCGGACCACGGCGGTGAACTCTCCTTGTGCCAGCAGGACCGCATCTTGGTTGCGGTAGTGCATCTGGGCGTTGATCACGTCACCGATAGGCCCGGCGTTGCGCACGTCGGTGACAGTGACGGTGACCTCGATGTCGTCACCGGCGTGGGCGGGCGAAAGGAAGTCCATGGTGAAACGCCGTCCGAGGATGTCCAGGTCCGAGGTGAACATACTGACGGTGGAGGCGAGGTAGAGGCCGTGCACGACGGGCGGTTCGCCGTGATGTGCGGTCATGTGCCGTGGGTTCACGTCGCCGATCAGCTCGCCGAACATCCTGATCATGTGTGGTGACATTCGCCGCCGGACCGTGAAGGTCTGGTCTGGCCGCAGTCCGGATCGCATGTCGTTCTCCTCGGTGTCAGGTGTCCTGGCCCGGTTGGACGGGTGCAGCGCGGTGTGCCGGGGTACGGATGCGCATCAGCATCCGTCCGTTGGGGGCGAGCGCGGCCAGTGCATGACCGTCGGGCGTGGGGAAGTCCATGAATTCGAGCTTGCCGAACATCCGTATGAGTTCTGTGTCATTGCACGTGGTGAAGAGGTCCACGTGGGCTGTCGCTGCGCTGGGACAGGATGGGGCGGAGTGGGCGAGGGCATCGAGTGTGAGGAAGGGAAGCCGACAGGCGTCCATGTCGGTTCGCCAGCGGCGGACGGTGGCCCGGAGCACGGCGATGTCGTCGTCTGCGGGTAGTCCGAAGGCATCGGCCAGTGCCGGCAGGAGGCCGACGGGCTGGGTGGGGACGCCGGGTTTTGGGGTACGGGCGCGCGTCGGATCTTTCCGGCGTGCGGGCGGCAACCACACGGGAGAGGAGACGTTCTGGATGGCCACTGCGTAGTGGAGGCCCACCGTGGCCCACGCGCGGATCGTGACCACGAGGCGTCCTGGACCGCTGAGGGCGACGGCCGCCTCCACTTCGGTAGGGGGTGCTGGGGCTTCTGGCCGGGTCTCCAGGAGCGTCGCGGCGGTGAGGAACGGTTCGGTCGCGCTGGGGGCGGCTGCGCGGGCGGCGATTTCCAGCAGCAGTGCGTGGGGCAAGGCGAAGTGTCCGCCGTTGCGACAAGCGGCGAGCAGCGCCCGGTCGAGGTCGGTGAGGTGCAGTGTTCGTACAGTGACCGGTCCGGTGGGGGTACGTGTGCTGCTGCTCATGAGGTGCTGCCGTCGGTGGGCACCATGTGGGGCCAGCGCTGGGTGATCAGGTCGACTTCCCGGTCTCCGAGCCAGGTGATGACGGGGTGGTCTTGCCAAGGCCAGCTCATCTGCTGGAGGAAGCAGGCGATGCCCTCGGCGGTACTGATCGGCGTGAGGGTCTGCTGCTGGGTGTGCCGTGCCCGGGACTGGCGGGTGGCTTCCATGCCTACCTCGCCCCACAGCGGCCACTCGATGGTCAGTTCGCTGTGGGTGCCGGGACGTAGGGAGTGCTCGTAGCAGGCGGCAGCGGCGAGGAAGTCGCTGCAAGCGGTGTAGTCGGTCTCGCCGGGGAAGCCGATGGCTCCCACGAATGAACCGAAGTTGCACCACCGGTCAGGCTGTCGCCCTGCGAAGGCTTGTTTGAGGTGGTGGTAGCCGAGCAGTTTCAGGTCGCGTACCGCGCGGAACGTGGCCAGCGTTTTGTTGCCCAGTGCCGCCGCCCGCTTGATGCCGGCCGCATTGATCAGAAGACCGACGTCGGGTGTGCCTGCGTAGATGGTGTCGACGGCCGCCTCGACGGCGGACGCGTCGGTGATGTCGCAGGTGAGATAGCGGACGCGATCCGCTCCGCAGGCAGACCGCAGCGCGGTGATGGTGTCCTGTGTCGCAGCGGCCCGGCGCAGCCGGTCCAGGCGCTCACGCGCCTGGAGGACGGGAAGGCCCGGCTCGTTGCGGAGGATGTCGGCGAGCGTCCGGGGCGCGTAGGGGGAGGCGGCGTGCGCCAGGTGTGTGGTTCCCACTACCCAGATTCGTGGTCGGTGCTGCTCGGCTATCGTACGCAGGATCGCCGCGGTGATGCCCTGGCCGCCGCCGACCGCGACGATTGCGGAGCGGCTGGTGATCCCGTTCTGCCCTTGCGGATCTGCCGACGGCATCGGGGACAGCGTGTGTGTCTGCAGCCGCCCTTCGCGGGCTTGCAGGACGGGCGGCACCGGTGCGTGGGAGTCCTCGTGGCGCGGGTGGGGCAGGCCGGTTCGCCAGGTGTCCTCGTCGCACAGCAGGGCGTATACCTGGCACCCGGACAGTTCCCAGGCCAGGCTCTTGACGAGGCCGGTGAACAGGGCCCCATGCGGATGGGCTGCGCCGGGGACGGCGCGGTCAAGTACCAGGACGACGAAGGATCCTCCGTCCCGCAGGGTGTCGTAGTTCTCGGATGCCGCGAGGAAGGCCACGTCGTGCAGCAGTCGCAGGCTCTCGCTGGGAGGGGCAGGCCACCCGGAGGTCCGCAGGTCCACGACAACGCGGAGATGACGGACAGGGCCGTCCTTGGCCGCTGCGGCGGCCAACGACTCGGCATTCTCGGCCGGGTCGGTGACCACCAGTCGGCCGCGGCACGCATGCGCGGCGTCAGCGACGGCCGCTGCCCCGTCGGGGGTGGTCAGGACCACACACCCCTCAGGGGCCGCAAGCGGCGTATCGGCAGCGTCTACGGCGGCCGCCACCTGCCTCGTGAACGGACGGGTGCTCGTCGACATCACCGGCTCCCGTCTCGGGCCGGTACGGACTCGACTGTTACCCGTACGCCGGAGCTGTTTTCCTCGGGGACCACCGTGGTCTGATATTCAGGAGCGTGCAGAGCGGAGATGAGGGTAATGATGCCGTCGGCGGCCAGATAGGTGGCCCGGTCAGGTCGCCGGCAGCTCACCACCGCCCCGGTGTGCCCGGCGTGCGGGTCGTCGACTGTCGTGCGGATACGGCCGAGTATCGGCAGTTGCCGTTGGCGAGCGGTTGATTCAAGGGTCAGGGCCAGCAGGAACGCTCCCTCGGCGATCCGGTCGGCGTCCACACCCACCAGGCCGGCGAAATCGGGTCGGCTGTCGGCACTGACCGCAAGGAGCAGTGCCATCGCCAGTTCTCCGGTACGCAGGTAGCGCGAAGCGACATCGGCTGCGGCCAGCCCCGAGTCGAGCCCGGTGTCCAGATGGAGGGTCAGGCCATGCAGGTCGTAGCGGTTCGCCAGCCGGGCTGCCAGCACATTTGGCATCGTCCCGGCCAGTGTTGTCTGCGAGCTGGGGGGCGTACACGACTGCCGTTGGCCGAGCAGATCCTGCAGCGTTGCGGCATCCTCCCCCTCGAACACCGTGGTCAGGTCGGCCGCGTAACAGCGCAGTGCGTTGTCCATGGACAGGCGCACCGGGCCCTGCTGGACAGCCACCACACCTGTGGCGGCGCGAAGCGGTGCCCACAGCTCACCGTGCTCGGTGACGAACCGGTCCGCGACCCGCAGCGCCATCTGCTGGCCCCGGTCGATGGCCCGCAGCACCTTCGGGGGCAGTCGGCTCTCTGCGAAGGACAACGGTTCATAGGAGCCGAAGCGGAGGCTCACCCCCTTGCCGTCGGACAGCGTCCGCACAGCGTCCGCGGGACAAGGGTCTCCTGGAAGGTGCGCGGTCCAGGCGACGGCGACCACAGGGTCCGTCTCCGGCACCAGCGGCTGGCCGGTCGCGGCGGGCGGGTCCGCCGGGTCGCGCAGGATCAGATGGGAGTTGATCCCCCCGAACCCGAAGCTCGAGACGCCAACGGCCCGTGGCCGATTCCGCCGGCGGGGCAGCGCAACGGACCGCAGGGGGATCCGCACCCGGTGCAGGCCGGTTCCGTCAGAGTGGGCGAGGCCGTGCTGTGCCGGGATGCTGGCGTGGTGCATGGCCAGCAGCGCATGAACGACCGAGACCCCGCCCGCGTTCCATCCGCCATGACCGATCACGGACTTGTTGGACGTGCACACATAGCCGCCCGGCGGGGCCAGCTCCTCCAGCACGGCCAGTTCCACGGCATCACCGGCACGCGTTCCTGTTCCGTGAGCCAGCACCCAGGAAGTGTCGTCGGCAGTAACCGCGGCAGCGGCCCGTGCGCGCTCCAGGCACAACCGTTGCCCTGCCGGGTTGGGGGCGAAGATCGCTTTGCCTGCCCCGTCAGAGGAGGTGCCGAAGCCACCCAGCACGCCCCAGATCCGGTCACCATCGGCGATCGCCCGGTCCACATTCTTGAGGACCACCACCGATGCGGCATCGCTGAACAAGGTGCCGTCGGCGTCCTGGCCGAACACCCGGACTTCACCGGTGGGCGACAGCCCGCTCAGCTTGGAGAACAGCACGTTGAACCGGGGGCCGACGGTGAAGTAGCCCCCGCAACAGGCGATGGCAGCGTCCCCCGCCAGGATGCTCTTGGCACCCAGATCGATCGCATACAAAGTGGACGCACACGCGGCGTCCACAACACCGAACACATAGCCCTCAGGGAGCAGGCCCGTGGCGGCAGCGCGGGCCACCTGGGTCGGCAGTGCGTCGGGCGGGTGCGGCCCCACCATGCCGTAACGCCGGCGCAGCCGTTCCCTGATGCGCCCATAATGTTCGCGGCCGAGCCGCTCGGACATGCCCCGGGCCACGGCCTCTACCACGGTGGCCTCTTCGGTTTGCTGGCTGCCGGCGACCGATGCCCCGACAAAGAAGGCATAGGCATCCGTATCGCAGGCGGTGACGCCATCAAGGGCCTGGGCCAGACAATGCCGCAGCCACACTGTGCTGTGCGCATGGGCCGAGAGCCGCCCGTCCGCGATTTCCCGGGCCACCCGCGTATGCAGGCGAAGAGAGGCACCGGCACCGTCCCAGTAACCACTGACCCGCGCGTAACTGCGATCTGGCGTACGGGGGACGTCATCGTGGAACGCCGCCAGCCGGAACCTGCCTCCGGGCTCGGTGAACACCGGCTTTCCGGCGTTCAGGAGCTCCCAGAACTGGTCGAGATCACTGGCGCCCGGCACGGCGATGCCCATACCGACGACCGCCACCTGGCCCCTCACGCGGCGTCCTCCTCGTCGGCGAGTGTCCGCAACAGCTCGGCGACCGCTCGCAGCGTTGGGTATTCGGTGGCCGGGAGCTTCTCGACGAAGGAATGCATCCCGTACCGCTCCAGGACCCTCACGAGGGTCACCACCTGCGTCAGGGAGTCGATGCCGAGCTCCGCCTCGAAGTGCGCATCGTTGGTGACGACCTCTTCGGGATACTCCAGCTCCTCGGCGTACAGCGTGCGTAGCTCAGCCAACAGCTGCCCATCGTCAGGCGGCAGCGGCCGATTCGGCTCGTCGGTAGTCGGGACGACATCGGGGTGACGGTCACTCATCTTCCTGCCTCATCTCGCGGAGATGGTCCCTAAGCCCAGGCCACTGCGTGCGGTCCAGATAGGTGTGGTCGTTGATGATCTGGCCGTCCTTGAATGTCAGGATGGCGCAGCAGAATGTCTCCCACTGACGCGTGCCGCCGCCCCGCAGCACGCACTCCACCACCACCCTGTCATCCGCGGCGACGACATCCGTGAGATGGAGGCGCCTGGTGGAATCTGCGTCCAGAACTGCCTGTTCGATCTCGTGGAAGTGGGCCTTGTCCGTGATCTCCAGCAACCCCGGACACAAGACGTGGAACGATTCCGCGTAGCACTCATCGATCATCCGGTGCACATCCGTGTTGTACAGGTATGCCCAGCGCTGCACAGCGGCGCGGATCTCATCTGCTATTGCCCAGGTGGAACCCTCGGACATCGAAAACTCCTTACGTCAGGGGTGTTTGAGTTGAGGGCCGCCACGGCGGCTTCAGGACGTGTAGTTATTCTCGGATGAGTCAGCCGACTCCTGGTCGGCCGGAGGGGAACACATTGCCCAGTCTTCGAGAGGAATACGCAATGCGTTGATGGCGTGCGCGGTCATCCGGTAGTAGCCGACCAGCATCACCAGTTCAATGATCTGCCGCTCGTCGTGCTGCCGCGACAACATCCCCCAAGTGCCCTCGCTGATGCTGCCGGTACTGTGCAGTTCGTCAACGGCCGCGAGAACGGCAGACTCCTCAGGGCGCCACGCGAACTCGTCCGCCTCTGCTGTCACTGCGTCGATGTGCGCCTCGCTGAGACCGGCTTCACGTCCGGCCCGCACGTGGTGAACCTGCTCATACGGACACGCGTTGAGGTGCGCGGTGCGCAGTATTGCCAGCTCCCGGTGGTGTGCGGGCAATGTTCCGCGAAATAGCAACGTGGCGCCAAGGCCGAACCAGTGCCGGCACAAAGCGGGATGCCGTCCCAATGTCCTGACAACATTGAGTGGACCGACGAGCGATATCATCGCGGTGATCGCCGGGCCCCATTCCTGCTGCGGCAGAGGGGAAATGCGAGGCGTGTGCCGGCATGCCGGCGCCTTTTCCTCAACCGCCTGCGAAAGACCGGTCCCCCCGTCTGAATCGGGGTACCGAAGCGTTCCGGGGTCACATTCATCGCCGACCTCCAAGAGTTCGTCACCTGTCGTAGCGCCTATCCCCTCAAAGCGGGGAAACCTGTTCTGTGTGGACCGCCCCACAAGGGGAGGCCGACCGGATGTTCGTGCGTCGGCGCTCCTGGCTGCAACACCGCTGCCCTGTCCGGCTGTTGAACCCGGGCGGACATCGGGAAGCCAATTCCAATCTGTTTCTGCAGGGCGGAGGGTAGGCCGTGGCCCTCACGGGTCTGCACGCAGCCGCGAGCTTCCCCACCTGGGTGTCCTCACACGTACAGAGCATGATCGAATCGTGATCGCGAATCCCCCCATGATCCAAGGGGTTTTGAATTGACCTGCCGGGTATCTCCCAGTGGAGCGCAGCCACACCCGTCTGACCAGTGGCCGGGGGTGGCCGATGCCATGCACTTCATGCGGTCTTGTGCCCTTGTGAACGCCGTGGTGTCGCGCAAGCCCGAGCAGGTGCATGTGGCAACGGGCACTGTCACGTTAGCGAAGCCTCGTGAGATGATCTTTGAGTTGGTCATCCTGGGAGGGGCTGCTCGTGGATGCGCCGTACAAGGGGCACCGGTACCCGGAGCCTTTTCAACGGTGAGCCTCCAGGGTGAGGATGGCCTTTGTGGTTGACGTGAGGGGCCTTGACCCCTGATCTTGGACACACGAGACACTGGATCCTGAGGATCTGAGAACGGACATCTCGTGGTCATGAAGAACTATCCGCCACAGTT
>NZ_JBEYEW010000078.1:0-10779 GCF_040634095.1 Streptomyces sp. NPDC007205
CCAGTTCCCCGCAACCGGACACCCAGCTCGTGCCCTTGAGACCGTCGCACAACACGCTCCTGGCCCCGGACACCGCATGCCCCATGAACACGCTGACTTCACTCGAATTGGACAACAGGGTCATCGAGACGTCCTACAACCGCCGCCGACTGCGCAAGCACAAGGTCTTCGGCTACCTCACCCCGGCCGAGACCCGACAGCGGCACCAACACGACCTCGCGGCATAAGGATCGAGTGTCCAAGATCAGGGGGAAGCTTCACCCGGATACGCCCAGAAGTTCTTGTCCGCGTTCAGCGGGATCTCACCGCACTTCCGACCCCGACGCCACCTGTTCACCGCCTCTGGCTGCCGGGCCGAGATGACCGAACGCTTCACCACCTGGTGCCAGATCACCGACTGCGCAGCGACCGCCTGAAGCAGCCGTCACGATTTCAGCACGCCTCAACTATTCATTTGGCACCACAAGTTGACAGTGCCCAAGCGGTACTGGGAAGGACGTGCCATAACTCGACCCTCTCAAATGATCGAGTCCCTACCGAACCCGGAACGGTTCAGTCTCCGGCAATTGCAACTACGGGGACGAAGGGTGTCGCTCGTCGGGGGAAAGGTCCAGGACCAGGACGTGGCACAGCCTCGTCCGGGGGCAATGCCCTCGCCGGTGTGTCCGGCCCGGCACCTTGAGCCGGTCGTTCAACACGTTCACGCACTGCCTGGGCCAGGGGGTAGGCGAGGGGAGTGAAGGAACGCTTTCCTTGGCAACAGCAGCTTCACTGAGCACTCCGCCCTTACGTGCGCAGACGCTCCTGGCCCGGTCGCCGGTCCGTTGCCTGCCTGCGGGGTCTGTGGGTGCCGACGCGGCTGACGCTTTTGGGTGGCTGAGTGAGTCGGCTTCCTCACCGCACTTGTCAGCGCGATGTGAAGCCCCTCTGTACCTGCGGAGGGTGAATCCCCAGCTCCCAGTATTGAGGTGATCGGAGAAGGACCCGTTGTCGGCACGGTTCTCGTCCTGGTGGCCGATGAGGCCGTCGTCGCACCTGCAGAAGGCCGCGTCATTGTCCGGCAGGCCTCGCACCGCCGAATCCGTTGCATCATCCCCCATCGCTGTGAGGACCACACGATGACCGCTCCCACCACGGACTGCCACCCGAGATTTCATGAGGCATCAGAATTCGCTTTGCTGTTCGCGACCGACACCCCCCAGGCTCTGCGCTCCCTTCCCGAGGAGCGGCTTGGTGAACTCGCCGAGCAGCTCCGTGCCTTCCTGATCGAGAAGGTCAGCGCAGTGGGCGGGCACCTGGGCTCGAACCTGGGCGTCGTAGAACTCACTTTGGCTTTGCATCGTGTCTTCGACTCTCCGCACGACACGCTGCTGTTCGACACGGGTCACCAGTCCTATGTCCACAAGCTGCTCACCGGCCGCGCGCGCGACTTCGACCAGTTGCGTCAGGTCGGGGGCGTGTCGGGGTATCCCAGCCGTGGTGAGTCCGAACACGATGTGATCGAGAATTCGCATGCCTCCACCGCACTGGCCTACGCCGACAGCCTGGCCAAGGCCCGGCAGCTGACCAGCGAGGGAGAGCGGGCCGTGGTCGCCGTCATCGGGGACGGGGCCATGACGGGCGGCATGGCGTGGGAAAGCCTTGAACAACCTCGGCGGCGCCCCCGACCGGCCGGTGATCGTCGTCCTGAATGACAATGACAGATCTTATGCGCCCACCATCGGAGGCCTGGCCGACCACCTGCAGCGGCTACGCGGTGGCGCCGGCGACAGCCTGGACTGGCTCATGCGCGCCCAGGAACGCTCTGCCGGCGTGCCCGGCCCTCTGCCTGTGGCCCGTAGCCTGTTCGAACTCCTCGGCTTCGCCTACCTCGGCCGGCTGCCACATCCTCCAATCCCTGGGATTGCGTCCCAGAAAACTGGAGATCGTCTCCTGCCCGGGCTGCGGTCGCCTCCAAGTCGACAACCACCGCCTCGCCGCCCAAGTCGAAGCGGCCTTCGACGGCTTCCCCCACCCTCTGCGCATCGCCGTCATGGGATGCGTCGTCAACGGCCCCGGCGAATCGAGGGAAGCCGACCTCGGCGTCTCCTGCGGCAACGGCAAAGGCCAGATCTTCCGCCATGGCCAGGTCATCAAGACCGTCCCCCAATCCAAGATCGTCGAGACGCTCGTGAGCGAGGCTCTGGAGATGACGGCGGGAGATGACGTCTCATGACGCTCGTGCCCTCGGTGGTCGATGAGATCGACCTGCCCGAGGCCCAACGCCGTATCGAGGCGATCCTCAAGGAATTTCTGCACGCCAAGGCTTTGGAAGCCACAGCGCACGGCATGCCGCCACTGGCGGCGTCCGCTCTGTCCGACTTCTTGCACGCCGGGGGCAAACGCCTGCGCCCGATGCTGTGCGTCCTGGGCTGGCACGCCGCAGGCGGCGCTGCGGATCCTCCCCCGGCTGTGCTGCAGGTGGCGGCCGCACTTGAGATGTTCCACGCTTTCTGCCTCATCCACGACGACGTCATGGACGCCTCCGACACCCGCCGCGGCCGGCCCACCGTCCACCGCGCCCTGGCCGGCCACTACGCCCATAGCCGCACCCGACAACACGCCGCCCGTCTCGGAGACGCCGCCGCCATCCTCACGGGCGACCTCGCCCTGTGCTGGTCCGACGAACTCATCCACACCGCCGGACTGAACGCAGGCCGGCTGACTCGGATCTTGGCCGTGCTGCACGTGATGCGCACCGAAGCCATGTACGGCCAGTACCTGGACATCACCACCACCGGCACCCCAAGCACCGACCTCGACCGCGCACTGGCGATCACCCGCTACAAAACCGCCAAGTACACCGTCGAACGGCCCCTGCACCTCGGCGCCCTGCTTGCCGGAGCCGACGACAACCTGCTCACAGCCCTGACCGACTATGCCCTCCCCCTGGGCGAAGCCTTCCAACTCCGCGACGATCTCCTCGGCGTCTTCGGCGATCCCAGCGTGACCGGAAAGTCGCGCCTGGACGATTTGCGCGAGGGCAAACACACTGCCCTGGTCGCCATCGCTCTGCGTGATGCCACCCCCCACCAGGCAGAAGTGCTGCGCCGCCTGCTCGGCCGCCCGGACCTCACCGAGGACGACGCCGCCAGTATCCGCGACATCTTCACCGCCACCCGTGCCCGTGCGCAGGTCGAAGACCTCATCAGCCAACGCCGGGAGAACGCGTTCCGTCTCCTGGACACCCCCACCGTGATCACCCCGTGCGTCCTTCCGCACCTGCGGCACCTTGCGAACGCCACCACTCGGAGGACAGTGTGAACGCCCTCGACAAGCGTGTTCTGTTGGCCGCGCCCCGCGGGTTCTGTGCCGGCGTAATCCGCGCCATACAGACTGTGGAAGCAGCGCTCGAACGGTACGGCCCTCCCGTCTACGTCCGCCATGAGATCGTCCACAACAAGCATGTGGTCAGGACGCTGGAGAAGAAAGGCGTGGTCTTCGTCGAAGAGGCCGCCCAGGTGCCCGAGGGCGCCGCCGTGATCTTCTCAGCACATGGCGTCGCACCAGCCGTCCACGAAGAGGCAGCCCGGCAGAACCTCACCACGATCGACGCGACCTGCCCGCTGGTCACCAAAGTCCACAAGGAAGCTGTCCGCTTCGCCCAGCAGGACTACGACATCCTCCTGGTGGGCCACCAAGGCCATGAGGAGGTGACCGCAACCCTCGGCCACGCGCCCCACCGCATCCAGTTGGTCGACGGCCCCGCCGATGTTGCCCACATCGAGGTCCGCGACCCGCGCAAAGTGGTGTGGCTGTCACAGACCACGCTCTCCGGGGACGAGACGATGGAGACGGTGCATGCGCTCAAGGAGAAGTTCCCGGGCCTGGTGTCCCCGCCCAGCGACGACATCTGCTATGCCACGCAGAACCGTCAGTTGGCCGTGAAGCAGTTGGCCGCCGAGGCCGAACTGGTCATCGTCATCGGCTCACGCAACTCCTCCAACTCCGAACGCCTGGTCGACGTCGCCGTACAAGCCGGCGCCAACGCTGCCCATCTGGTGGACTCAGCCGACGAGATCGACGAGGCCTGGCTTCAGAGCGTGACCACAGTTGGGGTGACGTCGGGTGCCTCGGCGCCGGAGATCCTCGTCGAGGGCGTCCTGGACTGGCTCGCCGCGTGGGGATTCACGGACGTGTCCACGATCACGGCCGCCAAGGAGTCGCTCACTTTCTCCCTGCCCCAAGAACTACGCACCGACCGGCGCGTGCAGGCCCCCACCCCACGGGCCCGAACTCGGCGGCGCTCGCCGCCCGACGAACCATGCCGTCTGACCGACGTCCACACCGACTTGCGGTGACCGGACACCGGCCCTGTCGCTCCAGCTCCACCCATGGGACCGAACTTCTCGGAGAGTGACCAGCGATGTACCTGTTCTCCAGCGGTCATGACGATCAGCACCTCAATGAGGCGCGTGCGATGGGTTTGACTGTGGCGGTCGTGATCAAGAGTGCGCGCGATCTCGAGAAGGCCTGTAAGTCCTATCCAGGTTTGTTCAACGCCAAGCCCCTGGACTCCACGATGTGCGCGGCTATCCTGCGCCAACACATTCAGCTCGCCCGGGGCCAGTAGCGAAGAGCTGCGGGTGCTCAACCGGTCAGTGCTGTGGCTCTTCGCACTGGACTGGCTGATCGACCACCTCGCCGCCACCCAGTCGGAGGTGGACGGGATCGTCCAGCGATGTCTGGCCGTGGCGGACGGTGAGCCGCCCGACGAAACGGACGAACTTGCTCGCCTTCTGGCTGAGATCCGCAGCGAAGTGGCCGAGACGCCCGGCTTCACAGTGTGGGGTTCGGTCTGGCGTACCGAACTGCGGCGTGTGCTGGAGGGCGCGGCACGGGAGTGGACGTGGAAGACGGGTAGCCGGGACATGCTGCCCACCTTTGAGGAATACCTCGAAAACGCTGACAACATCGGCTCAGCCTGGGTCAACGTCTCGCATTGGATCGCCACCGCGGACCCGCAACACCTGCAGGACCATGCAGAACCGCTACAGGACGCCAGCCGTGAGGTACAGCGTCTCCTGCGCTTGCTCAACGACCTCGCCACCTTCGACCGGGACGTGCACTGGGGTGACCTCAACTGCCTGATGCTGGGCGTGGACCGGGACACGGTGAACGCCCGCATACACGCCACCGTGAACCGCTGCAAAACACTCATCGCGCCCTTGAAAGCGAGATTCCCGCAGGCGGCGGTCTACCTGGAGCGGCAGATGGGGTACAGCATGGGCTTTTATCAGAACAGCGACTACTGGGGATCGCTGTGAGTGCTTCGCGCCGCGTATCCGCCGCTGCCCAGGAGGCCATCAGTACGGCGGCGGACGACATCACGGCGGCTGCGCGGACAGTCGTCGGCGGGCTGCTGAGACACCCCTGGGGTCAGTCCTCTGCCTCCGTCTACGAGACCGCACGTCTGGTGGCCCTGGCCCCCTGGCTGCCCGGACACACCGAACGGCTGCGCTTTCTGCTCAATGCTCAGCGGCCAGACGGCGGCTGGGGAGCCCCCGACCCAGGCCACGCCCTTGTTCCGACTCTCAGCGCGACCGAAGCCCTGCTGGCCACCCTGCGCACCCAGGGCTCCCACGACGGCATCACACACACAGAGCTGGCCCGCGCAGCCGGTCAGGGGCTGGTCCTGCTGAACAGCTGGCTGCACGGCAGGGAGCCGCTGAGCCTGCCAGACACAACTGGAATCGAACTCATCACATCGTCGCTGACCGCACTCATCACCGAGCACGTGGAGGACCTGCACGACAAGCCGCACTGCGCCTCGGCGCTACGTGAGAGCGCCGGCCCACTGCAAGCACCCTGCGCCCCGGGGGCCGATGGCGCGCTCACGACGATCAGGAACCGGCTGACGTCCGGCCAGAGTCTGCCCGGGAAAATTCTGCACCTGTTGGAAGTAGCCGGCAGCGCCGCAGAGCAGGCAGCCGGGGTCCGTCCCACCCTGATCGGGACCGTGGGCGCCTCCCCGGCGGCCACCGCCGCCTGGCTGGGCACCGCACCGCCACCGGACCATCCCTCGCGTTGCTACCTGGAGGCAGCCGTGGCTCAACACGGCGGGCCTGTCTCCGTTGCTGTGCCGATGACGCACTTCGAGCGGGGATGGGTACTGCACTGGCTCGCCCGCGCCGGCGTCCCGCTCGCTGTGCCACCGAGGCTGCTCAACGAGTTGCGGGCCGCCGTGGGACCGACCGGCGCGGCCGGTGGGTCAGGGCTCCCCACCGACGCGGACACCAGCGCCGGAGTGCTCTACGCCCTCTGCCTCTGGGGCGTCCCGCGTCCACCTGATCTGCTCTGGCAGTACGAACTGGACACGCACTTCTGCACGTGGCCCGGCGAGGACGGTCGTTCGGTCACCACCAATGCCCATGTCCTGGAGGCTTTCGGCCAGTACCTGAGCGTCTCCCGCAACGGGCGACTGACGGACCGATATGCCACGACCACAGCCAAAGTGTCGCGCTGGCTGTGCACCCAGCAGTACGACGACGGGCACTGGGAGGACCGCTGGCACGCGTCCCCCTACTACGCCACCGCTTGCGCCACGCTCGCACTGAACCGTTTCGGCGGTACGGCATCCCAGCCGGCGGTGGAACGAGCCCGCCGGTGGGTTGTGAACACGCAGTGTGCGGACGGCTCCTGGGGAGGCTGGGCGGGCACCGCAGAGGAAACCGCATATGCACTGCACATCTTGGCACTCAACGGGCCCAGCACCCATCCACGCACGGCGGAAGCCATAAGGCTCGGCACACAGTTCCTGCGTTCTGCCGTGCGTACGGACCCCGTACATGGCGGGAGCGCCGCGGGTGCGGAACCGCCGCCGCTGTGGATCGACAAGGACCTCTACCACCCGACCGCCATCGTGCGGTCCGTCATTCTCGCTGCACTCCACCTTCACGGCGGAAGGCCCGCATTCGAGGAGACAGGCCCATATCTTTGAGCGCAAGGTTCAACACATTCACGCTCTCGTGCTTTCGCGCTCTTCCCGTTGACGCTGCTGAATCAGCAGGATGGTCAGCCGGGGCGCTGTCCCTGGTTGTCCTATTCGTGTCGACGTCTGTGGGGCGTTACAGAAAGGCGGGGTGATGGGCCGGGGCGCGCTTGTGGTCGAAGACGTGTGGAAGTCCTACCGTCGGCGACGCATATTGTGCGGGGCCTCGCTACAGGTGCCGACCGGGACCTTGGTGGGCGTGGTCGGAGAGAACGGAGCGGGCAAGTCCACGCTGCTACGGATCATCTGCGGGCAGCTGACGCCCGATGCCGGGGCGGTGCGGCGGCCGAATCGACTGGGGTACTGCCCGCAGCACGTGGTACTCGACGAGACACTCACCGTCGACCAGCACTTGCGGTTCTTTCAGGTCGCCTACGCACTGCCCCATCTGCGTCGGGCGCGAGAGCTGCTGGAGGTGCTGGGCTGTGCGGAATACCGCGGCGAACGGGTGGGAGTGCTCAGCGGAGGAACGCGCCAGAAGGTGAATCTGGTGCTGGCACTGATGCATGACCCGCCCGTTCTGGTACTGGACGAGCCGTACCAAGGCTTCGACTGGCAGACGTATCTGCGCTTTTGGGAACTGGCCGGTAAGCTGCGTGGGCGCGGGCGCTCGGTGCTCGTGGTCTCCCACATGGCCTACGATATGGACCGCTTCGACGAAGTGGCGGAGCTCCGCGACGGCACGGTCCGGCCATTGCGTGGTGCTGCTGCCCCTGCGGAAGCGGCGAGAGCGCGGTGAGGCGCGCAGGACAGGCGTTTGCCACTGCCTGCTGGTTCGCCCTGGTCGGCCATGCGCGCAACCGACTGGCCCTCGTACTGGCCGTATTCTTCGTTCCTGTCTGGATCTGGCTGGTGCGCGCGGTGACCTACACCGTCCCCGTCCGGTTCCTTGTTCCCGCGCTTGGCGGTCAGTTGACCGTCGACTCCAATCACATGAACCAAATCACCGCAGCGCTGAACGCGGGTACCCTGACCGTCGGCTTCATGATGTTCCTGGCTACCTTCAAGGCCGGGGAGCTGGACCGCCGCCTGGTGCTGGCCGGCTTTCCTCGCGGACCGCTGCTCCTGGCCAAGGCCGTCGGCCTGATAGTGATCGCGGTGGCGATGGGCCTGTACTGCTCGGTGTTCCTGTGCCTGTTCTGGGCCGTGCAGCAGCCCGGCCTGCTGGTGGGGGCCACAATCGTCTCCGGGCTCGTCTACGGCAGCATCGGGATCATGCTCGGGGCGCTACTTCGCGGCGAGCTGGAGGGAATGTTCCTGGTCATCATGACCAGTCTCATCGACGTCACGCTGCAGAACCCGAGTGCGGCCCACGGTGGCCAGCCCGGAACGTGGGCGCTGCCGCTGTACGGGCCGCTGCAGCTGTCCATCGCCGCGGGCTTCACCCACACCGCTCCGTTGCGCTACCTGCTCCACGGCCTCATCTGGTCGGCGGGCGCCTGTGCGATGAGTCTCGTGATGTTCTACGCGCGCACCTGGTCCTACCCGAGGGCCTTCCTGGTGCCGGCGCCCGAACCTGCGGACGAGGAGAGGACGCGCTCGCCGGAGATCCCATCCGTGGCGCCGACCCCTCCGAACAGCCCACGCTCCTCACGCCTCGTGGCCGCCCACCAGCCCCCCGGAGGTTTCTACATGATCCGCCGGGAACTGGACGCCGCCGGCATCACCGACCCAGCTCTGCGTAGCGCCTACACCACGTGCCGCCACATCAACGCGCGGCAGGGCAAGTCCTTCTTCCTTGCGACTCGTCTGCTGCCCACCCATCTCCGACCCGCAATGCACGCCCTGTACGGCTTCAACCGGCGGGCCGACAACCTCATAGACGACATGCACAGCACTGGCACTGCCGGCGAGCGCGCCAGAGCCCTCGACCAACTGCAGCAACAACTGAGTGCCGGGCTACGCGGTGAGCGTGCCGATGACCCGGTGGTCCGGGCGGCAGCTCACACCGCCGCCCGGTATGCGATCGACCACCAGTACTTCACCGACTTCATCACCGCCATGCGCAGCGACCTAGAGGTCACCGACTATCCCGACTACGACGCGTTGCGTGTCTACATGCACGGAGCCGCCGTCACGATAGGCCTGCAAGCCATGGCGGTGTTGGGCACCGTCGTGCCCGCCCCGGAAGCAGTTCCCTACGCGACTGCCCTTGCCGAGGCCTTCCAGCTGACGAACATCGTGCGCGATGTCGGTGAGGACCTCGACCGCGGCCGCATCTACCTGCCCACAGACCTCCTCGCCGCACACGGCGTGGACCGCGGTCTGCTCGAATGGAGCCGCCGCACCGGCCAAGAGGACCGGCGGATCGGCACTGCCCTGGAAAGTGCCGCGGAACTCGCCCGCTCCGCCTATCTCGAAGCTGCCCCGGGCATTGCCCTGATCGATCCTCCGTCCCAGCCTGCCATTCGCACGGCCTCCATCCTCTACGCCGGCATCCTCGACAACGTCGCCGACCAGGGCTATACCGTCCTCCACCGCCGCGCCGTCCCTGGCCGCCGCCGGCGCATCAGCATCGCACTCGGCGTCCTCGCCCGGGTCGCCGCAGCCCGCGTCCACCCCCGCACGGCGGGCATCCGTCCGTAGAACAGCGCCGGGCCCGCGCCGGCGTCCTCCTCTGATGACGGCGTGAGCAATCTTGAGGGCAAGGCGCCAGCTGTCCGCGCGGGCTGGCTGTTACCTGCGGCACCACACTCGACGTGGCCGGAGCCCCGCCCCACCGCTCTTCGATACTCCGGCTCAGAGCTTGAGCGCCTCACCCTTGCGGAACACGTTGAGACGGTGATGCAGTCCCGGAGGCCGGGTGACACTTCTTGGGTGACGGTGACGTCAAGAGGCCTTACCGCCGGCCTCCGGTTGTGACAATCGCCGTCTCTTTCTGACGGCCCGCCCTCCACCACCATCACGATGACCACCCTCTCGACCGCTGGCTCCAGCAGTGACGGGCAACCCCCTGCCAGCGAGCCGGGGTGGGGCGGGGCCGCTTTGTCAGCGTGGGCGCGTACCGTGGACCGCCACCACGAACTCGCAGCAGGAAACCATGCCGCCCTCTGTAGAACAGTCCGCCGCCGCCCCGGCCACGCCGCTCGTGCAGCGTCGGCCGCAGCGGTCAGCCGTCCGTCACGGCCAGGCATGGTGTGCCGACTATGGCTGCACCCGCGCCGAGTGCCTCAGGCGGCACGCCGGGCCCGCCGCCAACGCAACCAGGACCGCCTGCGAGGTCTCCCCGCCCGTGTCCCGCCCTATGCCGCCGCCCGATGGGCTGCCCGGCTGCGCGAGCAGGGCATGTCCGCACAGGACATCGCCGACAGGGCCGGCCTGTGGGTGACGCTGGTCCGCCGCCTGCTCCGCACCCCAGAACAAGGCCAGGCGGCAGGGCACATCGCTCGCAGCACCGCCGACGCCATACTCGGTATCCCGCTTTCCGCCCGCCGCGCACCCAGCACCCCGGGCCTGACCGGCTCCGCCGAAACCTCCCGGCTGCTGGCTGACTTGGCACGGGCCGGATGCCTGCCGCCGTACTCGCCCTGCGACTGGGCGTCAACGCCCAAACAATCGCCGAAGTCCGCGGCAAACGTCCTCGCCTCCATCTCGATCTCGCGCTACGGATTCGCCGCCTGCACCGCGAACTGATTGGCCTCGATCCCCTCAGCAAACCGTTTTCATCCTGTCCTGCTGGGGTGAAGGTGCAGGTCAGCGGGTGTGGGGTGACGAGACGAGGCTCCTGGTCGTTGCGGTGGTGTTCTCTA
>NZ_JBEYEW010000079.1:0-10658 GCF_040634095.1 Streptomyces sp. NPDC007205
CCTCGATCTGCACGACGCCCTCGTCTCCCTGGCCTGCAGCCTCATCTGCTGGCGACGCCTCAAGAAAGCTCGGCCATGATCGTGTTACGAGCTCTAAGCGGTGCGCGCACATCTCGCTGCCCAGGAAGCCGTGGCGCCGTGGCAGGCGTCGCTGGTGCCCCAGGCGGGATCACTGTCATCTATCCGTTCCAGCCGACGTAGCGGGACGAGGCCTCCAGTGACCAGTCGTGACACCCGCGCATCCAGTTGCGCAGGCTTCGTATGTGGTAGCTCATGGCCGGAGGGACCGGCGCAGGGAGTGAGGCGACGTGTCGGTCGAAGCCGGCGATCTCATCTGCGGCGTCGGCAGCGGTGCGCTGCAAGGCTTCCTCCACCGTCAGTCCATGAGCGGTGTACAGGCTGGGCAGATTCCAAAACCTGCCCGGGTGGTCACGTTCGGCAAAGTAGGAGAAGACGTCGTTCTGCCAGGCAGCGACGTTGGCCGCACGCAGGCGTAGCGCGGCGGCATCGGGTGCCCAGTAGTCGTCCCATCCCACGTGATCGCCCCAGGAGGCATCGATGATGACGATGCAGGCAAACGAGCAGACGGTGTACAGACGCGTAGTCTTATAGCAAGCGATGCTGGGTATGGCGTTGCTGGCGCGCATGTGGTTTTGCAGGGCCATGGAAGCGAACCAAAGTCGCATCTCAATGCACCACCGTTGAAAAGACCCGGCAGGCAAAGCGGCGCGCAGGCCGTCCACGACCTCACAGAAGGCAGTCTCCATGCGCTCGCCGGCCGCACCGGTGCCGTAGCCCTTGTCCAGGATGTCCATGACGGACGTGACGGCAGACAGGTGGGCTGGTGAGTCGGCAGTGAGATCGTCAACGAACTCGTCGTCGAACCAGAAACCCCAGGCGAGCATCCGGCCATAGGCACGCAGGAGTCCCGCCGGGGCGCCTGGGGCTACGGTGCGGGCCACGATGCGTCCCGACCGTGTCTTGGCCAAGTGCGGGATGGCGGCGTTAGGGGCAAAGGTAGACACCCAGTCGATGGCGTCGCGCTCAAGCTTCTTCACTTCAGGATGGCAGGTGGGTTCATAGGGGACGTCCATTATGGGCAGGTGGCGTATGCCGCGCCGCACATCTTGATTTGCTGATCTGTCAGCCACGCTTCCGCTCCTTCTGTAGTGTGGTAATACCGGTGATTCGGCCAGGCGTTTAAAGGACGAGGGTTTGAGCGGTCGATGATGATCCCTGGTTCGGTCTAGGCGCCATATGTAGCGAGAGTTCCGGTGGAAGGGGCGCAAGAGCGCCCGTTGTCGTTCATGACCGTGATCGCCGGATGATCCGGCGCCGCACCCACCCGCAAGCTGCCGGGCCTGGCCAGCCCATCCGCAGAGGATAGAGCGGTTAGAGATGTGAGAGTTCTCCACAAGGGCGTTTACCAATTCCGCCCGCGACGGATACCCGACAACTCATCCGCGAAGTCCTTTCCGTCGCCCGATTAATAGCCCATGCACATAAGCTCGGTGGCCTGCATGGACGAATCAGCGCCGCACAGGGCGGTCGTCTGGCGTGATAGCCGGGGGAGGACTGTGATTCACGACTGTGCTGTTCGGTACTGCCGTTGGTGGTGCCGGATCCCGGAGAGGCGATAGCGGCCTTGTGTCTGTCGGGTCACCTCGTGGGGCGTTCCGTCGGTGGGCAGGGAGTAGGTGTGCAGGTGGCGGTAGGTGTCGTAGTCGATCGGCTGGCGCCGGGCGATGTGCGCGCGGTGGGCTTCGGTGCGTAGGTGGGCGCGGTAGCGGGGAGTGATGGTGCCGGTGAAGAATTCGGCGACGCTGCCTGAGCCGTAGCTGAAGAATCCGATGGAGTCGCCGCCGAGATCGGTGTCGCTGTCGAGAAGAGAGGTGAGAGCCAGGTACATGGAGGCGGTGTAGCTGTTGCCGATCACCTGGTTGTAGGTGGTGGTGGGGCCGATCGCGTCGTCGGTGGTGTGGAGAGGAGCCGTGATGCTTGCGGCTTGCTGGAGTCGTCGATGGGCTTTGTGTGCCATGCGGGTGAAGGGCTGGTGGTAGCAGACCGTGCGGAGCTTTTCGAAGGGCAGGCCGCCACGCGTCTGGTAGTCGTGCCAGGCGCCGTCAACTGCTGTCAGGTAGGCGTCGCTCGATGCTTTGCCGTCGACGAGGGCGGTGGTGCGGTAGTTGGGGCGCCAGAAGTCCATGCCGTCGCGGGTGAACAGCCCGGAGGGGGTGTGGAGTTCGACGAGGTCGGGTGCGGCGGTGATGAGCATGGCCGCGGCGGCGGCTCCTTGCGTGGCTTCGCCGGGGCTATCGACGTCGTAGCGGGCGATGTCGCTGGCCAGGACGAGGACCTGTTGGGCAGGGTCGCAGCGCACCAGGGCGCAGGCGAGCTGGAGTGCGGCGGTGGCGCCGTAGCAGGCTTGCTTGAGTTCGACGACGCGGATGTGTGGGGGCAGGCCGAGCAGGGAGTGGACGTAGATGCCGGCGGCCTTGGACTGGTCGATGCCGGTTTCGGTGGCGAAGAGGATGGTGCGGATTCTGCCGCCGCCGTGGCGTTCGATGATCGGCGTGGCCGCGTCGGCGGCCATGGTGACGATGTCCTCGTCCTCGGTGGGGATGCTCATGGCCGTCTGCCCGATGCCGTGGTGGTACTTGGCCACGGGCGCGCCGGTGTGCCGGGCGAGTTCTTCGTGGGTGAGGCAGAGGCTGGTGGTAGCGAAGGTGAGGTCGTGGATACCGACGGTCACCTGGGTCGGATCAGTGGCCATGGGGTGCTCCGTTGAGGCGTTCGAGTCGGGTGTGAGCGTGCATGAGTTCGCCGGGGTTGGTCTGGGCGGCCATCAGGGAGAGCTCCCCGCACAGGACGGTGGCCGCGGCCAGTGCGGCCAGGCGGCGGGCGTTGTCTCCGATGGGACGTTCGGCACGGCAGCCGAGTCGTGCGAGGGCGTCCTCGACTGCGGGCAGGCCCTTGCCGTTGCCGACGGTGCCGACGATCAGGTTGGGCAAGGTGCAGGAGAAGTACAGGTCGCCGTCGCGATCGTCCGCGTAGGTGATGCCTTGGGAGCCTTCGACGATGTTGGCGGCGTCCTGCCCGGTGGCCAGGTAGAAGGCCAGCAGCATGTTGGCGTAGTGGGCGTTCGCCGAGCGGATGCCGCCGGCCAGCAGGGTGCCCACCAGGTTCTTGGTGACATTGAGGTGGGCGATCTTCGCGGCGGTGGTGCGCAGCCGGTCGGCCACGGTCTGGCGGGGGATGAGGATCTCGGCGGTGACGTTCTTGCCGCGGCCGAGGATGCCGTTGACGGCGGTGGCCTTCTTGTCGGTGCAGTAGTTGGCGGAGATCGATCCGTAGCTGACGTTCGGAATGTGGGCCAGCAGATGGGTCAGGAGGGCGTCGGCGGCGAGGGTGGCCATGTTGTGGCCGGAGGCGTCACCCGTGGCGAACTCACAGCGTATGTACAGCAGGGGGCCGACGATCTCGTGGCGTACGGCGAGGAGTTCGGCGAAGCGGCTGGTGGTGCGGGTGAGGACGCGCAGTTCTTCGAGGCGGTCGTCCAGGGCGCGTGCCGCGACGTGGGCGGCCTGGGCGTCGGTGGCCTCGAGGAGGATGGAGCGGGTCATGCGTTCGTCGACGAGGGTGGCCCGGATGCCGCCGTCGATCAGGCGGGAGATGCGGGCGCCGCGGGCGACCGAGGGCCACAGGGGGGATTCATAGGTGGCCAAAGGGACGTGGGTTTCGTCTGTGGCTGCATTGCCGCTGATCCGGAGGGGGCCCACCCAGCGTGTGGGAACGGGGGTAATGCTGTCCGGCACGGCTTTGGCGGGGGCTTTGCTGGTGGGTATGTTCTGGGTGGTCATCGGCTGTTTTCCTTGGGCTGAGGCAACAGGATCCCGCGTTGGTCGCAGAACTCGCGCAGGGCGCCGGTGATGTGTAGGTCGGCGCCGGCGAGGTCGGCGGGGCTGTGGGCGCCGAGGAGGGTCATCAGCGCGGTCAGCTGGTCGATCCAAGAGGTGAGTTGGTCGATGAGGGTGGCGAGCCCGTCGTTGACGAGGGTGGCCAGGAAGGGGCCAGAGGCGCCAGCCGCGTGGGCGCCGAGTGCGAGGGCGCGGGCCACGTCGAGGGGGTGGCGTACTCCGCCGGAGGCGAGCAGCGGGAGCCCTTTGTCCTGGGCGTCCAGGAGGGCTGCGGGCGTGCTCAGGCCCCAGCCTTCGAGGTAGGCGTAGTCGGCGCGCGGGCGGCGGCCGTTCTCGATGCGGGCGAAGTCCGTGCCGCCGCGGCCGGCCACGTCGGCGGCGGCCACGCCGAGGCCGGCGAGCTGCGCGACAGTGCGGCCGCTGAGACCGAAGCCGACTTCCTTGACGATGACCGGGACCTCGACGGCCGTTGCAATGGCTTCGATGGCGGCGGGCCAGTGCCCGAAGGACCGGTCGCCCTCGGGCATCACGATCTCCTGGACGGTGTTGAGGTGGATCTGCAGGGCGTTGGCGTCAAGGAGTCCGATGGCGCGGCGGGCCTGCTCAGGGGTGGCGTTAGCGTTGATGTTGGCCATCACGAAGCCGTCCGGGTGCTGTGCGCGCACCGGTGCGAAGGTGTCAGCACACGTGGGATCCTTCAGGAAGGGGCTCATCGAGCCGGTGGCGATGGGCAGGCCCGTCTCGCGTGCGGCGATGGCCAGATCGCGGTTGATTTCCCCGGTGTTGGGGCTGCCGCCGGTCATGGCATTGATGTACAGCGGCACGGGCCACGTCCAGCCGGCGAACGATGTCCGCAGGCTCACCTGGCCGCGGTCGATGCCAGCCAGGGCGTGGTGCATGAAGCTGATGTCGTCGAAGGCGCCGGCCCGTTGGGCGGGGGCGTGCTGAGCGGTCTGGGAGGTGTGGTGCTGGGCCACGGCCAGGCGGACGTGATCGTCCTTGCGCTTCGCGGTCATGAGACGGTCCTTGTGATCTGTGCGGCAGGGACGGGCAGCGCGCTGGCGAGGCGCGGTCCGATGCCGGAGTGCGGTCCGCCGGGCTGTGGTGTTGCGGTACGCAGGCCCAGGGGGGTGATGCCGGCGGCGGCCCAGCGGCGGTGGAGGTCGTCGGAGTCGGCGGTATGTGGCAGGACGGCGATACCGCAGTCCCCGCCGCCCGCGCCGGACGGCTTACCCGCCCCGCCCACGGCCCTGGCCGCGTCGCACAGTGCGGTAAGCGCGGGGGTGAAGATACCGAGAGCGGTCTGCTGGTCAAGGCTGTGCAGCAGGCCGCTGGCCGCGTCGACGGCAGTTCGGACGGCAGCGGCATCGTCGCGGTCGAAAGCGTCGGTTAAGGCGTCGGTCAACTGCCCGCTGTGGGCGCAGAAACGGCGGTGGGCAGCGCTGTGCCACCACGCGGTCTGCTGGAGCTGACCGATCTTCGCCGTAGTGGAGGAGGGGCGGCCGGACCACCCGTAATGCAGGGACACGGCGGACGGGGGCGTCACCGCGCGAAGCGACAGACCAGGCCAACAGGCACGCAGGGCCGCGATGATGCCACTGGTGTGCATGAGGTGGCGTAGGGCCTGGCGGTCGGGGGGGCTGTAGCGGATCCAGCCGCCCCAGGTGCCGGCGGCCAGATCCGCGCCCGACGCGCGGGCGTCGAGGGTGATCGAAGCGAGCAGAGCAAGGCGAAAGCGCATCTCGGCACTCAAGGACGTGCCGGTGAAGTCGGTGACCGCGTGGATGGCGGCGACGGTGACCGCACCGCTGGAGCCCAGGCCGATCTTGGTGGCGTTCTCGTGTAGGTCCGAGCGTACGGTCAGCCGCAGCGGCGCGGGTTCCGAACCCGACTCGGCACGGAGCTGGTCGGCGGTCTCGACGACGGCGACCAGATGGGCGAGCAATCCGCGCACAAGGCCCACTTCGTGCGGCCGATGCGGTTGCAGTCCGTGGTGGCTTCGGTGCAGCGCCACGGGATGGTCTACGAGGTCGGTGATCAGCTCGACGTCCGCGTGGTGAGCCGGTGCCGCGGTGACGGTGACGTAGCGGTCGACGGCTGCGATGAGGGCTGGCTGGCCGGGGGTGAGGACGGCGTACTCGCCGGAGATCAGCAGTTTGCCAGGAGCGCGGCGGGTGACCGGCGCCGTCATGTGGGCACCCCCGTTGTGACCGTGGCGTCGGGCCCGGAGCGGGCGACGAGCGTGCGGCAGCCGGTGACCTCGCCGAGTTCGGCGGCGATGCGCGATGCGTCCGAGACCGGGCACAGGACTTTCACGTTGGGGCCGGCATCCATCGTCGACCACGTCTGCTCGCCCCGCTCCCGCATCCGGCGTACGTGGTCGAGGACGTGGTGGGAGGCGTGGGTGCGGTAAGTGACGGGCGGGATCGCGGTCTCCATCGTGGCGTGCATGCCCAGTGCGTTGCGTTCGGCGATCGCCCCCACGGCGGGCAGGTCACCCGTGGCCAGTGCCGCGCGCATCGCGGTGACATCGGCGCCGCTGGAGGCAAGCCAGCCGGGAAACAGTGGGGAGGTGGCCACGGTGCGGCGCATCGCTTCGCGGCTGGAGACGGACTTGGGCCCGGTCTGCAGGAGCACCGCGACCATCGCCAGATCCAGACGGGCATCGTGCAGGGGCTCGGCGTATGAGGCGAGGTCGGCGTCAGCGGCATCGGGAGGGCCCGCGTGCCACAGCACGAAGCCGCCGAAGACGGAGCGGGCGGCCGACCCGGAGCCACGGCGGGCCAGCCGGGAGAGCTCGGTGGGGTCCCGGTCGATCTCGTAGGCGCGGGCCCCGGCCAGGGCGAGTGCGGCGAAGCCAGCAGCCGAGGAAGCGAGGCCGGCCCCCACCGGGACCGTGTTGCGGGTGTCGACGTGAGCCGGCTCATGCCTGCGCGCATGGGCACGCAGGACGTCTAGGAAACCGGTGACGCGGCGCAGCACCTCGCCGGTGGCCGGTCGCCCGTCGACGACGATGACGTCCTGCGCGCCTCCGGGGAGCAGTTGGACGCTGGTTGTGGTGGGGAAGACGTCGAGGGTCAGGGACAGGCTGTCGGCCAGCGGCACGATGAGGTGCTCATCGCGTTTCCCCCAGTACTTGACCAGGGCGATGTTGGGGTGGGCGACCGCCGTCGCCGTGGGTGCGGCCCTCATGCGGACCTCCCCGGCTTGATGGGGGCCGTCCAGGTCTGCGCCGCGCCGTTCTCGTCGAGCCGGGCGGCCAGGAAGCTGGCCGCGGCGGCAGTGTCGGTGAGTGCGATGACGCAGCCACCCAGCCCCCCGCCGGTCATCTTGGCGCCGAGAGCGCCATGGGCCAGGGCGGTGTCCACCAGGGCGTTCACGCAGCCGGTGCTCAGCTGCAGGTCCGCCAACAGGGTATGGCAGTCGGTGAGCTGCCGGCCGAGCACCTCCAGCTGGCCCTGCTCCAGGGCCCGCAGCGCCCGGCACGTCAGGGACGTCGACCGGGCCAGGAACTTCTCGCGACGCAGGGCGTGTTCACCGAAGGCCGCACCCAGCATGGCGACGGCTTGTTTGGTGTGGCCGGGACTGCCGCTGTCGGCGACGACGATCCACGCCTCAGCAGCGACCGGGGGCGTGCTGGGGTGCCTGTCCGACAGCAGCACAGGCCGGGTGCTGCCGGTGGCCAGTGCATCGATGCCCGAGGCGCGGCCGTGCGCCGCGCTCTCGGAGATCTGGACGTAGTCGAAGACCTCCGCAGCACTCAGGTCCAGTGGCAGCAGCTGTCCGAGAGCGTATGTCAGGGCGCGGGCAACGGCGGCGCTTGAGCCCAAGCCCCGGCCGTAAGGGATGTCGCTCTCCACCTGTACTTCCATTGCGGGAATGTCGAACCTACGGGCCCGGCGCAGCGCGGTGTCAATCAGCAGACACAGGCCTGGCGGCAGCACGCCGTCCGCCGAGGGCACAGCGCCATGCGCCGGGATCGTGAAAGGCGTGTAGCAGCCCAGGCCGTCGGCGGGCTCGGCATTGACGGCGACGGTGACCGTGCAGGACAGGTCGGGCAGCGGCACGGCCACCGCGGGCGCTCCGTAGACAACGGCATGCTCACCCAGCAAAATCACCTTGCCATGGGCCCGCCCCGTTCCGGAAGGCCGGCCCGTGTCGTACGGCCGGGGAGTAAGGGGCACCCGCCCGGTGCCGAGAGCTCCCGGCTGCTGCGGGGTCACGGCTGCGGCGCCTGGTGAGAAGGGCAGGGGCACTGCCGTGCGGTGCGTGCGACAGCAACGCCCACAGTGCCGCAGGCGGTGGCGGCGCAGCGGATACCAAGGAAGATGCCCCGGATGATCTCGGCACAGGGGTGCAGACCTGCAAGATATTTGACGGTGGACGGGCAATGGGGGGAGCAGGTCATGGCACGGTCTCCTTTCCAGGGTCGGGTCTCTCCCGAGGACGGCACGACTGTCTTTCTGCGAGTCAGACGGGCGGGGGCACGCGTGAGGCAGCCCTGCGGAGCCTGCGCTGGTTTACACAGCAGCGGCGATCTCGGCGCACCGCGCCACCGTGGCACCGTCCGCGTTGAGGAGGTCTTCGTCGACGGGACGGCCCACTACGTTCTCGATCTTCTGGGCGATTTCGGTGATCTGCAGCGAGTCCAGGCCCAGGTCTTCCATCAGGCGTTGCTCGGGCTGAATGGCCTCGACGGGTTGCTCGGCAACGATGGCGACGATGCGCAGTACCCAGGTGAGAGTGCTCAGGTCCGTGTTCACGATTCCTCCAAGGTCTGACCTGGCTTGCTTATGGCGGATGTCGAGCAAGGTGCCGTGGCGGTCAGGGACACAGCACGACTTGGGCGGCGTAGGTCAGTCCGGCCCCGAAACCGAAGAGCAGTACCGGATCGCCGCTGTGTACCCGTCCGGCCTGGCGCAGTGCGTGGAAGGCCAGCGGGACGGAGGCGCCGCAGGTGTTCCCGGCGTCCGTCAGGTCGGTTGCGGTGACAAGGCCGGGGGCGCCGATGTGCCGGGCGAGGGTGTCGATGATGCGCAGGTTGGCCTGGTGCGGCACGAACGCCTTCAGGTTGGCGGGGGCGATGCCGGCACGCCGACAGGCCTCATCGATCACGGACTGCAGGGCGCTGGTGGTCCAGCGGAACACCTTGCGGCCGGCCATCTCCATATGTCCGCTCTCGGCCGAGATCGCGATCAGCTCGGCCTGATCACCGTCACTGCCCCAGGCCACGGGAAAGATCGCGGGCCGGTCGCCGGGCAGGACCAGCGCGGCGGCCGCACCATCGGCGAAGATCGGCCCCGTGTTGCGGTCCCCCTCATCCACCCAGTCGCTCATCCGCTCCGAGCCGACCACCAACACCCCGCCAGCCGTGCCCGCCCGCACCAGCGCGTCGGCCACCGCCAGGCCATGGCTGAAACCGGAGCACGCGGCATTCAGGTCGAAGCCCGCCGCCGGCCGGCAGCCGATGCCCGCCGCAACGGAGGCCGCCCCGTTGGGCATCGGGGACGGCATCGAACAGGTCGCCAGGATCACCACGTCAACGTCGTCGGCACTCGCCCCCGCGTCCGCCAGAGCCTTGCTGCCGGCCTCCACGGCCATGGACACCACGCTCTCATCAGCGCCGGCGCGCCGGCGCTCGCGCACACCCACCCGCTGCGCGATCCAGTCAGCATCCACTCCTGCTGCGGCGGCCGCCTCCTCATTGGAGACCACAGAACTGGGCCGGTATATGCCCAGGCCCGCGATACGAGCACCCGCCGCTAGCTTGCCGCCGGACGCCACGGCGGCCATCAAATGGGCCGCGGTCACCGGTACATCCTGGAGATCGAGTCGCTCCCCGCCGTACGGTGCGGCCGGAAGCCGTCGTACAGCCCAATCACCTGAAGGGCCGGGCCTGACTGGCTCATGATGCAACCTTCCTCTTCAACTGCTGCGCTGGGTGATCAGGTGGGCCAGGGCGGTGAGATCCGCCAGCGCGCGCTCGGCCGGGTCGGCGGCGTGCAACTCACAAAAGGCCAGGTCAAGTTCGTGTGCGGCCGCCTGGCGTGAGAGGCGTCGTCCGCCCGCACGCTCCACCAGACCGGCCGCCTCCCGTACCTGTTCCTCGTCCAGCGGCCCGGCCTGCGCGTACAGCGCGGCGAGCCGGTCTCCGGCCGCCGTGCGCGAGCCGATTGCGGCGAGCACCGGATGCGTCTTCTTGCGCGACGACAGATCGCTGCCGACCGGCTTGCCGGTCACTGCCGGGTCGCCGAAGATGCCGAGCAGGTCGTCGGTGATCTGGAAGGCCACCCCCAGTCGGCGGCCGAAACGGGCCAGGCGCCTGGCCCGTCCCTCGTCCGCGCCGCCGGCCAGCGCGCCGAGCGCGCAAGCGGCGCCTATCAGGGCTCCGGTCTTGCCCGCGGCCATCGCCGTGTACTCAGCCACCGTCACGTCGCCGCGCCGCTCGAAGGCTGTGTCCATCGCCTCGCCCTCTATCAACTCCAGTACAGCGGCAGCCAGTACGGACACGGAGTGGCCCGCATCCTTCGGGCGGCTGTCGGCCAGGACCCGCAGCGCCTGGGTGAGTAGCGCGTCCCCGCCAAGGAGGGCTGCGGGAATGCCGAATGCCGCCCACAGCGCGGGCTGGTGGCGGCGCAGCTCGTCGCCGTCGATGATGTCGTCGTGGATGAGGGAGAAGTTGTGGACCAGCTCGATGGCGACGGCCGCGCCGAGCGCGTCCTCGCTGGCGCCGCCCACGGC
>NZ_JBEYEW010000080.1:0-10544 GCF_040634095.1 Streptomyces sp. NPDC007205
GGACGACCCGGCTTGATGCCCCGCGGCAGCAGCGGCTCAAGACGGGCCCACTGCCCGTTCGTCAGATCCCCACGTCCCACAGGACGTGATCATCAACCAACAAGATCAACTTTCGCAACAGACCCTAGTGACCTGAGTTGGAGATTCGTCGGCAGCAGGCGGCGACTTTGTCGAGGATCTCGTCGGCGGTCTTCGTCCAGACGAATGGCCGTGGGATGGTCGTTCCAGTCCGCGAGCCAGGTCCGGATGCCGCGTGCGAGGGCCTGGAGGGAGCGGTGGACACCGCGCTTGAGCTTCTTCTGCGTCAGTTCGGCGAACCAACGCTCCGCCAGGTTCAGCCAGGACGTTCGTCGGCGTGAAGTGCGGGTGGAAATGCGGGTGTGCCAGCAGCCACTGCTTGATGGCAGGCGTCGTATGGGTGACGTAGTTGTCCCGGATCAGGTGCACGTCGAAGCCGACAGGCACTTCCTTGTCCAGCTTGGTGAGGAACTTTTTGAACTCCCCAGTCCGGTGCCCGCGGTGGAGGGAGCCGATGACCTTCCCCGTGGCGACTTCCAGGGCCGCGAGCAAGGTGGTGGTGCCGGCCGGGACGTAGCCGTGGCTGCGGCGTTCGGGAACCCGGGCATTATCGGCGGCACGGGCTGCGACCGGTCCAGGGCCTGGATCTGCGACTTCTCGTCGGCCCGCCAGATCCGCGAGATCGCGGACTGGGACATGCCCGTGGCCGCGGCCATCGGCCTGGTCGACCAGCGGGTGGCATTCTTGGGCTTCTCCTTGAGTGTCTTGACGATGACCCACTCGACGTCCGCGTCGGTGGTCTTCCTCGGAACGCCGGGCCGCAACTCGTCGGACAGGCCGCCCAGGACCCGTTCGAGGAAACGCCGCCGCCAGGTGCGGACCGTCTCCGGAGTGACCCGCAGCCGACGTGACACCCCCATGAGGCGAGTGCCCGTCGGCGCACTCCAGCACGATCCGCGACCGCTGGCCCAGCGCCTGAGCCGTCGTGCGGCGACGCATCGAGCCCTCCAGCACGGCCCGCTGGGCATCGGTCACCGACAACGGAAGTGACACGCCCATGGAGGTGAGAGTAAGTTCGGGGACTTGTCGGTGAGCGCGTTTACGAGATACCCGTAGGCAGTCGCCATGGTTGTGCGCTCGTCTGCCGGGGGGGTGCCACCTCGCCGTTGATCGCCGGTATGGGGGAAGGAGCAGTGAGGGTCTCCGGAGCAAGCCGCACGGGGAGCACGTCCGGCCAGGTGAGGGCCACCGCTCCCCAGGTGAGGCCACCACCGAACGCTGTGAACACACTACGCGTCCCCGGAAATACAAGGCGACGTGCCGCTGTGTCGGCGAGGGCAAGAGGGATGGATGCGGCGGCCGTGTTGCCAACCTCCGCGATGTTTCCGAATCGGTATGAGGCAGGGACACCAAGACGGTCTGCGACCGCATCGAGGATGCGCTGGTTGGCCTGGTGCCCGATGAAGGCTTCTACCGAATCAGGCGGCCAGCCGGCCTGGTCGAGCACGACCCGCGACGAGGTGGTCATCCACCGCACGGCCTGCTGGTACACCTCGCGGCCCCGCATGCGGAAGTATCGGTCCTCCCGGGGTGCGTCACCGGCTGTGCGCGGGCGACGTGAGCCGCCTGCGGCCACGGTGATCAGGTTGACACCAGCACCATCGCTGCCCAAGGTGGCCGCGTGGATGGCTCCCGCCTCGCGACGGTCCCCGCCGCGTAGCAGTACCGCCCCTGCTCCGTCGCCGAAGATCACTGCGGTGTTCCGGTCCTGGGGGTCGATGATCGACGAATACACCTCGGCACCGATAAGCAGCGGTCGTCGGCATGCCCCACTCATCACCAGGGCCTTCGCCAGTGCCAACCCGTAAAGGAATCCGGAGCACACAGCCGAGATGTCCAGCGCGGGTACGTTGCCGAGCCCGAGTCGATGGGCTACTTCCGGGGCGGTCGCGGGACATGGCCGATCTGGTGTGGTGGTCGCCAGCAGTACGAAGTCGGCGTCCGCACCCGCCGACTTCATTGCGGCTCGCCCGGCACCTACCGCCAGATCGCCCGTGCTGGTGCCCGGCATGACCATCCTGCGCCGCTGGATACCGGTACGAGAACGGATCCAGGCATCGGATGTCTCCAGACGCGCCGCAAACTCGTCGTTGCCGACCACCCGCTCTGGAACACAAGCGCCGACACCACACATAACAGCTGTCTGAGTCACCATCATCGTTGCCCTTCCCGGGTTGTTGAGTGCTTCGAAGCCACAACCGTCGGCGAGCGGCAAGGCTGTGGCCGCGTACCAGTGCTCCACTCCGTCGTAGACGGTTTCCAGAGGCGGGGGTGGTCCGACAACCCGCCCTGTGCTGCGGCAGTCGACACACAGGGATAAGCCGAAACGGGTTGCATGCCCGCTGAAGCGCGGTCTGTGGACAGGGAAAGTACAGCGGCCAGCTGGCCACGCTGTACAGAGGCCCGAGGCCGTACCGACGGCGCATGCAGTGCAACATTGCGCATTTGTGAAATGCAGGTGGGGCGTCCGGTTCCGCCGTGACTCCAGGAGGGACACTTCGCCCATGCGGAGCGGACACGGCTGCGGCTGTTTCCGCTGGTCAGCAACAGCTCCGTTGGCCGGTGGCAGAATTATTAACAGGTGATCGACGGGATTCTGTACCGCGTGCGGGCGGCGTGATCTGCACAAGCGGTTTGGCTGTGGAGATGATTTGCGAACGCCGCGGCCCCCCGGCCGCACAAAAGCTGCCAGATCGGCGTCTCCGCCCGAGGCCGCGCCTCCGTGTCGCGGAACCCAGCGCCGAAACAGACGTGCAGTCGGACCGCGGGCATGATCACCCCGGCGGGAAGCGGGCCTGTAAGAGGGCCGCTGGCCTTCGGGCCCGGCATGGCTGTTTCCCTAAGAATGTTGGCCGGTCCGGGAGGACCTGGTGTGGCTGATGGCTGTTTGCCGTTGATGGCTCGGGAGGAATGGCCGCCCGGTCCTCCGGGACGCTCCGACTACTGATACGAAAATCCCCCGTCTGTGCAGGTCAGGAGCGCTCACGTGGCCTCCAGCGGCTGGAGGTTGACCTGGTAGCCGAGGCGGTTGAGCTGGCTGACGAGGCGGCGGGTGGCGCGGGTCTTGCCGGTGCGTTCGAGGAAGTAGTCGCCGCCGAGGTCGGTGTACTCGATGTCGCGGGTGAACATGTGCCAGATCGAGACGAGGATGGACTGCTGCAGTGCCACCAGGGCCCGTCGGCGGCCGCGGCGGCCGACCAGGCGTCGGTAGCGGGCGGCGAGGTAGGTGTCCTTGGTGCGGCAGGCGGAGATCGCGGCCTGGCCGAGGACGCCCTTGAGCCACGGGTCGCCGGGGCGGGTGCGTCCCGACGGGCTCTTGCCCGCGGACTCGTAGTTGCCTGGACACACTCCTGCCCAGGAGGCGAGGTGGCCGGCCGAGGGGAAGCGGCTGATGTCCGCGCCGATCTCGGCGAGGATCACCTCGGCGGTGTGCGCGCTCACCCCGGGAATGGTGGCCAGCAGCTCGACCTGCCGTTGAAAGGGCCGGATGTGTTCTTCGATGCGGGCATTGAGGCGCTGTTCCATGGCGGTGGCCTCGTCGATCCGGTCCAGCATCGTCTGGGCCAGGAACGCATGGTGGTCGGTGAAGTAACCGGTCAGCGCCTCGATCAGGATCTCTCGCCGGGTGCGCAGGTTGGGCGCGGCCAGCTCGGCCAGCACCCTCGGATCGCGCTCGCCGCCGATCAGCGCCTTGAGCATCCGGCGCCCAGAGACGCCGAGGAAGTCGGAGACCACCGAGGTCAGTTTGATCCCGCAGTCCTCCAGCAGGTTCTGCAGCCGCTGGGCCTCCCGGGCCCGTTCGCGCACCACGTCAGTCCGGTACCGGGTCAGGTCCCGCAGCTGCCGGATCGGCCGCGGGGGCACGAACGAGGGACGGACCAGACCGTGTTCGACCAGCTTCGCGATCCACTCCGAGTCCTTCACATCGGTCTTGCGGCCGGGAACGGCCTTCATGTGGCGGGCGTTGAGCAGCCAGCACTCCATGTCGTTCTCCAGCAGGTAGAACACCGGCTTCCAGTACGAGCCGGTGGCCTCCATACCCACGACCGTGACGCCCTCGGCGAGCAGCCAGTCCCACATCGCCAGCAGCCCCGACGTCATGGCCGGGAAGGTCCTCACCTCTCCGCGGCGCCTGGTCCCCTTCCCGCGTCCCGGGACTCGGATACACACCTTCACGTCCGCTTTGCTGATATCGATCCCGGCGCAGCGTTCATAGACGACGTCCACCGCCGGCCTCCCCTTCGTGCGTCTCAACGGGGCACGACCGTCCGGCGGGGTCCCAGGAGGCGAAAGAGTCTGATACGCGTGCTCGAAGCAACACTTCCGAGCGCCTGACGAGCGGGTCCACGGCGTCCTGCTGATTGACGGGCTCGGACACGCCAAGTGGCCACGACGTCAGCCGGACAGCCGCACCCGATGCTGATTGAGAGCTGCGGGCATCGCTGGTTAGGGATCTGTTGGCGGAGTGTTCCCCGGGCTATGCAGCGGCTGGTCATGAAGGAACGGAGCGACGGGTTTGAGCACGTCTCATGCGCGGATATGGGGCGGCATCGACGCCGACAAGGGGCATCACTGGGCGGTGGCAGTCGACGCCTACGGGCAGACGCTGTTCTCGACGAAGGTGATCAACGACGAGTCGCAGATCCTGACGCTCATCAACACGGCCAGGGAGAAGGCCGACGAGGTGCGGTGGGCGGTGGACATCTCCGGCCGTGCTTCCACGCTGCTTGTACCCGGGCGAGGGCAAGACCGATCCGGAAGACGCCCGCGTCATCGCCGGTCAGGCCCGCATGCGCCGGGACTTCACCCCGCTGAGCACACCGCCGGAGCTGGTCTCCACCCTTCAGCTGCTGACCAACTACCGGGCCGACCTGAGCGCTGACCGGGTGCGGCTGATCAACCGGCTCCGCGATCTGCTGGTGGGCATCTGCCCCGCCCTTGAGCGGGCCTTTGACTACTCCCCGGCCAAGGGCCCCATCGTCATGCTGACCGAGTACCAGACCCCAGCCGCACAGCGCCGCTTCGGCGTCAAACGGCTGACCACCTGACTGGAGCGTCGCAAGGTTCAGAGCGCCGGTGACGTCGCGGCCAGGGCGGTCGGGGCTGCCCAGTCCCAGATGACCGCGCTGCCCGGCGACAAGCGGGCCGCCAGGCTCGTCGGCGACTTCGCCCACCAGCTCCTGGCACTCGGCGAACGGATCAAGGACACGACCGGGAGATTCGCGAGACCTTCGGCACCGACCACCGCGCCGAAATCATTGAGTCCATGCCCGGCACGGGCCCCATCCTGGGCGCCGAGTTCGTCGCCATCGTCGGTGACCTGTCCGGCTACCGCGACCCCGGCCGCCTGGCCTCCCATGCCGGTCTCGCCCCCGTCGCCCGGGAGTCCGGTCACCGCACCGGCAACTACCACTGGCCCAGGCGCTACAACCGGCGCCAGCGACACATCTTCTACGCCTGGACTACCAGGCCGTGACCTGGCTGCTGGAACGCTACGGATCCCCAGCCACCCTGCGAAAGGCCGGGCGCAGCAAGCAGGTTGAGTGATCTGGCGCAAGGCTCCGCGGATGGCCCAGCGGCTGATCGACGACGTCATTGACGCCCGCGACGAGCAGACCGTCGTGGTCCCGGGCACCGGCACCCCCGACGTCGTGATCCCCTACCTGGCCCGCTCGCTCGCCGCCGTCCACGAACAGCGACGCGCCCTGGAAACGCAGATCGGGCAGTTGCTGGAGGCTCGCCCTCTTTCCCCGGTCCTGACCTCGATTTCGGGGGGCGCGGTCAGGACCGCCGCCACCTCGCTGGGCACCGTCGGCGACGGCACCAGCTTCCCCACCGTCGCCCACCCGGCCTCCTACCCCGGCCTGGCCCCGACAACGAAGTCGCCGGGGCCCTCGAGAGGGCAAACACGCACCACGAGGCGGCAACCGCCACATCAAACGCGCAATGCTCCTGTTCGCGTTCGCTGCCCCGCACGATCCCGCCTCCCCCACCCACGACGACCGCCGCCAGGCCCGTGGAAGGACGAAAGACATAGAGGCACCCCCCGGTGCTACCGCTGGCAGCCGCCGATTACGCATGCCTCCAGCCAACCTGACGAAGTCCGCCGTCGAAGTCCCAGGTTCTTCCACCTCCGATCGCCGGCCCCACGTCTCACCGGCCGTTCTCCCCAGTACCCGCTGCGTCCTCAGAAAGCGGAATGATCGATTCCTTGAGCAACGGTGAACCGGACGCGACCTGTTCGCGGTCGCCTGCCGCGCAGCTCGCCAGCCACCCTTTTTACAAAGGTTCAATCTTGCATGGTGTGCCCATAAGATCGGGGTGACGTCCTGTACACACCCGCATTGGCGTGCTTTATCGATTCCAAGCCTCGCTGACTACTTCACCTGGGCGTAGACAGGACGCGAGCACCCCCGATGTCTCCCGAGGTCGTGCATTTGTCAGCAGTCCAAGAAAGGATCGGTGTGCTGTGCCTAATTTCGAGTTCGCTCACCTCGAGAAAGCGCCCGTGATCGAGGTCACCACTGGAATCCGCATGCGTCCCCTGTGGGAAAATCCTGACGTAGCCAAGGCGCTGGTCGTCGAAATTGACGCCGGTGCATGCTTCGAGGAAGTCGACGTACACAGTAGCGGTCCAGAACTGGTCTACGTGCTGGATGGGGTATTTTGCGACGGGACCGACCGGCACCCGGCAGGCACCTTCATCTATGGCCCTAAGGGCTCGTCGCACATTCCGCAGAGCGACGTCGGCTGCACTGTGCTCGTTCTCTACCCGCTGGGATAGGCATCGCCGACTGCCTGCGGCATGCACCGTCTGGCCAGATCTGTGCAGGCTCGAAAGGCCGTCGGAGCGTGCCCGCGCGGTGCCGGTCTGCTCGGTCCGCGTGCGGTGATCCGGGGAGCCGCCTTCAGGCTCCCCGGATCGGCCAACTGCCAGAAACCGTCAAGCGGGGCACTCCTGTGCGATCCGTCCTGCCGCGCCCTTACAGCGTGCCAGTGATACAGCCCTCGCAGACCACCGTCATCCATTTCCGGCTCCGGCGATGAAATTTCCGGATTCCTGCAGATTCTCGGCTTTGATTCGGCAAGCGTAAAAGGGTTCATCGGTACGCCGAAGAAAAACACTCGCGCTGGGCTGCGTCGATTTCAGGTCAAATGAGGCCGACCAGCGTGGTCACATATCGGATTGGGGAGTTCCACCCAAAGAAAAGGTCAGTAACGCAGAATCGCACTGACTCTGAATACCACCGACGAATGGATCCACGCGCATGGGAAGCAGCGCACGTCGCGGTTCGGCGCCTGCCGTTGATGTCCGTGATCTGGTACTCGCTGCGGGCTGTAATGCACTTGCTTCGGCAGATCTCACCCCAGTTCGGCCCGGTTGCGCTGGCCACGACCACTACGGCACGGCCGTCGCCATGGTGGGTTCGTCTACGGACTGGCGGCTGCAAGCCTGATCAACGGCGGGGGCGCGAACAGGGCATGGGTGATCGCTGCCGAGACATACTCCAGCTCGTCGATCCCACCGACTATGGCGCAGCCGTGATCTTCGGAGATGGCTCTGCAGCGGCGGTGCTGCCGCGCGGGCAACAAACGGACCCCCGGCCCTGCTGGCCTGGGACTTGGCCACCAACCGTGTTGGCCGCGACTCGATCCACGTACCGGTCCATGTGGTCCGCGAGTGTGTGCGGGCCAGCCGGACATCCTCCCTGGGCACTTCACGATGGCGGGGCGGGCGGTGTATCTGCGAGTTATTGAGCGGATGGCCGTTTCTTCCCGCCAGGTGATGGCGGCGTGGTCCTGGACCACGGCCGATGTGGCTTTTGGCAGGGACCTGGCCCGGGGGTCGGTCGCCTTGACCGGGCCGGGATTTTGATCGAACTGGCGTATTACGGACTTCAATCCACTGCGACTAGGGCGCCCGAAACCGGCACAAAGTAGGCCTCGTTCGGCTGCGAGATTTCACTAAAGCCGAGGCGCGGTCCAGGAAAAGCATTCCTCAATAACGACGAAAGGGCAGAGGACGTGTACGAATACCTCGTAGATCAGCTGGCCACAACCTTCAAGGTCGACCAGGCCATGGCCCCCGACCAATCGTTCAAGGAGCTCGGTCTGGACTCTCTGACCATCGCCGAGGTAGGTGCCGCGCTGCAGGAGGCACTCGGCGTGGAAGTGGCCGAGGAGGAGCTCACGGAGACCACGAAGCTGGGCGCACTGGCGGCGTTGCTGGAAGCGAAGGGCGCGGTCGTTCCCGGTGTCCAGCCGCAGTCCTGAGCTCGTCATCTCGGGCATTGGGATGATTACGCCCGCGGGGTGTGACAGCGCGGCGAGCTGGCACACCGTCTGCGCCGGCCTGCCCGCAGGGGCGCGCGCTGCCCGGCTGGCCGGGCAGCGCGTGGACTTCGCCTGCACCGTGCCGGCCGACTTCGACGAGCATGCGGTCATCGGCGCCGAAGCCCGTCGGATGGCCCGGTTCACCCAGTTCACGGTGGCGGCCGCGCGCCAGGCCGTCCATGAGGCTGGCCTGGGTCCTGGCAGCTGGGATGCGGCCCGAGTTGGTGTGGTGGTGGGCACCGCGTTCGGCGGTATCGATGTCTGGCAGGAGCAAGCGTATCGGCTCCGGGAGCGAGGCAACCTGTGGATGTCCCCGCTCACCGTGCCCCTCGGTCTTGCCAACATGGCTGCGGGAGCCGTCGTGATGGACCTGGGTCTCCACGGCCCCAGTCTCGCGGTGTCGACCGCTTGTGCTTCCGGCACCACCGCCATCGGGGCGGCGATGGAACTGGTGGCTTCTGGCCGTTGTGACATTGTGCTGGCTGGGGGAGCGGAGGCGCCGGTAACGCCCCTCGTCGCCGCGGGATTCGACCGTCTGCAGGCACTGTCGCGGCGCACCGGCGATCCGGCTGCCGCGTCTCGTCCCTTTGACCGAGACCGTGACGGATTCGTCCTCGGTGAGGGGGCCGCCATGCTGGTGCTGGAGCGCCGACAGGACGCGCTCGCCCGTCACACCCGGCCCCATGCGCGACTGCTTGGCTACGGAGCCGCCACCGACGCCCATCACCTCACCGACCCGGAGCCCGACGGCCGATTCGCGGAGCAGGCGGTGCGCAGCGCACTGCGCCGCGCAGACGTCAGCCCGAACGATGTGGGCCTCGTGCACGCTCACGCCACCAGTACGCCGGGCGGAGACGCGGTGGAAGCCCGCCTGATCCGCCGGATCTATCGACACGGGCCACCTGTCACCGCCAGCAAGGGCGTCACGGGGCATCTGCTGGGTGCCGCCGGCGCGCTCCAAGCCGCTATGGCCGCGTTCAGCCTCGAGCACGGGGTCATCCCGCCGACGGCAAACCTCCACAGCCCTGACCCCGATGTGGACATGGACATCGTGACCGGCCACGCCGGGCGGGCCAACTCGTCCGTCGCAGTCAGCCATTCCTTCGGTTTCGGCGGCCACAACGCTGTCGCCGTGCTCGCACGAATCTAGAACAGGAGTATCTTCATGCCCCCTCCGGCCACCTCCGAACGCGTGCGCCGTATGCAGGAGTTCATCAGCTGGTATGCCGGCAACCGTCATGACTTTGTGCTCGTGGACGATCGCAGAAGCCTTCCCCCCTCGTTCACGGCGGAACTGGGGGAAGCCGGGCTGCTGGGTTTGCAGGTCGATCCCGAGTATGGCGGGCAGGGCCTGTCGTATCGTGAAACCGCACAGATCATGACGCACCTGGCGGCCGTTGACATCAATCTATGTATCTTCGCCGCCGTACACAATGGCGTTGGCATCACCCCCATCAGGCTCTTCGGCTCTGATGCGCTCAAACGGCAGGTTCTGCCGCTGCTGGCCCGGGGCATTCGGCTGGCCGGCATCGCCGCCAGCGAACCCGGCATGGGTTCTAACCTCGGCGCCATGACGACCTGCGCGCGTCGTACTCCCGCCGGTGATTATCTGCTCGACGGCACCAAGAGGTGGATCAGCCTCGGTGGGCTCGCGCGGCACCTCACTGTGTTTGCCCGGCAGCAGGATGACCAGGGCCGGGAGAATGGGATCAGCGCTTTCCTGGTCGACACGCGCTCGGATGGCTTCATCGTGGGCCCGGAAGCACTCACTATCGGCATGCGGGCGGTGCCCCAGCACGAGATCATCCTCAATGGGGTGCACGTGCCCCAGGGTGACCTCCTGGGGGAGATCGGCGAGGGCGCACACATCGCGCACACGACCTTCAACGGAGGCCGGCTGGTTCTCGCGGCCGCCGGGATCGGTGCGATGAAACGATGCCTGCAACTTGCCTATCACTACGCCGACCAGCGGCAAGTGGCCACCGGCCGCCTTGCCGACAACGGTCTCACCCGGCAGGCCTTCGCCGACTGCACAGCGGGCCTTGACCCCGAATCCTGGACACGGGTTATGCGGCTGGTGTCAGCGTAGTTGATGTTGGTCGGGACGCTGTTTCGTAGGCGATCGGGCTGCG
>NZ_JBEYEW010000081.1:0-10312 GCF_040634095.1 Streptomyces sp. NPDC007205
AGAGAACACCACCGCAACGACCAGGAGCCTCGTCTCGTCACCCCACACCGCTGACCTGCACCTTCACCCCAGCAGGACAGGATGAAAACGGTTCACTGAGTCGTATTTCACGGACTGGGGCACCCGCTTGATGGTCTGCGGGCGGATTTCACGCACCTCCGGTCGATAGAGTTCGAGTTCTGATCCGCCCAATTCTGGGCCCTGCTATAAACCGTATTCGCGGGCCGTCACAGAAGCGCTCTGGCGGCGGCCCGCTTTCGATTCCGCCCCACGAATACGAGGCCCTGATGACCACGTCCTGGTCACCCCGGCGCACCACGCGCCGCCCGCTCGCCTCACACGTCGCCGCGCCCCGCGAGCCGGTCGACCACGCCCGCATCGGCCGGCGCGTGGTGCGCCGCCGCGCGAAGGGCATGGACGCCGCCGCCGTCGCACGGGCCCTCGAGGAAGCCCGGTTCGACGCCCGGCAGGACTCGCGGCACGAGCACCCGGTCGACGACACGCGCGGCCGGGCGGAGCTCGCGGAGTGGGAGCGCATCAACCAGCTGCTCACCGACGCGGCGCCGGGCACCGTCTACGACCCGGACACCGACGACGTCGTCCATGCCGAGCTCGCCGCCGAAGCCGCGGCCGCCGCCGCACGCGAAGCCGAGCTGCGCGAAGCCGCCCGGATCGTGGCCCGCGCCGATGAGCTCCAGGCGCTGCGCGAGCTGGGCACGCTGGAACAAGCCGAGCCCCCGAGGGCGACGAAGCCGCCCGGGACGAACTCGCCCGCCCCGCCGGCGGCTACATCCCGGCCGACGGCGACACCTGGCTCGCCCACGCCCTGGCCGCGCACCGCGGCCACTACGCCCACCCGGCAGCCCGCGAGGCCGCCGCCGGCCTCCTGCCGCAGCCCGTCCTCGCGCACGCCGCGCTGCTGTCCGCGCTCGCCCGACTGGTCCCGGCCGCCGCGCCCGGCGAGCTGGCATTCACGGCCCGGCTCGCCGCTGCCGAACCCGAGGCCACCACCGACCTCGCCGCACTTCTCACGCGCGGCCCGGCGCCGGTCGACCCCGCGGGGAGCCCGGCATGACGCACGGCCAGGAGCCGGAGGTCGTCGCCGTCTGGCACACCGCCAGCACCGTCGGCCGCCGCTTCGAGAAGCTGCTCGCCGACGGCACCCTGTACGCGTGGACCGAGCCGCCGATCGGCGAGACGCACTACCCCGGCGAGGACGACCCCGACTACAACCCGATCTGCCACTGCCCGCGCACGCCACGCGCGTTCTGCATGGAGTGCGCCGACTGCGAGGAGTGCCGCTGCCCCCGCCCGGCCCTCCTATGATCGCACCCTCTGCAACCTCCCAGAACTCCCAGATCCCCGGGCCAGACGTGTGACAGATCTGGGAGCCTGGGGCCGTAAGTGCCCGGTACGCCCGTGATGCCTGAGAGGTTGGGAGGCCGTTTCCCCAGGCAGACGCGTTCTTGGGAAATGACCTGTGACCCTGTGACATAGCTGGGAGGTGCAGCCCGTGACGATCACGGAAGGTGACTGTCACGCTGTCACGCCCGAGGGGTGTCACGCACCCCCGCCGGGCTGTCACTCGGCCGGTTCGGCCCGGAAACACGGGCCCGGACCCCGATCCGGGCCTCTTGACTGATCAGCGTGACACGGCTCGGGGCCGGTTACCGTCCGCTGCCGAACAGTCCGGCCGGGCAGGGCCGACCTGTGTCATCAACCTCCTGTGTTCCCCAGGTGGACACGCCTGTCTGTGTCACTGATCAGCTGATCAGTGACATCGCCGACCGGGACCCAGGTGGACCCAGCAACCGCCCCACAACCTGGGTCCCTGGGTCCCGAGACCGGTGTTTTCCCTGGTAGACACGAACGGGGCCCGTAGCTGGGTCCACCTGGGTCCTATCCGCCCGCCCAGGCCGGTTCGTCCGGAGTGGTCCCCAGCACCGGGTGCGGCCGATACTGTTGGGGAGACGCCAGTTCCGCCCTCTGGAGCCCTCGATGAGCGAACAGCCGGCCCCCGCCGACCACGCCCGGCAGCAGCTGGAGCCCGCGACCGCCGACGCGGTCCGCGCCTACGCGGCCAAGACCCGCGAGAACGCCGACCGGGCTTGTCAAGTTGCTTATGTGGTAGGTGAGTTGGAGTATGCCGGTGGTGCGGGTGGTGTCTGGTTCAGGCGGTCGTGGCCATGAGTGTGGTGCCGGTGATCTGGTGCCAGATGGTGAAGCGGTTGGTCATCTCGGTGCGGTAGCCGGGGGCGGTCATCAGGTGCCGGCGGGGACGGAAGTGCGGTGAGATCCGGGAGAAGGCGGCGAGGAATCTCTGGGCGGTGCTGACGTGGCGGAAGCCCTTCATGCGCCGCTCGCGCTCTCGGGTGGGGATATGGGAGTTTTCTGCCCGGTTGCTGAGATGTTTCGAGCTGCGGTGCTCGACCGACGGCATCATCTCTCGGTGGGCGGCGCCGTAGGAACGGAGTTTGTCGGTCACGATCACCCGGGGCACGGTTTCGGTGCTCTTGAGGAGCCTGCGGAAGAACCTCTTGGCGGCCTTCGCATCGCGCTTGTCGGCCACGAGGATGTCCAGCACGTTCCCGTCCTGGTCCACCGCACGCCATAAGTACCGCATCTGTCCGTTGACCTTGATGAAAACTTCGTCCAGATGCCACCGGTCACCCGGGCGGGGCTGCCGGCGGCGCAGCCCGGCGGCGTAGGCCGGGCCGAACCGCTCGCACCACAGCCGGATCGCCTCGTACGAGACCTGGATGCCGCGCTCGAACAGCAGCTCCTCCACATCACGGAACGACAGAGGGAAACGGTGATACAGCCAGACCGCGTGCGCGATCACCTCCGACGGGAACCGGAAGCCCTTGTACGACGGTGCAGCACTGTCCACCAGCAGACCCCTCCCCCGACGATCTACACCAAGATCATCGCACCCCACCCCTTAACTTGATAACACCCCTCTGGGCCTTCTCCGCCATCACCGCCTCACCCGGCGCCAGAACTCACTACCGAAGGCGCCGCGACGACCACGGAGACTGGCACGCTGCCGCCCAGAGAAACCTCTTCAACCGCATGCTCGGCCAACTCTACCACTGCCTCCAACACCGCAAACTGTTCGACGAACAAACCGCCTTCCCCGCCGAACTTGCCGTCGCCGCTTGACGAGTTAGAACCCTGAGGTGTCTCACAGGGCAATACAACTAGGGCTTTTCACGAGTGCGCAAGGTTGCACGGCGTGCATGGCTTTCCTGCTGCTGGATTGTGGACGCGTGGTGTTGGTGACGGTGAACTGTCTCTGCTCGGTTACATGGTGCCGCACCGTCAGGGAGCGAGCACAGCGTAGGCCGGGGTCATCTGGTGTCCTGCGCAACGGAGGTGCTGCATTGTCTGGTGTGTCGGTCCTTGATCGCATTATGGGTCCTGAGGATGTGCGAGCTGTGTCTGCGTGTGAACTGCCGGTGCTAGCCGGGGAGATCCGCGCTTTTCTGATTGATGCGGTGTGTGTGACGGGCGGGCATCTGGGACCCAATCTGGGTGTGGTGGAGCTGACCCTTGCGCTGCATCGGGTGTTCGACTCGCCACGCGACACGCTCATTTTCGACACTGGGCATCAGGCGTATGTGCACAAGCTGCTCACCGGCCGTCGTAAGGGGTTTGACGGGCTGCGGCAGGCTGGGGGGCTGTCGGGTTATCCGTCGCGGGCGGAGTCGGTGCATGACGTGGTGGAGAATTCCCACGCTTCCACGGCGCTGTCGTATGCGGACGGTCTGGCCAAGGCTCGCCAGCTGGCTGGTGAGCAGGACCGGGCTGTGGTGGCGGTGATCGGTGATGGGGCGCTGACTGGTGGTATGGCCTGGGAGGCGTTGAACAATCTGGGCGGTGAGCTGCAGCGGCCGGTGATTGTGGTGGTGAACGACAATGGCCGTTCCTACGCGCCCACGACCGGGGCGCTGGCCCGTCATTTGAACGATCTGAAGTTCGCGGGCGGGGCGGAATCATGCCGCAATGTGTTCACCGACCTGGGCTTCACCTATTTCGGTCCTGTTGATGGACACAACACTTCTGAGATCGAGGGGGCGTTGCTGCGGGCCCGTGCTCTGAGCCGACCGGTGGTGGTGCATGTGATGACGGTGAAGGGCAAGGGCTATGCCCCAGCCGAGCAGGACGCTGCGGATTGCCTGCACGCGGTGGGCACCGTGGATCCGGCCACCGGCCGCCCCGCCCCTGTTGTGCCGGAGGCGGCTGGCGCGACAGGGGCCGCCTCTGCCCCATCGTGGACGAGCGTGTTCTCCAAGTGCCTGCTGGAGCTGGCTGAACAGCGGGAGAACCTGGTGGTGGTGACGGCGGCGATGCTGCGCCCTACTGGCCTGCGCCTGATGCGAGAGCGGTTCCCGGAGCGGGTCTTTGATGTGGGGATCGCGGAGCAGCATGCGGTGACCAGCGCGGCTGGCCTGGCCATGGGCGGCCTGCATCCGGTGGTCGCAGTCTATGCCACGTTCCTGGGCCGGGCGTTTGACCAGGTGTTGATGGACGTGGCCTTGCACCGGCTGCCGGTCACCTTCGTTTTGGACCGGGCCGGTATCACTGGTCCGGATGGGCCGTCCCATCACGGTATGTGGGATCTATCCCTGTTCTCGATGGTGCCCGGGATGCGGATCGCTGCCCCCCGGGACGCCAGGCGCTTGGAGGGGCTGCTGGGTGAGGCGGTCGGGTGGGAGGAGGGCCCCACGGTGCTGCGCCTGCCCAAAGCCAGCGCAGGACCGGAGATCTCGGCACTGGCCCGCATGGACGGCATCGACATCCTGCACCGCAGCTCTCGTCGGCCGTTGGATGTGCTGCTGGTGGGGGTGGGGCCGCTGGCCGGGGCGGCTGTGGAAGCCGCCCGGCTTCTGGAAGGACAGGGCATCGGGGTGACAGTCGCCGATCCACGCTGGGTACTGCCAGTCAACGAAGCACTGCCCGCGTTGGCGGCCCGCCACCAGCTGGTCGTCAGTATCGAGGATGGTGTCGTCACCGGCGGGACGGGCTGGGCGCTGGCCCAGGAGTGCCAGGCCAAAGGTGTTCAGACACCGGTGGTGCCGCTGGGGCTGCCACGTGAGTTTATCGCGCACGGGTCCCGCACCGATCTGCTGGCTGAAGCGGGGCTTGATGCCGCGGGCATCGTCCGCACTGTCCGTTGCATCCTGTCGGTCGGCGAGCCAGGCACGGCTGCAACCGTCTTGGAACAGGTGGCGCGATGACCACGACCGACCCGGGCCTGTCCACTGTGCCCGTGATTTCACCGGTCCCGGTGCGTCGCCGCCTCACCCGTCAGTTGCGTGTCGGGGCGGTGCCCGTGGGCGGCGGCGCACCGGTGTCCGTGCAGACGATGACGACCACGAACACGGCGGATGTGGATGCCACGCTGCGGCAGATCGCAGAAGTCACCGCCGCGGGCTGCGACATCATCCGTGTCGCGGTGCCCTCGGCTGATGACGCCGATGCTCTGCCGAAGATCGTCGCCCGCTCGCCGATCCCGGTGATCGCGGACATCCATTTCCAGCCCCGTTACGTCTTCGCCGCCATCGACGCCGGCTGCGCTGCGGTGCGGGTGAACCCGGGCAATATCAAGAAGTTCGATGACCGGGTGGGCGAGATTGCCCGGGCGGCGGCTGCGGCTGGAATACCGATCCGCATCGGGGTCAACGCGGGTTCTCTGGATCCGCGTCTACTGACCAAACACGGCTCTGCCACGGCGGAGGCTCTGGTTGAATCTGCGTTGTGGGAGGCCTCGCTGTTTGAGGAACACGGCTTCACCGATTTGAAGATTGCGGTCAAGCACCACGACCCGCTCACCATGATTGCCGCGAATCGGCTGCTCGCACAGCGCTGCAGCTATCCCCTTCACTTGGGGGTTACCGAAGCCGGTCCGGCCTTTCAGGGCGCCGTCAAATCCGCCGTCGCCTTCGGGATTCTGCTGGGCGAGGGCATCGGCGACACTATCCGCGTCTCCCTGTCAGCCCCGCCGGTCGAACAGGTCAAGGCAGGCTGTCACATTCTCGCCTCGCTGGGCCTGCGGCCGCGGAAGCTGGAGATCGTGTCCTGCCCCGGCTGCGGCCGCCTCCAAGTCGACATCCATCGCTTGGCCGCCCAAGTCGAGGCCGCCTTCGATGGCTTCCCCCATCCGCTACGGATCGCGGTGATGGGCTGCGTGGTCAACGGCCCCGGAGAATCCCGGGAAGCCGACCTGGGCGTCTCGTGCGGTAACGGCAGGGGCCAGATCTACCGCCACGGCCAGGTCATCAAGACCGTCCCCGAAGCGGGCATCGTCGAAGCCCTACTCGAGGAGGCACTCGAACTCACCGCTGCCGCACGGGAAGAAGGCGAATCCGCATGACCCTCGCACCCCCCACTCACCGCCGACCTCGACCTGGACATAGTCCTCCATCTGACCAGCGACCTACCGGAGAAAGGCGACAGCGCATGACCCTTGCTCCTGTTGTCACCGACCAGCTCGACCTGCCCGGTGCCCGCGACCGCGTCGAGGCGATCCTTAAGGACTTCCTGCACACCAAAGCACTCGATGCCCGCATGAAGCAGTTGCCGCCGCTGGCAGCCTCCGTCCTGACCGATTACTTCACTGCTGGGGGCAAGCGGCTGCGTCCCATGCTGTGTGTGCTGGGCTGGCACGCGGCCGGCGGCATCACACCCGCGCCCGACACAGTGCTGCGGGTGGCGGCCGCGCTGGAGATGTTCCACGCCTTCGCCCTCATCCACGACGACGTCATGGACGCCTCCGACACCCGGCGCGGACAGCCCACCATCCACCGCACCCTGGCCCACCGCTACGGCCAAGGCCGCACGCATCAGCGTGCCAACCGTCTAGGCGAGGCGGCCGCCATCCTTGTCGGGGATCTCGCCCTGTGCTGGTCCAACGAGCTCCTTAACACCGCAGGCCTCGCCTCCGATCAGCTGGCCCGGGTCTTGCCCGTGCTGGACGCTATGCGCACCGAAGTTATCTACGGCCAATACCTTGACGTCACCGCCACGGGCACCCCCAGCTCGGATCTCGACCAGGCGCTGTTGATCATCCGCTACAAGACCGCCAAATACACGATCGAGCGCCCCCTGCACCTCGGCGCCCTCCTCGCCGGAGCCGACAACAGCCTGCTCAAGACGCTGAGCGCCTACGCTCTCCCTCTGGGCGAAGCCTTCCAGCTACGCGATGACCTCCTCGGCGTCTTCGGCAATCCTGCCCTGACCGGCAAATCCCGCCTGAACGACCTACGCGAAGGCAAACACACCGCCCTGATCGCCCTCGCCATGCGCGACGCCACACCCCACCACAAGAACCTGCTGCACCGCATGCTCGGCCAACCCGACCTCACCGGGGCCGAAGCCGCCCAGATCCGCAACATCCTCACCGTCACCGGCGCCCGCACTCACGTCGAAGACCTCATCACCCAACGCCGCACCACCGTCATGAGGCTCCTCGACACCACCCCGGCCCTTGCACCACAAGCCATACCCCACCTACGCCACCTGGCCGACACCACCACCCGAAGGACCACATGACCGCCACCGCCTCCTGCAGGAAACGCGTCCTGCTCGCCGCGCCCCGCGGGGCATGCGCAGGCGTGAACCGTGCCATCCGGGCAGTGGAGAAAGCCCTGGAGCAGTACGGCGGGCGTTGTCACGTTGTCGGGCGCGCGGTCGTTTGAGGATATGCCGATGGCAGAGGTAGCCGATTGTTCAGTCTGTCGTGGGCATGCCGATGCCGGCGGCGACGTGGTCCCAGATGGTGAAGCGGAGGAGTTTCTCGAATGCGGTGGGCGGCGGCGGTGATCAGGTGGCGTGGGGGCCGGTGCGGCGAGGTGCCGCTGGACGCGGACAGGAACCGCTGGGCCCGGCCGGGCGTCCGGAAGCCTTTCATCGCGCGCTCGCGCTGCCTCGTCGGCTGGTGACTGTTCTCGGCGCGGTTGTTGAGGCTCTTGTGGGAGCGGTGCTCGAGGCAGGGCATGAGCTTGCGGTGCGCGGCGCCGTAGGAGCGGAGTTTGTCGGTGACCAGCACCCGCGGGACACACGTCTGTTTCTTCATGAGCTTGGCCATGAATCTCTTGGCGGCCTTGGTGTCCCGCTTGGACTGCACCAGGATGTCGAGCACATTGCCGTCCTGGTCAACGGCGCGCGCCACAGGTAGTGCCTCGCCGTTGATCTTCACGGAGACCTCGTCGAGATGCCATTTGTCGCCGGCCCGGGGCCGGCGCAGCCCGTCGGCGTAGACCTGACCGAACTTCCCACACCAGCGGCGGACGGTCTCGTACGAGACGATCACGCCGCGCTGGAGCATCAGCTCCTCGACCTCGCGGAAGGAGAGCGGGAACCGGAAGTACAGCCACACACAGTGGGAGATGACCTCCACCGGGTAGCGGTGGCCCTTGTACGACGGCGACACGGCACCCACCAGCAGAACATCCCGAGACAACCAACCCGAAGATCATCTCACGAGCCCAGCTCAACGTGACAACGCCCCCCATACGGCAGGAGTGACGGGTATCTGCTACGGCGGCGCCTCGTACCAGCGATACTGGACGCATGGATGTGACGACCACCGCCCTGCGCGCTGAGGTGCTGCGGGACCGTTACCGCAGTCGGTTGCCCGAGCGCCTGGAGGAGCTGGCCGGCCCCGTCGAGGGCACCGTCGACCTGCCGCTCCACGTCGTCTGGTCCGGTCGGACGAGTTACAGTCTGGACCGCCCGAAGTCCCGCATGACCCTCTACCGGACCGTCCTTGCTGAGGGCCTGCGCGAGGACCTGGCGGCCTTCCTGCACCATCGGCTGCTGGCCGAGCAGTGGCCCGTTCTGCGTCGCCTGGTCAGCCCCTGCATCCGCGAGGTCTGGGAGGACGCCTTCCCTGAGCTGCCCCGCACCGCTCCGGCCGACACGACGGCCGCGTGAAGCTCACCCCGCTCCATGAGCGTCTCCTTGCCGATATCCTCGATCTCGGCTCTCCCTATCCTCTGGTCCTCACCGGTGGATACGCCGTGCAGGCCCATGGCCTGGTCGAACGCATCAGCCGTGACCTCGACGTCGCCACCGAGAATCCCGCTCCGATGGACGAGATCGTCGCTGCCCTCACAGCCGGCCTCGCCGCGCGTGGCTGGCGGACCACACATGTCCAGACCGACCCGCTCAGCGGCCGGTTCCTTGTCACCGTTCCAGATACCGGCGAGGAGTGCGAGGTCGACGTCCTCAAGGAGCCATTCTGGGCCCCGCCAGCCCAGACCCCCTACGGTCCCGTCCTCTCCCTTGACGACGTGATTGGCACCAAGGTCCGCGCGCTCGCCGACCGCGGGACCGTCCGCGACCTCATCGACGTCCAGGCCGCCTCCCGCCACCGCTCCACCGCCGACCTTGAATCCCTCGGCCGCCGCCGCGCCCCCGATGAGTTCAGCCTGGAGAATCTTCGTGACCGGCTCATCGGTGCGGACTGGTACGAGGACGAGGACTACGCCGCGTACGGGCTCACCTCCCGGCAGATCGAAGAGCTCAAGATGTGGGCGCTGGCGTGGGCGGAGGACCTGGGGGCGCGGATCCACGACGAAAACGCCTGACAGGAGACCGCAGCCCTCTCACGGCGGTGTGATCACGCGCTGGTCGTGGTGTCGAGGAGCTCGTCTGGGCAAGGTCCCCGTGGGTTTCGGCGGTCTCCATGCGGAGGCAGCGTCTCGATGCCGCGCGGGCAGCCACGCGGTGCACGGCCGGGCACCCTTCAGGGCGGGCGGCCGCGCCGTCAGCCGCACGCGGCAGTGGCGTGGAGGCCAGCAGCCTGCGCAGACGGCGCCGGCCCCAGCCAGCCGTGATTCACCGCGTCGTACATTGCCCCGTGCCCGCGGCGGTGCTCGGCTGTCAGGGTCAGCCCGACGAGCGAGGTGACCGGACCATCAGCACAGAACACCGCGCCGGTGAGCTCGAAGAGCGCATCCGCTCGGGGGTAAAGACAGTCGTAGAACTGGACACGAAAGTGGGACAGGACGCCCAGCGCGGCGTCAGCGGACGGTTCAGGAGCGAGTCTCTTCACCAGCGGCCGTTCCTTCACGCGGCGTTGCTCGACAGGTCGAAGCGTGAAGAACGGCCGTGCTGCTGTCTCAGGAACAAACCAAGATCAGCAAGTCGAGTGACCCAGCGAGGTTAAAGATCAAACTGAGACGACATCACTCTGGCCAGGACCGTTGGTGGTTCATGGTCGCCGCTTTGTCACGTGCTGTCGAAGAGCTGGGACAGACCACGTTCGATGACCGTCGCAACGTCCTCGGTGCCGGCGGGCACGACC
>NZ_JBEYEW010000082.1:0-10216 GCF_040634095.1 Streptomyces sp. NPDC007205
ACACCACCGCAACGACCAGGAGCCTCGTCTCGTCACCCCACACCCGCTGACCTGCACCTTCACCCCAGCAGGACAGGATGAAAACGGTTCACTGAACTGTTTTCATCCTGAGGATGTGCAGGTCAGCAGGATGTGGACGGCTTGGACGGCTGTGCCTATACGGCGGGTGGAACAGCGGCTCTCCAATTACGCTGACCACCGCCGCATGACAACCGGTGTCCCGATCACGGGAAAGCCCGTCTGCTCGCGGAAGGTCTGCCGTCGGCAGTCCAGGACCGGGCAGAACAGCTGTCGACACGGACGCGGGCCACCACTCAGCGGCCATCCACGGGCATGTCCCATACCGTCCGGCGGTGGCACCTGTGCGCGTTCCCCGTCGACACCCCGCATACAGGGCAAGGCACCGGGACATCCCGCGTCCGGGCCCTGACCCGGACCACATCGCTGCCAACCACAACATCCTCGACGACCAGCGTCGGCAAACCAAAAAATACCACGGCAGGTTGAAGTCAACCTGCCAAACGGTCACAGGCACAGACCCAGCGCCACCACCGACTACGGAAACAGAGCCGCCCGTTTGGCAGATCCCACGACTTCGTTTTACCGCCACGACCGGGCAAGCGTTCAACACATTTAGCACATCCGTGGACTGGTGCCCTTGTCCAGCGCGCGTGGCAAGGCCCAGCGTATGGTTTTGAGCCGGGGGGACCCTCTTCTCGGCAAGTCGGGGTGGGGGTAAGTGATGACGATGCCGGATGCTGGCCAGAACTATCTGGTCGCCGGTGACGAGCAGGGGACGCCGGTATCGCCGAAGGCGAGCGGTGCCGAGCAGTTGGTACAGGCTCTGGAACGAGCCGCGGTCGATGTGGTGTTCGGTATTCCGGGGGGCGCGATTCTGCCTGCGTACGACGCGCTGCTGTGCTCCCAGGCAGTGCGGCATGTCCTAGTCCGGCACGAGCAGGGGGCGGGGCACGCCGCCGAGGGATTTGCGCGGGCGACGGGCCGGGTAGGGGTCTGTGTGGCTACCTCGGGGCCCGGGGCGACGAACCTGGTGACGCCGCTGGCCAACGCCCGCCTGGACTCCACCCCTCTCGTCGCTATCACCGGCCAGGTGCCCAGTCATTTGCTGGGCACCACCGCGTTCCAGGAAGTGGATATCGCTGCTGTCGTCGGCCCGGTGACGAAAGGGGTCTTCCGGGTCACTCGGGCCGATCAGGTGGCTCAGGCGGTCACGGCGGCACTGAATATAGCGCTGGAGGGACGACCGGGTCCGGTCCTGGTGGACATTACCAAGGACGCACTGCAGGGCAGCGCCCCTCACCATGCCTCGGCTTTTTGCCCTGACCGCGCCTCCGCGCCCGACGGCCATCCACGGCGCGAACCGGACCCGCAGCGCGTCCGCCAGGCCGGCGACCTACTGCGGCGCGCCACGCGCCCGGTCCTGTACGCGGGCGGGGGAACGGTGGCTTCACAGGCAGACGGCGCCTTGCGTGAACTCGCCGAGTTGCTGGACGTACCGGTGGTGACCACTCTCATGGCACGCGGGATCCTCCCTGACGACCATCCGCTGAACCTTGGCATGCCGGGCATGCACGGGACTGTGCCGGCGGTGATGGCGTTGCAGCGGAGTGACCTGATTCTGGCCGTTGGGGCTCGGTTCGACGACCGGGTCACGGGCAGGATCGACACGTTCGCTCCCGGGGCAGAGGTCATCCACATCGACATCGACCCGACAGAGATCGGGAAACTGCGACACGCGCACGTGGCCCTGCACGCGGACGCCCGGGCCGCACTGACCGCTCTGACCGCCGCACTGCAGGGCACGCTACCGCGCCAACGGGCCCGTATGGCTCCTTGGTGGCGCACCCTGCAGCATTGGCGTACCGAGTGTCGGCCGGGAACCACCATGGATCCCGTGCCCGGCACCGTCACACCACAGGCAGTGTTCGAACAGCTCGCGGCTGTCTGCCCCGAACAGGCGGTGTTCACCACCGGAGTGGGTCAGCACCAGATGTGGGCCGCCCAGTTGCTGCCCGCCCGCAATGCGCGTTGCTGGATCACCTCCGGCGGTGCTGGCACCATGGGGTTCGCGATTCCTGCCGCGATGGGCGCGAAAATCGCTCTGCCGACAACAACCGTGTGGGCCATCGACGGCGATGGCTGCTTCCAGATGACCAGCCAGGAACTGATCACCTGCGCCACGGAGAACATTCCCATCAAAGTCGCCGTCCTCAACAACGGCTCTCTTGGCATGGTTCGCCAGTGGCAGTCCCTTTTCTACGCCCAGCGCTACAGCGCCACCACGCTCGGCCGTCGCGTGCCCGACATCGCCGCGCTCGCTCAGGCCATGGGATGCGTGGGGCTGCGCTGCACCAGTACGAGCGACATCCGCCCGACCCTGGAGAAGGCCATGGCGATCGATGACGTGCCCGTCGTCGTTGACTTCGCCATCAGTGCCGACGACATGGTCTGGCCGATGGTCCCCGCCGGCGCCTCCAACGACGACATCCTCATCGCCCGCGGCACCCGCCCCGACTTCGGCGACTCCGACTGACAGTGAGGATTAGCCATGGCACTGCTCGGGGGTCTGACTCTCCGGCTGACTGACGTTTCGGCTGTCCTTGTTGTGAATCGTCGGCCTGCCGGGCGGTGCCGCCTGGCGCGTGGCCGGTCGGGCGTCTGTGACTTCATAGGAGCCCTGCGAAAGGTCCGTCCGTTTGCCCGACCGGCACGTGCCCTCCCATCGGTGCGCCTCGGAAGGGCAGTACATAACTGCATGGCAGCACAGGACATAGTGTTGATCGGTGGGATCGACACCCACGCCGATTTTCACCAGGCCGCGGTCATCGACAGCATCGGCCGGCACCTAGCCACCGAGCAGTTCGAGACCACTCCGGACGGCTACCGCAGGCTGATGGACCGGCTGCGCTCGCACGGCGACGTCCTCGCCTTCGGTGTCGAGAGGACCGGCGCCTACCGCGCCGAGATCGCCCGGTTCTTGACCGCACACGGCATCACTGTGGTGGAGGTTGACCGTCCCGACCGCAAGGCCAGACGGGACAACGGTACGTCCGACCCCATCGACGCCTGTGCGGCGGCGACCGCCGTGCTGTCCAGCCTGGCCGGCGGGACCCCGAAGGCGAGGAACGGGACAGTGGAGGCGATCCGGTCCCTGCGGGTGGTCCGCAAAAGCGCGTTCAAGGCTCGCACCCAGGCGATCAACCAGATCCGCACCCTCATCGTCACTGCCCCCTCCAGCGTCCGGGACAAGCTGCGCGGCCTGTCCACGACGGAGCTGGTCGAGACTCTGGCCCGCTCCCGCTCGCACGGGCGAACTCGCCGACCCGGCCTGGGCGGTGAAGACAGCACTGCGCAGACTCGCCCGCCGTTACCAGGTACTCGACGAGGAGATCAAGGACGCGGACCGGGAGATCGGGCCGCTGGTCACCCAGGCCGCCCCCCGGCTCATCGCCCTGCCCGGCGTCGGCCCGGAAACTGCCAGGCAGCTGCTGGCCAGCGCGGGTGACAACCTGACCGGCTCCGCTCCGAAGCTGCCTTCGCCCACCTGTGCGGGCCCCCCCGGCCTCCGCCGGCCGCATCAACCGCCACCGCCTCCACCGCGGCGGCAACCGAGCGGCCAACAACGCCCTGCACATCATCGTGCTGGTCCGCATGCAGTACGACCAGCTCACCCAGGAATACGCCGCCCGGCGAACCGCTGAAGGCATGGTCAAGAAGGACATCGTCCGCTGCCTGAAACGGTTCGTCGCCCGCGAGGTCTACCGCCACCTGCCCCACGGGATCCAAACCCACTGAACCGCTCCCGCAGAGCGCTTGAGGACCTATAGGAGCTTCACCCCTCGCGCCGACGCCACGCCTGTCCGTCGGCTACCCAGCCCACCAGAACACGTGAGGGACCACCCATGTCTTGTTTCCCCGGTGCGCGAGTGACCCGCCTGGCACGTCGTGCCAGGCGGGGCGTCCTGACCACCCCGCAGACCGACACCCTCGTCGAGGCTGTCACCGCGCACTACCCACAACCGCAGTATGACAACTGCACCTTCGTCCTGTGCCGCCTGGAGCTCCCGCCGAACAGCAGCACCGGCTGGCACTACCACCCAGGCACCCTCATCGCCATCGTCGAGCACGGCGAACTCCACCACCGCGGGCCCGGCGGAGAAACCCGCATTTATCGTGCCGGAGACGCCTTCGTCGAACCGTCCGGCCCCGGGTACGTCCACTGCGGTACCGCTGGCCCTGACCTGCCGACCAGACTCCTAGCCCTCTACATCACCCCCAAGGGACATGCCCTCACTATCCCCGCATCAGCCCCTGAGTGACGTGACAGTAGTGCCGGTCAAGGCCCGATGCCCGCCCTCACGAGTTGCTGCGAGGACGAGCACGTGTCCCCCGGATCGGCGCGCGCGCCGCCGCGAAGGTCACGCGCCATGCCACCGCTCCCCACACAGGCGATGCGCGCCAGGAACTCGGCGCCGAGGATGACGCCCAGGCCGGGCATGCTGGTGTGATCACCTCGAAGGTGTGGTTCGGGAAACCGAGCCTCGATGGGGGTATCGAGCTCGGCAACCTGCTGGTTGAGGGCCATGACCTCCCTCGCCAGCGTGTGGGCCATCTGGGCGGTCAGCTTCTCGTCCGGCAGGCTGGTGTCCTGGCGCTCGGCGACCTGCACTGCTGTCTCGGCGAGCTGTTCGGCGCGGAGGACCTTGTGGTTGCGGAGCCAGGCCTCCAGCCGCTTCGTGCCCAGTCGGCGGATGGCGGCCGGAGTCTGATAGCCGCCGAGCAGGCTCAGGGGCCCTGTGTTGGTGAGGTCGAGGGTCCGCTTCAGGCCGGGAAAATTGCTGGTGAGGTGGTCTCCGAGTGGGTTAGCCTCGGGCTTTCACGCGGTGGGCTGTTCCGAAGCGTGATCAAAACGCGAGAAGTCTCCTGACCTGCAACAATAGGACTTGTCGAGGGTCCAGATCGTGCCGTGGAAAGAAGCACTTCTCAGGTGAAGAAGCGTATCGGGTCGTACCCGCGCGTCCGCATCGAGGGCGGCGGCCGGTCGGTGGTCTCCCAGGCCGGGGGTGTGCTGCTGGTCGAGACCGTCCGCAAGTCCGGGTTGGGCACCGCGATACAGCGGCGTTGGCGCCGTGGCGGAAGACGCGGGTGGTGCACGATCCGGGCAAGACCGTGCTGGATGTGGCCCTCGCGGTCGCGCTGGGCGGGGACTGCCTCGCGGATGTCGGAGTGCTGCGGGCCGAGGCGGCCGTGTTCGGCCCGGTGGCCTCCAACCCGACCATCTCCCGCCTCATCGACACCCTCGCCGCGGCCGGCCCGAAGGCCCTGACAGCGATCCGGTCAGCACGGGCCGAAGCGCGCGAGCGTGTCTGGAGGTTGGCCGCAGCCTCGTCGCCGGACGCCTCAGGGCAGGTGATCGTGGACCTGGACGGGGTGCTGGTGCTGGCCCACTCCGACAAGCAGGACGCCACCGCGACCTGGAAGAAGACCTACGGCCACCACCCGCTGATGGGCTTCGTCGATCACGGAAGCGGCGGCACCGGAGAGCCGGTGGCCGCGCTGTTGCGGCCCGGGAACGCGGGCAGCAATACCGGCGCCGACCACATCACTACCGCCCAACTAGCCCTGGCCAGCTGCCGAAGAACTACCGGCGTGGGCGCCGGACGCTGATCCGTACCGACTCCGCGGGCGGCACCCACGAATTCGTCGCCGGGCTCGCCCAGCGGGGCAGGTGGCTGTCTTACTCGGTCGGTATGACCGTCACCGATGCCATGCACCAGGCTGTCCTCAAGGTTCCGGCCGCCGCGTGGACACCCGCCGTCGAACCGGAAGGTGAGATCCGCGAGGGCGCCTGGGTCGCCGAACTGGCCGGTGATGTCCTGGGCGGCTGGCCGAAGGGGATGCGGCTGATCGTCCGCAAGGAACGACCCCACCCCGGCGCCCAGTTGCGGTTCACCGACGCCGACGGCCTGCGACTCACCGCGTTCGCCACCAACACCACCGGAAGTCCGATCGCCGCACTCGAACTGCGCCACCGCCAACGCACACGAGCCGAGGACCGCATCCGCGCCGCCCGCGCCACCGGCCTGCGCAACCTGCCCCTGCACGACACCGCTCAGAACCAGATCTGACTGGAGATCGTCCAGATCGCCCTCGACCTGCTGGCCTGGATGCCCATGCTCGCTCTGACCGGCAAAACCCGCAGGTGGGAGCCCCGTCGTCTCCGGCTCCGCCTCTTCTCCGCCGCCGCCCAGCTCGTCACGACCGCCCGCCGCCGGCGCCTGAGGTTCGCACCCCACTGGCCTTGGACCGACTTGATCACCGACGCCATCGCCCGGCTCGGGGCTCTCCCGAACCCAGGCTGACCAGCCAGTTCCCGCTCCAGCGAGCAGCACCACCCGACCGGAGCCGTGGAACCCGGCGCCCACCCGACGCGACAGCCGGGCCATCAGCACGGCCACCACCAGCCCGAACAACCGAAACGGTCCGCCGAAGAAGCCGACGGACCGTCATGAAAGATCGAGGTTAACGGTCCGGGTGCTGTCGGCGACAAGGTTCCATGCGGCGGCTGGTGAGGATGAGGTCGGTGGCAGTCTCGTCGCCGGCGTATCGGTTCGGCGAGCTCTGGCATGGCGCAGAACCTATCGCGAGGGGCATTGCGCGAAAGCTGTTTTGCGAGGGTTGCGAGAATGAAGATCAGGGGCAAACCGGACAGGGCCTTGCCCAGCGCGGTCTTCAGCTCCTCGATCTCCGCCTCGAGCCGCTCCTCCCAGCCCGAGCTACAGCGGCTGCCCACGGCGGCGAGACCGGTCTTGCCGGGCTCCAGGAACTGACCACGCCACTTAGCCACCGACGTCTGTGACGTCTTGTACTTCCGGGCCGCGTCAGCGGCCGTCATCTCTCCGGACAGGACCGATAGACGATCCGTATCTTCTGCTCCACCGGGAACCGCGGCGGACGGGACATCAGGCTCTCCTCGTACTCACGGAGGCTAAACAAACCCCTGTGCCAGAAAGTCTGACACGCGGCGCAACCATGCACGAGGTCGCTAGATCAGCAAAAATTCAATCGACCGCAGCATTGTGGAGAGAGGTTAATGCGGGTGACGCATAAGATTCGACCAGATCGGCCACTTCCTCTGCACAACCGTAGGAGAAGCTGAAACCGGACCCGCCGTGTCCGAAGTTGTGAGTGATATTGAAGCCGTAGTCGCGTGCTACGCACACGTTCTCCAGCCGGTACGGGCGCAGTCCCACCGTCGGTTGAATACGTGGATCGTCCAAGCAGAGGGGGCCGAGCCACTCCGGCAGAAATTCTCGGCACCTCTCGAACATTTGTCGTGCGGGCTCATACTCTTTACCTATGGACACGTCATATTCGGAAGGCTCGACCAGGCCACCGAGTACCACTTCGTCAGTTCGTGGTACCACGAAGACCATGTCTTGCGCATGGCGGCTCTTGGCCATCACGCAGGCACGCTGAGGGCCGACACCGTCAGGGAACAGAGCCCGGGGAATCCGCCATAATAGCCCGCGCAGCGGCACCATAGTTGCACCCGCAAGTTCGGCCGCGCCCATCCCAGCACAGTTGACGATCGCATCCACTCCGAAGGCTCGACGAAGCCGCGCCTCCTGAGGGATGAGCGGGCCCGTCACCCGCTGCGCCGGTCCGCTGCAGCCGGAACGTACTAGCTCCACCCCGGCCGCCACTGCTTTCCGCCGCAACCAAGGGATGTACCGAGGAGTGTCAATGGCCGGCACGACGATGCGGTATCCCTCCACCACGCCGAACCGCTCTGGGACAGCCGCCAGTTCATCATCGGACAGAATCCGAAGCTCCCGGAGCACTCCGCGTTCCGACAGGCTCGTGAGTTCAGCGAGCTTGCCCCGTTCCACCCGGTCGGTTTTCACCGGCGAGGTGAAATAGAAGTCGGCTTCTACCATGCGCACCCCAGTCTGTGGGCCCTGGGACGCGATTCGCTCGAATTCTTGGTAGGAGCTCACGCACCAAGCCTTAGACCTGGACAAAGATAGGGGATTGCCATGCTGTCCGCACACGGCGGGCGGAAACTCCCACAGCGCGCCGGCTACGGTGGATACTGTTTGCTCAGCGGAGCTCGCGGCCAGTAGCCGCACTCGGTGCCCCCGCCGGGCCAACACCAGCGAGGTGGTCAGCCCGCTGACACCACCACCGATCACCAAAACCGCCGAACTCGAATCAGATGACTGCTTCATAATGCGTTACTCGCTTTCTGTCAACTCACCATAAGGACAGGACAACAGGGCTACCGAGCCCTGGGAGCCGCTCAGACGGTCGAGTCACTTGTAGAATCAGGCTCGGGATCTCAAGGACCGGTACGAAGAGCCTGCGTGGCACACCCATGGTTGTCACCTCCCGCTTGCAAGCCGCCGCCGGATCTTTCCTGCCCGCGCGAAATCTTTGCTCACCGTGTCCAATCGTCGCGATGCGTACGCGCTCGACGGTCAGCGGTTCTGAAGTAAACGGTGTAACTGGGTTGGTTTCGTCGGTCAGATTCGGTTGTGTGTGAGGCGGCCGTCGAAAGCGATGTCGAAGGCCTGCAGGGCCCGCTTCCACCTGGTCGTCCATCGTTTGCGCCCGGTTCCGGTCGGGTCGAGGGGCATGACCGCGAGGCAGATGCACTTCAGGGCAGCGCTCTCGGTAGGGAAGCGACCGCGGGCCCGAACAGCCCGGCGTATCCGCGCGTTCACCGACTCGATGGCATTGGAGGTGCAGACGATCCCGCCGGATCTAGCGTCAGTGATCGTGGAGATCGTCTGCTTGGCACCTACGCCCCGTAGACCTCGGCGAGGTGAGCGGATATCTCACCGTGGGTGAGGCCCTTCGCGGACAGGGGACAGCACCAACTCGTCGGCGTCGGTCAGCCGGCGCTGCCGCTTCTTGACGATCTGCGGCTCGAACGATCCCTCGCGGTCCCGCGGCACCTCGATCTCGACCGGGCCGACGTCCGTGGCAGCGGGCTTGGATCGCTTGCCATTGCAGGAGTTACCGCCGATTTTCCCCGCCGCATCGTGACGGTCATAGCAGAGGCGATCGCTCATCTCCCCTTCGGAAGCGGACTCCAGAAGCCGTTTCGTCAGCTGCTGCAGCAATCCGCCCTCACCAGTCAGCTGCAGGCCCTCCAACTGTGCCCGGGCCACGAGCTCCTCGATGAACCAGTCATCGGCTGCCGCCGGCACAGGCCCTGACACGGGCGTCTTGGCTAAGTTCTCGATGGTCACAAGTGCACTCTTCCTTGATCGGAATTACACCGTTTTTTCTTACAGTCCCTCACTTGTCGCCATCGTGGGACAACTCCGATCGCCGGTCGTCGTGGCCCGGATGACCGCCTCGGGTGCCGTGCCAGCTGCCGAACCCAGCAGACTGATCCCGGCACGTGCCGCCAGATCGGACATCACTGTCCTCACCCCGCCCCAACGGGGCTGGCGAATATTTGTTCAGCTGCGGGTCATTCATCTGATGTGTCGAGCGTCAACGTCAGGTCGTCATCACTCACGATCCGGGAAGGAAGGCAGACTCCGATTCCTGCGATCACCGCGCTTCGTGTAATCATCTTGCTCCGCCCCGCTCTCCACCTTCGGTCGTGCACTTTCCCAGCATTTCCGGTTCAGGCTCCGACAGTCCACCTCCTCAGGTGCCGCCTTGTATAGCCGTCCCGACAGTGAAAATGGTGCACTCCGGGCAGCTTTGCGCTCTTGTGAAACGCGTCGTCAACAACGGAATCCCCGGTGAATCAAGTTGAGGAGCGGGATAGATGATCTTGGTGTAGATCGTCTTGGGAGTCCTGCTGGTGGACACTGCTGCACCCCTGCATCAAGGGGCTTCCGGTTCCCGCCGGAGCATCGCGTACGCGGTCTGGCTGTACCACCGTTTCCCGATGTCCTTCCGTGATATGGAAGAGCTGCTGTTCGAGCGCGGTATCCATGTGTCCTACGAGGCGATCCGGCTGTAGTGCGATCGGACTTTTCAAGCACATGGAGCGCGAGTTGAGGTATTCCGGTGATCCGGTCGGTTTCTGGTCCAGGCGGTCGTGGCCACGGTGCCGGAGGCCTACTCACGGGGTTCTTAGACGGTGTCCTATGTGGTGAGGCGGACGAGTCGCTTGTAGCAGCACAGGGCGGCGGCGAGACCGAGAAAGGCCAGGTAGTTGCGGGAGTGG
>NZ_JBEYEW010000083.1:0-10184 GCF_040634095.1 Streptomyces sp. NPDC007205
AACTGTGGCGGATAGTTCTTCATGACCACGAGATGTCCGTTCTCAGATCCTCAGGATCCAGTGTCTCGTGTGTCCAAGATCAGGGGTCAAGGCCCGTCAGCGAAGGACATGGTCGTGTCGGGTCGGAGGCGCGTGGTTTCGCCTCGGAAGGACCGCACCTCCAGCCAGCTCTGCGGCGACGCCGTCGACACTACGTCCATGAGCTTCTGGACGTCGGCCGGCCGGAAGACCTTGAACTTCGGTGACGGTCGGTAGAACGACGGCTGGATGTCGAAGCGCATGTCAACGGCGGGATAAGGGGATCGTCCACAGTCGCTGTAGGGCAGCGAGGCGTGACCATGGATGCGGGCGTCGACCAGCACCTCCGGGTCCCCGTCCTCGATCTCGCGGTTGAACACGGCGAAGGCTGTCGTCACCCGCGCTGCTCCTGGATGTGCAGCGCATGCCCGGCCCAGTGCCGGCGAGCAGAACAGCGCGGGATCGAAGGACCCGACCGGACTCGGAAATGCCACCTTGTGGTGGGACCGGCCGTCGAAGGCGAGGTCCCGCCTGGAGCAGAGGAAGTCCAGGAACCCGGCAACCACTGCGTCCTGGTGGCTGCCGGCTCTCACTGCGAAGCGGACCGCGCTGCGTCCCCGCTCACGCAGAACCTATGTGGTCAGAGCGCTAGCGGTGACCGAATATAGTCCTCGCCCTTGTCGCCGGGACGGTGTATCTGCACCCGGTGTCGTCCGGGGACCCGGGCAGGAAACGTCAGACCGACGGTGGTACGGCAGGAAACAATCGCGCCGGCCTGCCGGCCTCGGCGGTGGCCCCATCCGCGTACAGGCGCCATGTGCCGCCGTCCAAACGCACACATGGATCGGTCCACGTCTCCGTGGCGTCCGGCACGATCATCCGGGTAGTGGCTTGTTGGACGTCGTGGATGACCACAGCGAGAACCCTGCAGCCCAGATGGCCCATAGCGAGCTCCTGTTCAGGGTGGTCCTCCGGGCCTGCGGCCTGCACCACGTAGAACCGGTCGTCGACCCAGTACCCGGACACGTCCAGCCAGGCATCCTCCGGTAGTGGGACACCGTCCACCCACACGCCGACCTTCTCGGTCTTGTCCTTCAGGTGCACGGCCCGATGACGGTCGTCGGAGGTGAATTCCACGTGCAGCCCGGTTCCCCTCCAGCAGTCCACGAAGGAGCTACAGGCCCCCGGTATCGGGCCTATGCGGAACTCCGGAGCGTCGGCGGCCGGCCCTTCGACGGGGGGACGGCTGCAAGTCTGCGGTTCCCGGCATGGCCGGTCGATCCGACGTTCACAGCCGAGCCCTATCGCCGCGCAGTCCCGCGGTGACGCTTGGGACAGCAGGGCGATGAGACGTTCCCGATAACGGCCGTCCCCCACCAGGCCGCGTAGATTGCTTGCGTTCGTCCACCACATGAGCAGATCGACGCCCACCACCGAATGCCGCAGCCATGCCTGCCACAGATCGCCCTGAGCCTTCCACCGGTTCGAGGGCCCAGTACCAGGCAGTCTGTCCCCGGCCTTTTCATGAGGGGCACTCCTGCGCACTCTCCAACGCACCGCTCCACCCGCCCCGCCCGCTCGACACCGCCGGACAGACGCACTGAGGAATGCTGGCCGGTCGGCTCACACAGATGATAGAAGGCTGCATCGGAGCCTGAACGCAGGAAGTCCTGGAGAACGGCAGCGATTTACGTACGTGTGCGGATCCGGAGGGCCGCTCTAGTGCTGTGACCGCGTAGGTTCGGGTTGGGTCGTGCTGATGGCTCCCTGCACCAGTACAGTCGGCGCACTGAAGGAGCAGAGGAGTCCCGGTGCGCACAAGTGACAGCAACGCTGATGTCTACGGCCAGCGGGCCGTGGCCCTCAGGTGGATACAGGTCGCGCTGTTCGGAGTCGTTGTCCTGTTGGCCGGATTCCGTATCTGGGAGCGCCATCACGGCGGTGGTTCGAGCTCGATCGTGTTCGGGCTGATGGCCACATCGGCACTGTCCATCGGCGTGCTGGAACGTTATCGGGCAAACGCCGCCAAACGATTTAGGTGACTCACTTTCCTATTGCTTCAGGCCGCCGCTGACAGGGGTCGACCGCCCCAGCGGATGCCTTTCTCGCTGCGGATGCGGGCGCGTTCCTTGCGTTCGGCGGCCAGGACGTCGCGGTGGCGGGCGTTGGCGTTGCGCCAGCGCAGGTAGGCGTGCAGGGCCCGGGTCTGCACGGTGTGGTTGGGGTGGTGGGAGTTGGCGATGGTGAACTGCCTCAGCGGTCCGAAGTGCGCCTCGATCGGGTTCGCCCACGAGGCGTAGGTCGGGGTGAAACACAACTCGACCTTGTTCTTCTTCGCCCAGCGGCGGAGGTCGGTGCCTTTGTGGGCGGACAAGTTGTCCAGGATGACGTAGATCGGGGCGCCGTCGGGCCGGGCTGCGCGGATCGACTTCAGCGCGGCCAGCGTGTTGGCGGCCCCCTTCCTGCGGCGGTTGACGCCCCACAGGGTGTCGTCGCCGACCGAGTAGCAGCCGTGGAAGTAGGGTGCGGTGGTAGGTGGCGGGCAGCCGGTCGGGGCGTTTGCGCTCAGCCCAGCCGGAGCCTGCGGTGGGTCGGATTCCGAGCGGGCCGAACTCGTCGAAGGAGAAGACCCGGTTCGGGAAGCGGTCCAGTACTTCCTCGATCCGGTCCAGTTTGGCGTCCCGCTCGGGGTCTGGGGATTCCTTCCAGGTCTTGGTGCGCTGGAAGGTGATGCCGCGGCGGACGAGCAGACAGCGTAATGCCTCGCGGCCGATGCGGATGACTCGGCCGTGGACTTTGCGCAGGTAGGCGACGAGCTTTCGCAGTGACCAGCGGGTGAAGGGCTGGCCGAGCTTGGCCGGTCGGGTGGTGGCCGTCGCCACGACGAAGTCCTCGTCGTCAGGCTTGAGCAGGCGGGGACGGCCTCCCGCCCACCGAGGGTCCAGGCAGGCCAGGCCGATCTCGTTGAATCGGTGGATCACATCCCGGACGGTGTCCTCGTCGGCCTGCACCAACTGGGCGATCACCGGCACCCGGTTCCCGCCGGCCGAGGCCAGCAGCATCATCGCCCGCCGGTACCGCACCGAACTCGTGTTGCCACGGCGCACGATCTGCTGCAGCTTCTGCCCCTCCTGGTCGGTCAGTCTGCGCACACGGACAGGCTCGGCCACCGCGGCTCCAACGGTCGGATCGGACGTCACCGCACATCCAACCGCCACGCCCCCCAACCCGGCGAACCTACGCGGTCACAGCACTAGCCGGCCGCGCCCTCACTGTCAAAAGGTGCGGGCGCATCGGGTCGGCGGTAGGCGAGCACGGCCGCTGGGACGGCGTGCCGCCGGACGTGTGGCTGCTGGTTAGACGCCGAGAGCAGCCGCCCCAGTTCTGGCTGTCCGACCACCCAAAGGCAGCCCCACCACCGAACTGGTCTGCCTCGCCACGATCCTCGGACGCTTCGAGGACGACCACGGGGAAGTCAAGCAAGGTCTCGGCCTGGACCACTTCAAAGGCCATGCCGCTGGGTCAACGGCTGGTGCGGGTGCCGCGGATGACTTTCTGCCACGGCGGGCAGGACAGCGGTAGGGCGGTCGCCGTATATGGCGGAACGCGCGACGAACACGGCAGTAGCGGCCAGAATTGGTACTGCGCCCAAGCTGGCCACGGCGCAATGGTGAGCGGATCTATGAGTCGCCCTGTCTCCCGGGGGAGGCACCCGGGTGATGCAACGCCGGAAACAGGACAAAGCGGAGTGAGCATGCTTTCTGCGTGTACCGGACTGGCTGGATGGAATCTGTGAACCGCAGGCCGAGGACGCGGCGGATCCGGTAGCGGAAGCACGGGACGCTGAAAAAGGGGGAAGAGGGGCATGCGGGATGGCATCCGATCGCCGGGCAATGCGGTGTTGGCTGGGGAACTCGCCAAGTTGGAAGGGCGGGCTCTGCGTGGCGGCCATACGCGGGCACAAGCGATCAAGATCGCCAACAAGACTGCTGCGCAGGTTACGCCGCTGACCAGGACCGCGGTGCGCGACTGGATCGACGGAACGGCTCCGCCGAGGGACTTCGATCAATTGTGGGCCCTGGTTGCGGTGTTACGGGAGTGGGCAGGTGCCCCAGCTGAGACAACCAAACAAGGCAGGGACGCGCGTGTGGCCGCACAGCGTCGCTGGAAGGACCTGTGGGAGCATGCTCAGCGCGGTGAGGAGTCTGTCAACGAGCCGCCGCCGCAGCGTGGTGCTGGTCGTCTGGGAGCACTGATCGCGGATGCAGATCCGATCGGGTACCTGGAGATACACCCCGCCATCGAGGCCAGTCACCCGCCGGACGACAGCCAGACCGACCCACTTCCGGCATACGTGGAGCGTGAACACGATCACCGGCTGTCCAAGGAACGGGCTCGGCACAGCAGCGCAGCCGACTGGTGGTGCTGGTTGCGGATTCGTCCACCGGCAAGACCCGGGCGCTATGGGAGGCCATCCGGCAGCTGCCCGCAGGGTGGCGAGTGTGGAGGCCTGCCGATCGAGCCTCCCTCCTGAACGGGCTGAAGCGGCAGAAGTGCCTGGCGCACACCGTACTGTGGCTCAACGAACTGCAGCGCTACCTGTACACCCCGCACGCCCCTGAGCAGGGTGAGCAGGCCGCCGCTGCCTTGACTGATTTCCTCCACACCGCTGGCCGTGGGCCCGCTCTCATCGTGGGAACACTGTGGCGTGATCCGCTGAGAACACTCAGCACCCCGTCCAAGGAAGATCCGCACCAGAACGCCCGCGCCCTGCTGCGCTCGGGCACGGTAATCCCGGTGGCGGAAGACTTCGATGAAGCGGCGCTGGCGGACCTGCGTCGCCTGGCAGTGCACGATGCGCGCCTGGCCGAGGCGCTGGGCAAGGGTGGGACACGCATCACCCAGTACCTTGCCGGCGCGCAGGAATTACTCCGCCTCTACGCCCAAGCCCCCGTTGAGGCCCTTGCTGTATTGGACGCGGCCGCCGACGCCCGGCGCCTCGGCGTCAGCGAACCTCTCCCGGAGGAGTTCTTGCGCACGGCCGCGGCCGCATACCTCAACCCTGACCACTGGCGCACCCAGGACGACCACTGGCGCGCCACCTGGTTCACCCGCGCTCTCACCTATACCGGTCAGCCCAGCCATGGAATCCCCGGCCCCCTCACCCGCGAGCTCCCTCTGCCGGGGAGCCCCGCAATCGGTCTGTCCGTGTACCGGCTAGCCGACTACCTTGCTCAAGACAGGGCCAGAGCGCGATGTAAGTGGGTCCCTCCAGAGGGCTTCTGGACTGCTGCCGCAGACCATCTGCACGGGCCTGAAGGTCTCAAGTCGCTCGGCCAGGCCGCCCGGTTTCGACTGCGGCTGCGTCACGCCGATCTCCTTTACCGCCGTGCGGCTGATGCCGGGGCCGTCGACGCTCTGTATCTCCTGGCTCACATGCGTGGACAGATGGGAGACCGGGAAGGCGCCGAACGGATCACCTGGGAGGCAGCCGATCGTGCGGACGGTGGTGAGCTGTACGACCTGACTGTGGTGAGGACGTCACATGGAGACTGGGAAGGCGCCGAACGCCTCGCTCGGCGAGCTGCCATCGCAGGATTTCCGGCTGCTCTGTGGCACGTAGCCTTTGCACACGCGCGGGGTCAGACTGGAGATCACGATGCCATTGAACGTATGGTCCGAGAGGCTATAAGGGCTGGATATGATTACGCACTGCGGCGGATGGAATGGGACGGCGGGATTCAAGAGGTGGTCGCTCATCTCTTGAAGTCGGCTTCTGAAATTGACCACCTTCTGCGGGTAGCCAGAGACTGTCCTGAGGAAGTCGAGCGCTGGGCTCAGGAAATGGTCGAAGGGGGCCATGGAATGGCCCTTCAAGGATTGGTCCGCGCACGGAAAAAGCTTGGCGATTGGGATGGAGCTGAACGTGCGGCCTTCCAAGCTCGTGATGCCGGAGCGCCAGACAGCCTGTACGAGCTCGCTGTGGGATGTAGGAAGGCCGGACACCGAGACAGCGCAGAACGACTGTTTCGAGCAGCCGCTGACGAGGGGCACGCAGGTGGCTTGGGCATCGAGCTCTGGCTAGCAGAGCTAGCAGGAGATCAGGAAGAAGCCAAAAGCCTCGCCCGCCAAAGCGCTGACATTGGGGACCCTAGGGACCTCGAAGACCTGGCTGAAGTCCTCGATGATGAATGGGCAGAACAGCTGCGCCGATACGGGCTGAAGGCTGACGGCAGTGTTGCCGATCCGTGGTGGGGACCGGAAGCTTCTGACACAGCCTGTCGCTCGGAGTGAAAGCAGAAAAAAAGAGCCTACGCTCTGCATCGAGGAAGGCCTCTGTCCCTCTGCCCTCTCTTCCTGCTTCTCGTCACTCCTTGGATGTCTGTGAAGTTGGAGCGGCCCCCGCAAGGATGCCTCCAGTGGCCCCAGTTTTCGGGGTGATGCGGAGGAGGACGAGGGGACCCGTATTGCCTGTACCGCTGGCTGTGCGAGGACTTCGACGTGTGCGGTGGTGGCGTGCCCAGAACACTCGGCGACAGGCGTCGACGTCACCCCATGTCAACAGCCTGCGGGTGTGTGGTCGGCCTGCTGACATCGGCCTCGGGGAACATCGGTACAGCGGTTAACGGCAAGCCGGTGATCATGGCGCGTGGTGGTTCCGAGGGTGCTGGCGCGGTTCGCGTACTCCCGGCGGGCCTTGCGTTGTGCCGGCACCGCCGCAGTGCCGTCGAGGGGCTGGCAGCGGTCGAGGAGCTGCCGGTGGATCACGGGCACGGCGGTGATGCGCAGGGTGTAGCCCTGGCTGCGTCGTACAGTCACGCCCTGATCGAGCGTGGCGCGCTCGGCGGGCTTCAGGTCGGTGGCGCGGAGGAAGTCGGCGACGCGGAGGAAGTCGGCGACCTTGCCCGGCATGTCGAGGATGACCGGCAACTCCTGGGCTGGTGCGCCCGGGTCGACGGCCGCGTGCTCGGGCAGGAGGTCGGCGGCGGCGGTACGGATGGCGCCGCGGCTGACGTCGTGGTCGCGGGCGAGGGCGGCGATGGACCGGCCTTCCAGGTACGCGGTGCGCACGGCGTCGGTCTTCCCGGCCGGGCCGGCCGGCCGGCGCCCGCCCTTGTTGCCCTTCGCCTCGGCGGCACGCAATCCGTCGTACGTCAGCTCCCGCTGCGTGGGTGGCGTCGGTGAGGTCCGTCGCGGAGAACGCGCCGTCGTGGATGCGCAGGGCGAGACGGTCGCGGTGCAGGACGTCGAGCACGTCGAGGATGTGCCCGGTGCCGCGCATGAGGCGGAACATCTCGGAGATATGCACGGTGTCGCCCGGCCGCGCGTACGCCAGCAGTCCGCCCAACTTCGGGCGCTGGAGCGGGTGGAGGCGGCTGGAGGTGCCGGCCTCCTCCTCGAACGGGATCGGGTCCTCGATCCTGGCCTTGTCCAGGACGAGGTTCTGCCGGGCGGTCGACTGCTGGCCAGTCGAGACCCGTTTGCAGACCAGGTTCACCAACAAGGCCCCTTCCGTACGGAGGATCGGACCCTATTCGTCACCAAGCCCTGTCACCAATCACTGGCTTTGTTCATGAGAACGGACCGCAGATGTTCACGACTTCGGGAGGCACCACGGTCTGGCGCTGTTCGATTGCGGCAGCAGTACTCGCGCTTCAACCTCCCCGGGCGTCGCGCCGGCCGGTGCCACCCCTCCGCCCCTCCGTCCCCCCGCCCCCGCCCCTCCGCGCACGGTTGCGGGAGCTAGGTGCGATCCTGCACGTATGAACCATCTCGGCGACGCGCACCTGCGCAACTGGACGCTGCGCCTCGCGGCCCTCCTAGCAGCCGACACCCAGGATCAACTTGCCTGGCTGGGGGAGCGTGAGCTGGAGACGAAGGACGTCGTCGAAGAGGTGGAGCTTCTCTGCCGTGTCTCCGAAGGACTGGCGGAGCGCGGAGCCTTCGAGCCCGAGGATCTGCGCGATCTTCGGGCCATCGGCCGTCGCCTCGGCGAGATCGATGCGACCTGCCGCGTCGGCCTCTGGGAATACGCCCTGGCCGTAGATCCGGCGTGGGACGACATACGTTCCCTCGCCCGCCAGTTTCTCCTCACGCGGCTGGGCGACTGGCGTCAGCCGCTGCCACGTCCCGTGCGCCCGCACACGGGCGACCACTGAGCACGTCCAGGCCGCCTGTGCGACTCTGACGCAGCCGGCGCCGCACACACGAGATCGCGGGAACGTCGTGGCTACGTTCGGATGGGTGTCGGCAGGCAGGCCGCCGCACACCGCCTGCCAGACCCCGGCAGCTGCCTCGCGGGTCGAAACTCAAAGCAGCGTTCGAATTCGCGGTGTGCCCTGGTGCCTCCCGAAGTCGTGAAGCGCTTTGCGTGGGCGGCTGTTGAGCTCGGCGGCGACGGTGTCCAGGTCCTTGCGGGCGTGGACCGACAGGTGGTGCCGTTGGAAGTGCGGAGCAGGCTGTGGGTGTTTTCGTCGGAGCCGCGCTGCCAAAGGCTGGTCGAGTGGCAGAAGTAGACCGGGATGCCGGTGGCGATGGTTCACACGCCGTGGGCCCCCATCTCGCCTCTCTGGTCCCAGGCCAGGGACCGTCGGAGGTGGGAGGGCAGAGTCTGGACGGTGGATTGTGACGGGAGCCTCCAGGGGCAGCACCTCCCGAATTCACGGCCCGCGTCAATAATGACCTTGTGCGCTCGATAGTCAGGAAATCCATCCTGCCCCTCACGCTGGTCATCCTCGGGGCTGCCGCAGTGGTGGGCGACGCCGCGGAGAAAACCCCTACGGCCGGAAGCAGCGGGCGCAGCAGTTTCGGCAAGTCCGGCGAGCCAGGCCAGTCCCCGCAGGACCAGGACCTCTCCGGTACGGCCTCGGCCCAGGACGGCAAGGCGTACACCCCACGCAGGACCGAGGAGAACGCCCGGATCGGCGCGGTCTTCGAGAAGGACGACCAGGGCGCCCACTTCTGCACGGCGAGCGTGGTGCAGAGTCCGGGCCGGAACATGCTGATCACCGCGGCTCACTGTGCCTTCGACGCGGACTCCGGACAGCCGGTGAACGACCTGGTCTTCGCCCCCGGCTACCGCAACGGCGACGAACCCACCGGCCTGTGGAAGGTCAGCAAGGTGGTCGTCGACGACCGCTGGGCCAAGTCGCAGGACGAGGACCTCGACGTCGCCTTCCTTGTCCTCGACCAGAAGGACGGCAAGGACATCCAGGACGTCCTGGGCGGCAACACCCTGGGCATAGACCGCGGTTTCGACAACATGGTCAAGATCACCGGCTATCCGACCAGCCGTGACACCCCCATCTCGTGCCAGAACCGCACCACGAAGTTCAGCGACACCCAGCTGCGCATCCAGTGCACCGGCTTCGAGGGCGGGACCAGCGGCAGCCCCTGGCTCGCCGACTACGACCCCAAGAGACACACCGGCACGGTCATCGGCGTCCTGGGCGGCCACGAGGGCGGCGGCGACCAGGACGATGTCTCCTACGCCGCGTACTTCGACGACGACATCGCCAGGCTCTACCGGCGCGCCCAGGACGAGGACTGAGCCCAGCTGATCCGCACCCCGCTCACGGCGAAGGGCCGTACTCCGGAGAGCGGGGCTTCGAGGTGTTCGAGGTCACTGGTTGTCTGCCCCGTTGCCGGACAGGACGCCGGATCTGGTCCAGGATGTGCGAGAGCGGCTCGTCGCCCTTGGCTTGGGCCGAGTTCTCGGTGCACTGCTCCCCCTACGGGAAGTTTCCTATGACCGGCGCAGCGCAGCGCAGCACAGTGTTCAGTACTGCCTGATCTCCGCGGACCCTGAGTCCGCATCGTCGTTCGCGCCGAGGGCGGCGGCTGTGGGGTCGAATCCGGGCGGGCTGTCCTTGAGGGCCAGGCCCATGCCGGCGAGCTTGACCTTGACCTCGTCGATGGACTTCGCACCGAAGTTGCGAATGTCGAGGAGGTCGGCCTCCGAGCGGGCGACGAGCTCACCCACGGAGTGGACGCCCTCGCGCTTGAGACAGTTGTACGAGCGGACGGTGAGGTCGAGGTCCTCGATCGGCAGTACCAGGTCGGCGGCGAGGACGGCGTCCGTGGGGGACGGGCCCATGTCGATGCCCTCGGCGTCGATGTTCAGCTCGCGGGCGAGACCGAACAGCTCGACCAGGGTCTTACCGGCG
>NZ_JBEYEW010000084.1:0-10094 GCF_040634095.1 Streptomyces sp. NPDC007205
CCTCGATCTGCACGACGCCCTCGTCTCCCTGGCCTGCAGCCTCATCTGCTGGCGACGCCTCAAGAAAGCTCGGCCATGATCGTGTTACGAGCTCTTATGGTGAACAGGGCGGGAAGTCTGGGGCGCTCGGGAAAAGGTGGATTGGGGACGACACCCTGTCCCGCGTGGGAACCTTTCACGGGCCCTTATGGTGTCTCGTGCGCTGGTGGGTGCCTCCGGGCTGTGGCGCTTGGCGGACATGTGCCACTCGTCCCTGGGGCGGGGGTGCCGGCGGCGCAGTTGCCTGGCGCAGGTGGAATCGTCTATATCGCCCCCGTTCATAGGCTCGTCAGTTTTCTGAGGTAGCGCCGCGCCCGCGCCGCTGTGGTGTACGGGTCGATGGCTGGGCCGGGGCCCTCCTCGGCCTCGACGACCAGCCAACCGGTGTAACCGGCGTCGGCGAGGGTGCTCAGGATCGCGGGGAAGTCGACACAGCCGTCGCCGGGAATGGTAAACGCGCCTGCCTGCACGGCGTCGAGAAAGCTCGCGTCGCGGTGGGCGTTGAGGACGTCGCGCCGGACGCTCTTTAGGTGGACGTGGCCGATCCTGGTGATGTGATCGCGGATCAGGGCGACCGGGTCGTCACCGGCCCAGGTGGCGTGACCAGTGTCCAGCAGGAGGTGCACCTTGGCAGGGTCGGTGCCGGCCATGAGCCGGTCGACGTCGGCACGGTTCTGGACTCCCGTGCCCATGTGGTGGTGGTAGCACAGCCGCACGCCCGCGTCGGTAGCGAGCGTTCCAAGTTCGTCCATGCCGGACAGCAGTGCCTGCCATTGACGGTCGTCGAAGACCACTCTGTTGGCCGCCAAAGCGATCGGTTTGAGGTGGACCGCGTGCCCGAGTTCGGCAACCACGATGTCGGTCCCGCCGAGTTCCCGCAGGACAGCGAGCTGTGCCAGGAAGTCGTCGATGGTCCGCTGCCGCATGCCGCTGCATGTAAAGTAGGTGCCCACCCAGGGTTCGGAGATCGTCAGGCCTCTACTCGTCAGGTCCTCACGTAGAACGGCAGTGTCCTTGGGGAAGTTGCCGCCAAGGCTGCACCCGTCATATCCCGCCAGTGCAACCTCGCTGAGTACTTGCCGGTACGGGATGGTGTCCGCGGAGCGTGGTAGGTCGTCGTTGTTCCAGAGGTTGGTGACGATGCCGAACCGCACGCTTCCGGGCACGAACTGGCTCACATACCCTCCTTCAGGAGATGGCGGGCGCCCTTGAGTGCGGTGGCCACGCTGGTCAGGGTGGGATTGCTGGCGGTGCCCCTCGGGATGAGTCCGTTACCTCCGAGCTGGAGGTTGGTGATGCCCCATACCTGGGAATTCACGTCGACGACGCTGGTGGCAGGGTCCTTGCCCATACGCGTCGTACCAGCGATGTGCAGGGGCACACCCGGGGTGACGAAGCGCGGCTCGGAGCCAGGCAGGAACCCGCCGAGGGCACAGGCTGCGCGCAGCATGTCACCCATCATCGCGTGCTGAGTCTTTCGGTCCTCAGCCGACAGTGTGAACTCGAAGGTGGGCTGCGGCAGACCGAACAGGTCAAAGTTGTCGTCGCTGAAAGCGATGCGGTTCTCCCAGCGGGATTCGGCCATTCCGAACCAGCGCAAGTCCACCACCAGGCGAGGGTCGACGTTCGGGGCGACCTGCCCGTAGTGGTAGGCATCTCGGTGGATCTGGCAGTGCCACGGCCTGCCCGTGGACACCGGGATCCAGAGTTGCGGATCCGGCTCGTCGACTGGGATGGGCAGCGGGTCCTGCGGTCGCTCACGCTGATGCCGAGCAATCCGTTCGGCATATTCCGGCCGGCCGAGGGCCGCCTCGACCAAGTCGTGGGAGAGGACGACCTGACAGAACGCCTCCGGCTGCTCGGTGAGGTAGCGGCCGAGCGCGGGCGGCCGGATACCCGAGGCGTACAGCAATTGCGGGGTGAGGACGGCTCCGCACGCTACGACGAATCGCCTGGCCTCCACCCGGAATGTCCGCCACTTCGTGAGGTCGCGGATCTCCGCGTGTGTCACGCGCGTGCCGTCTGCGGACAGGAACAGCCGGGTGCACAGGTGCTCGGCGCGTAAGTCGAACAAGTCAGGGCAGACGCCGTCGGCCAGTGGCCCGAAGACGTCGTCGGTGCCGCTCCAGTGCACGAGGGCCGGGTTATCGGTGCGCCGCCGCACCGCCAGCGGGAGACTGCGTGGAGCATACGGCGGAGCGAGTTCGCGGTACTCCGCCAACAGGCTCTCGCGGACCAGTTCGTGTCGCAGCGAGCCGTCGTAGACGTCCTCACGGGTGCCGAAGATCTGCTCGGCCTCGGTATAGAGGTCATCCCACTCTGCGTCAGGGAGCAGCGGGGAGCGTTCCAGGACCGGGTGGTGCCGAGGGGTGGCACACGTCCAGTGAGTGGTCATGCCACCGACGCAGTAGGACACTGCGGAGGCCGGGATGTTCGTCTCCGGCCTCTGGTTCGGATTCTGGTTGTTGGTGGTCAGTCCCCGGTACCGGTTCAAGTCGACCTGGTAGCAGCATGGGTCGAGCTGCATTTCCGGGTTGGCGTTGGCCGGTGTAGAGACGGGAATGAGCTGTCCTCTGACGACCGGGGTGAACAGGTCAATGTTGCGCTGGTATTGATAGGCGTTCTTCAGGTGGGCACCGAGTCTGGTCGACTGCTGTGGCCCCGCGTCGACCATGAGGACGCGGTGCCCGGCCTCAACGGCGGTGCGCGCGTAGACCGCTCCGACCGGACCAGATCCGACGACGAGGACATCGACGTGAGCGGTTTCTGGCATCTGATTCCCTTTCGGCGTGGAAGTACTTCGCGTGCTCGCAGGGCGAGCTCAAGCGCTGGTCGTCTTGAACCAGCTGATGGTCCGGTCCAGGCCGGTCTCCAAGGGCGTCGCTGGTTCCCAGCCCAGCAGACCCTGGGCGAGCGAGATGTCGGGGCGGCGCCGCCGCGGATCGTCCTGGGTGGCTGGAGCGAAATTCAGCGTCGAGTTCGAACCGCAGCGTTGCCGGATCAGCTTCGCCAGTTCCAGGACTGTCGTCTCCCGGGTGCCGCCAATGTTCAGTGGGCCGGGGTGATGTGACCCGATCATGCGGATGATGCCATCGACAGTGTCGGACACGTAGCAAAGGGACCGGGTCTGCGAGCCGTCGCCGTACAGGACGATCGGGCGGTCCCGCAGTGCATGACCGATGAAGGCCGGGACAGCACGCCCGTCGTCCGGCCGCATGCGCGGTCCGAAGGTGTTGAATATGCGGACAATGGCGGTGTCGGTACCGTGGGTGCGCCGGTAGGCCATCACCAGCGCCTCGGCAAAGCGCTTGGCTTCGTCGTAGACGGAGCGGGGACCGACGGGATTCACGTTCCCCCAGTAGTCCTCGCGCTGGGGATGGACCTCGGGGTCGCCGTACACCTCGCTTGTGGAGGTGAACAGGAGCCGGGCGTCTTTCTCCCGCGCCAGGTCCAGGAGCCTCCACGTGGCCTCTGCTCCGCAGCGGAGCGTCTGCAAGGGCATCCGTAAGTAGTCGGGAGGGCTCGCGGGAGAGGCCAGATGAGCCACGAGATCGACGGCCCCGTCCACCCGGACAGGCTCCCCGACATCGACCTGCGTAAAAGTGAAGCCTTTTCTCTTCACCAGGGAGCTGATGTTCCGAGCGGACCCGGTAAGGAGGTTGTCCAGGCAGACGACCTCCCACCCATCCGCGATCAGGCGCTCGCAAAGATGAGAACCGATGAATCCCGCCCCGCCGGCGACCACTGCTCGCACTGTCTGGCCTTCCTTGGCTCGGAGTTCTACCCGCGATGGTTTCGGGTGTTCTTCCTGTTCACGACGTGATAGCCGAAGCACATGGCGACGTACTGGACGCACCGGGCGAAGACCGTGAAAGGGTCGCGGTGTGGTGTCGCCAGGCATATCGGCTTGATCCTGGAACCGGTCACCGTCTCCAGGATCCGGTACGTGGCGCCGTACCGAACGAAACGCTTCCACAGGCCGGGAAGGCCGTCGCTGAAGTCGTGCAGCACGACACTGCCCGGCGCGTACTCGATCCCGCCCAACTTCCACAGCCGCAGGCTGAGTTCGAGGTCCTCGGCTCCGGCACCAGCGAAGCGCTCGTCAAAGCCGCCGCACTCCTCGAACGCACGCTTCAGTATCAATGCGTTCGCCGTGACGCAGTACAGCGGGCGAAGGCCCCCCGCGCTGTCCCGCAAGAGCCTCGGTCGCAGAGCGCGGATCGAATCGTAGAACCTGGAGATCCGGCTCGGCGGGGTGCCCCGGACGTGGCCGGCGTAGGCGATGGCCGTCCCGCTCGTGCGCAGGTACCCGGTGATCAGTTCTGGAGTGGCGACGCAGTCGCTGTCAGTGAACAGCAGCCACGATCCCTCAGCCTTTGCAGCACCGACGTTGCGCGCCGTGGCGGCACCTGGGGTGGCACAGGTCAGCAACCGGATCGGCGGCTGCGTCCGCTGGTACCGAGGAGGCAGACGGATCGGCTCCGCGGAGCCGTTGTCCACTACGATGATTTCGCGTGGCCGCACCGCGTCCGGATCCTGCAGCAACGAGTCCAGCAGGCGTTCGATGCCGGCCTGGTTGTCTTTCACCGGTACAATCACCGAGATGGCCCCGGCGGAGATCTTCTCAATCGCTGCCTCATAGCGGACGTCCAAATCGATGGAGCACACGTCCACGGGCGCAAAAAGCCCTTTCACACCCATATCGCCTGAATCAGCCATTCACGCTCCTCATAGATCAAAGATTCAACGGGCTCCACCCACGAGCGCCGGCGGACACGTCTTCGCCTGCTTGCCCCTTACTGGGGGACGCAGGTCAACAGCTGGCATCGCCATCCGGCGGGAGTAATGTTTTCAAGCCAGAAACCAGTGCTCGCAAGCAGCGCCTCCCAGCCGCTGCGGTTGCGTTCATTGCCGGGCAGCAGGAGACCCAAGTACAGGTCGTAGGTCTTGGTCCAGTGCGGCTCGGGACCCTCGGGGAGGACCTGCTCGGCGATCAGGAGCCGCCCGTGCGCAGGGATCGCAGCCCGTACCCGGCGCAGGATCTCTGCAGCGGCCGTGTCATCCCAGTCGTGCAGGATCCGCGCGAGACAGTACACGTCGCCGACGGGCAAGTCGTCTTTGAAGAAGTCGCATTCACGCAGTTTGCAGCGGTCGAGGAGGCCGCCCTCACTGAGGCGCGTCCTGGCCTGGGCCAGGACGTTCGGCCGTTCGCACAGTATCCCGCGCAGGTGTCCATGTGCACTCAACAGAGAGCGCAGCAACGCACCGTTACCCCCGCCGACGTCCACAGCCACGGCCACGTCCGACCAATCGAGAGCCATGAAACCCTCGGTGAACCCGGTGCTCGACGCCGCCATGGCTGCGTCGAACTCCTCTCCCGCCTCAGCGTCCTCGCCCAGGAGCTCGAAGAAGGACTTCCCATGAGCCCGCACGAACGACGAACCAGTGTCCCCCGTCCGCACCACATCGGTGAGAAAGGCGGCGGCTGGGTAAGCGAGGCGACATGAGAATCGGACGTACGCGGCGATGTTGCCGGGTGCCGACTCCTGAATGGCTGCCGTCAGGTCGGTGGCGGCGAAGGTGCCGCGGGAAACCTCGGCGGCCAGGCCCACCGACGACAGACAGCGCAGCAACCGCGCTGTCACCTGTTGATCGCTGCGGCAGTGCGCCGATACCTCCTCGATGGTCTTGGGCCCCTCCGCCAGAAATTCCGGAATTCCTAGCTCTATTGCGGCTTTCATGCTCTGTGCCTTCACGAAGCCGAGCAGGATCTCCATGATCGCTGCCGCGTTGCCAGGTCGAACTGGCAGCTCATTTACACTCATTGACATTCTCCCCTTAGATGGAAATTGATCGTCTGGAGTTCGGAGGAGCACGCAGAAGCGAATCTGTCAGACAGTCGAATATTTTAAGCGAGGGCGACGTGATCTCACATCCAGCGAGTTGACAGAGCCTCAAGCGTTGGCGATTTCCAAGGCGCATCCTGCCCTGTGCTGAAGACCGAGCACCATCAGTGGACCAGAGATCCAGCAGGAAGCGGAAGTAATTCGGCCGAGCAAGGCCGTGAACCCGTTGAACGTAAGCTTGTACTATTTCCAGTTAATTCACGTTGCGGGCCCCGGTTATCTTCTTCGGCACCGGTCTTGACGCCCCTATGGATGTCAAGCAGTGGCTTGTGCGGGGGCACTGTCACGTTGCTCTGGCCCTGTGAGATGGTCTTCGGGTTGGTCGTTGTGGGAGGGGCTTCGCGTGGATACCGCGCCGTCGTACAGGGGGCACCGGTACCCGGTGGAGGTCATCTCCCACTGCGTATGGCTGTACTTCCGGTTTCCGCTGTCGTACCGGGAGGTCGAGGAGCTGATGCTCGAGCGGGGCGTTGAGGTCTCGTACGAGACGGTGCGGCGCTGGTGCGTCAAGTTCGGCCAGGACTACGCGAACCAGCTGCGCCGGCGCCGCCCGCGGCCGGGCGACAAATGGCACATGGACGAGGTCTTCACCAAGATCAACGGCGAGTTGCACTACCTCTGGCGTGCGGTCGACGCCGACGGCAACGTGCTCGACATCCTGGTGCAGAGCCGACACTGAAGTTTCCCCGTGATCTTGGACACTCGATCTCTATGCCGCGAGGTCGTGCTGGTGGCGCTGCCTGGTCTCGGCCGGGGTGAGGTAGCCGAAGACCTTGTGCTTGCGCAGTCGGCGCCGGTTGTAGAACGTCTCGATAAAAGCGAAGACGTCGGCGCGGGCAGTGGCCCGGTCGGGCCAGGTGCGGGCGCCGATCTCTTCCTTGAGCAGGGCCCAGAAGCTCTCCGCGGCGGCGTTGTCGAAGCATCCGGTGCGGCCATAGCTTTGTCCCAGGTTCAGCTCGGTTATCTCGCGGCCGAATTCGGCTGACTTGTACTCGCTGCCGCGATCCGAGTGTGCAATGCATCCAGATTGCAGGCCGCTGCGGCCGTGAGCCATCCGCAGCGCGTCGACCACCAGGGACGCGCGGTGGTGATCGGCCATCGCATAGCCCACGACCTCGCGGGTGGCCAGGTCGAGCCAGCAGGCGAGGTAGAGCCAGCCCTCGGCTGTGGAAGGTGATGTCCCCGACCAGCTTCGTGCCCGGCCGCTCGGCGTGGAAGCCGCGGCCGATCAGGTCCGGCGCCGGCCTTGCCTTCTTGTCTGGCCGGGTCAGCGACCGCCGACGGCGGCGGTGGACACCCTGGATACCGCGTTCGCGCATGACGCAGGCGACGCCGTTGCGGTTCACCGCCCGGCCCAGGCGCCGAAGTTCAGCGTGGACGCGCGGAACGCCTTAGGTGTGGCGGGATGCGACGTGGTGACGGTGATCTCGTGGGCCAGGGCCTCGTCGGCCGTCTTCCGTGCGGCGCGGACCTTCGCCGCCGCCTGCCAGGCATAGAAGGAGGAGCGGGCCACGTTCAGCAGCCGGCACAGGAAAGCGATTCCATGGGTGGTCTTCTCCGCCTCGATGAACGCGTACGTCTCGTTCATCGATCGCTCTCCTTCGCGAAGAAGACCGCGGCTTTTCGCAGCACCTCGATCGTCTTGGCCTGCTCGGCATTCTGCTTCCGCAGTCGCTTGAGCTCCTCACGCTCGGCACTGGTCAGCTCGCCGGGGCGTCCTTCGCCTTGGTCCACCTTCGCCTGGCGGTACCAGGCACGCAGGGACTCCGGGCTCACCCCGAGTTCCCGGGCGACTTCGGTGACCGTACGGTCTGTGGAGTCGACGAGCGCGATCGCGTCCCGTTTGAACTCCGCTGTGTACCGCTTCGTGTACTTGCTTCCCACCTGGTGTTACTTCCTCTGGAACCTCATGTCCCAGTCTCCAGGTGTCCACGATCAAGCAATGCCGCGAAGTTAAGGGGTGTTGGAGGATGACAAGTCCCCAAGAAGAAACATCTTGTAGGCACCACGGGTGATGCGTTGCAGTAGGCCGAGGCGAGCCCAGGTGCCCAGCTGGGTACTGATTACCTTGATCGTCTTCGGGTCGGTGGTGCCGAGTCTTTCAGCGATGTCCCGGGCCTTCCAGGTTCGGGTGGGCGCGCTCTCCATGATCTTGACGATGCTCTGCCGACGGCCCAAGCGTTGCTGGTCATATAGATCGATTGCCGGCGGGGAGGGCAGTGAGGGCGGATGGACAGAGACGTCGATAGCGGTGAGAGGGACGCTCTTCAACGGGCGACCGTCGTGGTTCCAGGTGTGGTAGCGGGAAATGCCGCGCTTGACGATGCGGGCGGAGATGCGGGAGCGACGGCGCGGCAGCAGGTTGCCGAGGATCGCTGAGCCGATTTTCCCCACAAGGTCAACCATGCGTGATCCGTGCGGTGTTGAGGATATCGTGATGGCGCAGACGACGGTGTCGCGTGCGGCTTCCAGCGCGACGGTGAACGCGGCACGGTCCGGGTCGCATCCCTTCACGGTTTCCACGGCGGTGGTCATCGCCGAGCGCAGGGCTTGGTAAACCACGAGGAGGGCCCACATCTCCTGGGCGAGGCCGGCGGGGTCCTTCGAGCGCAGTACGCGCCCCCTGAGCAGCGTGTGACGCAGAGCCAGGTAGGCGGTCTCGATCTCCCATCGCTCGTGATACAGCCGGATGAGCCGGGCCGCCGGGTCGGCGTGGTGGTCGGTGAGCGTGGTGACCAGGCGATAGGTGCCGTGGATCCTGCTGCCGTCGGCCGCCGCCGCGGTGATCTCGGCCTCGATGACACGTACGGAAAGGTCCGCCACCCGGCTCAGATACGTGCCGTCAGGCAGCAGCGCGAGGACCGGAAGACGTCGGTTCGCCTTGCTGCGGACCAGGAACTGTGCACCGCGCCCGGCGATATCGGCCAGCAGGCTGCCGTCGTCGAAGGCACGGTCGGCCAGCACCAGCATGTCCGCGGTCAGCCGATCGCTCAGGCGCCGGGCCACAGCGGATTCACCCTGGTCACGGGGGCCGAAGCACGCGGCGAGCAGACCCCGGGTGCCCGTCTCGCACAGCGTCATCAGCTGGAGGCTGGGATAGCTCTGGGCACCGAATCGGTACGAGACACTCCCCAGCCAGGCCCGATTACGCTCGTGATCGGGGACGGCGAGACTGTTGCACCCGTCGAAGGCCACCGTGCGCCACCGGCGGTAGCGCACCCCCGGAGTGGTCGGTTGCCCCAGCGGGCCGGCGATTATCTCGAACAGGCGCCTGAGCGGGGCCGTGCCGATCCGGCGCCGCAGATCGCGAAGGGCCTTCTCGGACGGGGCGGGCACCCTGCACGCCAGGCCGCCGGTCAGTTTCGCCCAGACCAGACGCGCCCCGAGGTGCTCGAACAGGCCGAGGGCCAACAGGAAGTACACCCCGACCCGGGACGGCAGGCTCCGCAACCGCCGCTGCAGCGACCGGGTTTCGTCGAGTACTGCATCGATGAGCTCCGCCGGGAGGATCTGTGTCAACTCGCCGATATGGCCAGGAGCAAACACGTCGACATCGGGCGGACTGCCTGCCATGACAGACTGGGACACGCGGGGCCTCTGCTCTCAGGAAGATCTTGGTCGATCCCTGAAACAGCACAGGTCCCGCCCCTTCTTCCCCGCTCATCGCCCCCCTTGACGTCGCCCAACAGCCCTTAACTTCGCGGCATTGCACGATCAAGGGGAAGCTTCACTCCGTCATCGTCGATCTCGCGTACATGAACTCGCTCTGCCACCCACACAGCCTGACGGCCCTGCGCCAACCGGGATAGGACCTGAGCGGCGCGTCACATCACAACAGGCGATCGTCGCCTGACACGGCACTACTGACCTTGAATGCGTGGTGTCGTCATGGTGGCTGGCGTCGGAGGCCGGTGCCGGTGAGGCAGCCGTCGAGGGTGTCGGGGCGGTACTGAAGCTGGCGGAGACCCCGTCGGACGGCGGTGATCAGGTCGTCGGGGTCGGCGAAGGCGCGGTTGGCTGTGGTGGTGCGTGGCAGGACGGACCAGGTGCCTTTGACGGGGTTGAGGTCGGGTGCGTAGGGCGGCAGTTGGAAGACGGTGAGCCAGTCGCGGTCGGCGGTGTAGCGGCGCATTCCGGCCGTCAGGTGGG
>NZ_JBEYEW010000085.1:0-10005 GCF_040634095.1 Streptomyces sp. NPDC007205
CGCCGTCCTCGCAGCCCAGGCCCAGGACACCATAAAGGGGGCGGCAGAAACGACACCACCAGCCTCATTCCCCTCACCGTGGCAGAGATCCGGCGACTGCTGGACACTCTCCTGCCCCACCCCAGACCCCACCAGGACCGACGACTCCACGCACTGAACTGGTCCCACTGGCGCAGACACCACCAAGCCATCGCCCGCGAGTTGATACATCACTCCGATGCCGGCTCGTAGTACACATCGTTCGCGCTCGCCGAGCACCTCGACCGTGCAGGCATCGCCGCGTCGATCGGATCAGTCGGCGACGCCTACGACAACGCCCTGATGGAGTCCACGATCGGCCTGTTCAAGACCGAGTTGATCAAGCCCTGTCGCCCCTGGAAGATGCTTTCCCAGGTCGAACTCGCCACCGCCGAATGGGTCGACTGGTACTGCCACCGTCGGCTCCACGGTGAAATAGGGCACATCCCGCCCGCCGAATACGAGACCAAGTACTACCGCGGAACCACGAAATCCCAGGTCACAGCCACGACCTAGAGTCTCGATCAAACCTGGGGCGGTTCAGATACAGCCATACAGCGTGACTGATGATCTCGGCCGGGAACCGATCCTTGTACGACGGCGTGTCGACAACCAGCCCTCCCCCGACGACCTACACCAAGATCATCGCACGCCTACACGAACAACATGGCAACGCCGTCTGCAGGCCTTCGACATCGCCATTGGCGGCCGCCTCACCCACAATCGAATCTTGACCAACCAGCCGACCCAGTTACACCGTTTACTGGTCAGGTCCAAGGGTCAGTCACCGCAGTGCATGGGCCGAGTTCACGTGATAACGCCCTCGGGCGAGAACGTCACTGACGGCGGGGTGGCGTTGGAAGGGTCGCAGGCGTTGGAGTGCGGTACGTAGGCACTGTTTGGCTCGGGTGGAGTGCAGGGCGGGGTAGATGTCGAGGAAGGAGTTCCAGTGTGCCAGGGCTTGTTCCAGGTGGCCGAGCCGCAGGTGGGTTTCGGCGAGACGGGCATGGGTGAGGGCGGCGCGCAGCTTGTCGGTTGGGCTGCGCAGGTGCAGTGATGTTGTCAGTGCGGTGAGGGCGTTGGTGTGGTCGCCGAGGGTGGCCAGGGTCTGGGCGCGCTGATAGTGCAGGGCGCTGGCGGGGTAGCTGCTGAAGGGCCCGGGAGGGGCAGCTGAGTGGGTGTGGAGGTTTTCGGCGCGAGCGAGGGCGGTGAGTGCGGCCCGGCGGTTGTGGTGGGCGTTCATGACGGCCAGGTGGATGTGGGTGTAGGCGCGGACGCTGGGGGAGGCGTGGCGGGCGTGTTGGTCGGCGTATTCGGCCAGGTGTAGGACCGCCGGCGTGTGGTTGCCCAGGTCGTGAGCGTGGGTGGCCATGGCGCGCAGGGCGATGGCGAGGGTGGCGTGGTCACCGGCGTCGGCGGCGAGGCGTGCGGCGATCTGGCGGTAGTGCTGGGCGGTGGAGCCGTGGCCGCTGTCGGCGCACATCGTTCCCATCAGCAGGGTGAGGTGGGATGCGGCTATCAGCAGTTCGTGGTGGGTACGCACGCGGGCGGATGTGTTGAGGACGGGCAGGACGTCGTGGAGGAGGTAGGCGGTCAGGGCCGCTCGGACGTGCTGTCCGCCATACTTGTCGGCTGTCGCGACGAACACCGCTGCCATGGCGCGAAGTTGGTCGACTTCCCGCTGGTCGGCGTGCGGCCGGTCTGGCAGCGGGTTCTTGGGTCGGCGCGGTGGGCTGGGGAGTGTGGTCAGGTCGCGTAAGGCGATGCTGGTGAGTGTGACGACGCTCGTGTCGAGCAGAACTTGCCGTTGGGAATTGAGTTCGGTGTGGGCTAGATGGGCGAGTTTGCCCACGGGATCGGTCTCCCAGGACGGATCCACAACGACAGCTGGTGTTCGGGTGAGTCCGGCCTCCTGCGGCGTGATGCGCCTTCCCAGGCGGCGGGTGAGGCACTCCAGCAACAGCGTGGGGTATGGGCGTCGGGGCTGGGTGCCGGCGAGCCAGCGCCGCACCGTGGTGTCATTGCACGCCAGGTCAAGGCCCTCCTCGCTAGCGACCTCGCGCAGGGCTCGGGCCAATTGGCCGGGACTCCAGCCCGTGGCCTCAAAGAGCGCCGTCAAGTGTGTGTTGGGGAGACGGGCCATGGGTCCCTCACCTTGCTTCCTGAGCCCCTTGTTGAGAGTTGGACGATGGAGGACTTGAAATTCAGCTGGTCGGGATCTTCCGAGAAGCAACCAAGGGCTGACTGGCCTTCGCTGTACCGGCACTGATCAACTCGACCGGTCTCGGCGTCGCATGGCGACTAAGGGAGGGCCTTTGCCTGCAGCACTAACTGATCATTTCAGAATGAGTTGGCGGGTGAGGGTTGGGAGTTGGGCTTGATGGCGGCAGAGTTCTTCGAGTGTCGGATGATCTTGTGCCTGGTGACCTGGGGGAACGTGTTGCCCCGTTGCCCCTCCTCGTCCACCGCGGCGTCGACGGCACCCAGGCCGGTTGCCGACGGATGACCGCGCTGCCTTGCGGGGCATCGTTTACGTCCTGCGCAAGGGCGTGAGCTGGGCAGACGTCCCCACGGAGAAGATCGGCTGCAGTGGGGTGACGTCCTGGCGGCACCTTCGGGACTGGAGCAGGCTGGCGTGTGGCCCCGTCTACACGAGCTCCTTCTGGCGGAGCTGCGGGCAGCGGACCTGCTGGACATGGATGACGCGGCCGCCGACGGCTCCCACGTCAGAGCCCTCAAAGGGGGGCTCACACCAGGCCTTCGCCGGTCGACCGCGCCCGCCCGGGCAGCAAGCACCATCTGATCACCGATCGGCACGGAACACTCCTGGCTGTCACCCTGACCAGCGGAAACCGTCACGATGTCACCCAACTGATGTCTGCTGGACGCGATACCCCGCATCCGCGGGATTCGCGGACGGCCACGTCACCGGCCTCACCGGCTGTTCGCCGACCGCGCCTACGACTACGACAAGTACCGCCGTCTCCTGCGGGCCCGCGGCATCACACCGAAGATCACCCGGAAAGGCACAGCTCACGGTTCCGGCCTGGGAAAGACCCGCTGGGTCGTCGAGCGGGCCTTCGCCTGGCTCCATCAGCTTAAACGGCTCCGGATCCGCTACGAGATACGCGCCGACCTCCATGTCGGCCTGCTCCAACTCGCCGCTCCCACGAACGACCACCTGCGCAGGGCCGGCCGCGGCCGCAGTATCGCCGCCACCGCTCCGTCCCGCGCCGCTCAATGATCGGGAGTTTCCCGGGCTCCACCAAGCCGGCGTAATAACCGGCTTGCCCCCGGTTCACCTTGCTCGTCGCCCGGTGCTTCGCGATCATCGGCGGCGACATGAGCACATTGCCTGTAGGCGGTATACAGCCACAAGTAATGTGAAGATAAGGGTTCCACGCAGGTGATCCTTTCCCTCCGCACTCACGATTCGCCAGCGCCGCATGACGATCCCATCGGCATATCGCCGTGGCATTTGCGGCGTAATGATGTGATCTTGCGTCACCGCCGTTGGTCCGCCCAGCGGCCAACGGCGGTGCACTCGTATAAATACTAGCGCATTAGAGAAGTGAAAATGGAGGCGGAATATAGAGTAGTCGCCAGTCGGACATCGATGCTTCGCCCTCACAGTGAACTATGGTTTCGGCAGCCTCTGGGTTCACCCCAGGAGCCGTCATCCGGCACGCAGACACCTTTATGGATCAGAGTCGGCGCGTCACATGATTCTCGCCTTGGCCTGACTCCAGCGGTCACCCTCAGACGGAGGCGCGCCGACATGCAAATTTTCCCGAGTACCCCTGCATGTCCGGGGAAAACACCACTGCCCGGCAAAGAATTAATGCCGCTCGATCGCTCAAGATCGACCGGACATGTCGTTTCACAAAGGCGCACGGTTGTCGGGCTTGATTGATAGTGAGCGCGCCGGCCATCTGTACAACTCCGACGATGGTTGGTGTACTGGCAACTGAAAGGAATTTTGAACTAGTTGGATTCGACTAGTTCTCATTGACCGAGCCGCTTCTCTACTGCGGCCCGCTTCTGCATAATCCATGCCAGGAATACTTGTGGGAGGTCATTGATGGGCAGTCAGTTTGACGATCTCGCCCTAGCTTATGAGAGCACGGCGGTGGATATGGCTGTGCGCCAGCATCTGGAGTATCCGAGTTACTTTGAGGCGCTCGGAGACATTACAGGATTGAAAGTCCTTGATCTCGGGTGTGGCAGTGGGGTTTACAGTCGGCGGCTGCGTTCCCATGGTGCCCAGCGGGTCGTAGGCGCGGATGTCTCAGAGGGCATGCTTGACTATGCGCGGTCGCGCGAGCGGCGGGAACAGCTGGGCATCGATTATCTGCGTCGTGACATCACGCGTCCGATCGATGCGCCTGACCCCGAACTGGACGGGGCTTTCGACCTGGTGGCGGGTGTGTATGTGGCACCGTACGCCCCGACCGTTGAGGCGCTGCACGGACTGTTCCGTACTGCGCGGCGAGCGCTGCCGGCATCCGGTGGACGCTGCGTCACGTATGTGCTGAACCCGGAAGCGGCGGTGACGCCTGGCTACTACGCCGAGTACGACTTCGAGCTGGTGGCTGTTGACGGAGGCCAGCAGGTGCCCGATGGTGCGCCGCTGACGCTGACGATCACGCTCCCCGAGCACCCCACTTTCTCCCTGACCGCATACCGCTGGTCCCGCGCTACGCAGGAGGATGCGGCGCGCGCTGCGGGGTTCGAGAGCTTGCAGTGGATCCACCCGAAGGTCACCGACGAGGGTCTCGCCTTGCATGGCGCGTCGTATTGGAAACGGTACCTGGACTGCCCCCACACCCTGATCCTGAGCTGTGTCGCGGCCCCGCAGACGGAAGGCAAGTAGCGGGGCGGACGAAGGCGTTCCCTACACGAGGAGGTAGTCGTGAGCCAGGCCGTAGCGGACGGCAGGAGCCTGACCGGTCAGGTAGTCCTGGTCACCGGCGGTGCCAGAGGGATCGGACAGGCCTGTGTCATGGCTCTGTCTCGCGCTGGTGCCACGGTAGTGATTGCGGACATCGACGGAGCTTCGGCGGCAAAGACCGCACAGATGATCCAAGACAGCGGTGGCACTGCGCTGGATCTCGAGTGTGACGTCACACAGCCGGAGCATACGGCCGAGCTGATCACTATGGTGGTGGATGCATACGGTCGCCTGGACTGCGCTGTCAACAATGCCGGCATCAATGAGCCCGGACAGATCGTGGCCGACGTCTCGCCCAAAGTGTGGGACCGTATTTGGGCGGTAAACGTCAAGGGCGTTTGGCTGTGCATGCAGGCCGAGCTCCGACAGATGCTGGCTCAGGGCAGCGGCGTGATCGTGAACATGGCTTCGACCCTGAGCCTGGTCGCCTCGCGCGAGGCGACCGCATATGTGGCCAGCAAGCACGCAGTTCTCGGGCTGACCCGTGCGACTGCGGTCGACTATGCCAGGCAAGGTATCCGCGTCAATGCTGTGTGCCCGGGCCCGGTGCCGACCGACATGATGCACCGCGTCCTGCGCGGGGATGCCAAGGCGGTAGAGGAGCTGCGGGCGACCGCTCCCACGGGGCGGTTCACTACGCCTGAGGAAGTCGCGGCCGCGGTGGTGTGGCTCTGCTCGCCGGCTGCCTCACACATTCTGGGACACGGCCTTGTCGTGGATGGAGGGTGGACAGCCGTATGACAGAGTTCCGTCAACCCACCGCTCGTGTCCGCAATGGAGCTCCTGCCACGCAGGGAACGATCCCACCACACGCCGACGAAACGATCGGAAGTGGCTTCGCAGGCGAGATCATCCGTCCCTGTGACCCGGAGTACGACAGCACGCGCCGAGTCTGGAACGGGATGATCGACCGCCATCCCCGCCTCATCGCCCGGCCGCGCACGCTCGCTGACATCAAGCTCGGTATCCGCTTCGCCCTGGACCACCAGCTCCCGCTCGCCGTGAGAGGAGGCGGGCACAACGTGACCGGCAGCGGCACGTGTGACGACGGTCTGGTGCTCGACCTCTCACTTATGCGCACCGTGGACGTCGATCCGGTCGAGCGGGTCGTGCGCGCTCAAGGTGGCGCTACGTGGGGGGATCTGGATCGGGCAGCGGCCGCCTATGGGCTGGCGACCACAGGCGGGATGATATCCAGCACAGGCATCGGCGGCTTGACCCTTGGGGGCGGTGTCGGCTGGCTGATGCGAGCCTATGGCCTGGCATGCGACAACCTGCTCCAGACCACCTTGGTGACGGCCCGCAACGAAGTGATCACGGTTGACGATGCCCGGAATCCTGATCTTTTCGCTGCCTTGCGCGGCGGCGGGGGTAATTTCGGCGTCGTCCACGAGTTCACTTACCGTCTGCACCCGGTGACCGAGGTACTGGGCGGCTATGTCATCCATACCGTCGAACGCGCCCAAGACGTCTTGGACTTTTACGCTCACTGGTGCCGTACGGCACCCGATACGGTCACCACGGCGGCCGCGTTCTTCACCGCGCCAACCGATCCCGCGCTCCCCGCGGCACTGCGTGGCAAGCCCGCGCTGATGGTGGCTCTATGCGCCCTTGGCGACGCTGACGAGCGGGAGCAACTCGCGGAGGCCCTGCGCCGATTTGGCCCGCCCGCCGTGGACCTTGTGCAGCCGATGCCCTACCCTCAACAGCAATCACTGCTCGATGCGGGCTCGCCACCCGGAATGCGCAACTACTGGAAGCCGGGCTACATCAGCGATCTTCCACCCCGGCTGATTGCGGACCTGGTTGAGTTCGCCGCATGTCCCCCCTCGCCATCGGCCCAGATCCTCATCCACCAGCTCGGCGGAGCGGTAGCCCGCGTCCCGCCAGGTCATACGGCGGCCGCTCATAGGGATGCTCCTTACCTGGTCAATGCAGTCGGTATGTGGGACAGCCCCAGTGATGATGACCGCAACATTTCCTGGGTGCGCAGCCTCCATAAGCGCCTCAACCCCTTCTGTACCGGCACTTATGTCAACTACCTCGCCGATGAGGGGCCGGCAGCAGCAACGGCGGCCTACGATCCCGCCACCCGTGCGTTGCTGGAACGCGTCAAGACGCGCTGGGACCCGGACAACATCTTCCGGCCCAGCCACAACGTCTCACCCCGGCCCGAGTCCGCATCAGGATGACGCGCTATGTACCGGCTCACCTGCCTCTTCGGCCACCCCGATGACCCAGCCGCGTTTCAGGAACACTACCGGAACGTCCACATCCCTCTGGGGAAACAACTTCCCGGAATCAAGCGATGGATCGTCGGACTCTGCGAGACACAGGACGGAAAACCCCCACCCTTCTACATGATCGCCGAACTCTGCACAGCAACACGCGAGGACATGGAGCAGCTCCTGGCATCACCGCAGGGGCAGACAGTGGCGGCAGATGTCGCCAACTTCGCCACCGGCGGAGCCACCATCATCCTCTACCAGGAAGAAGTGATCCATCCTGAGCGGCCATGCGATGCCCACTGAGTGGACCATCGGCTGCCGGCCCAGCCGTTCGCCGCTCGCGAAGGAACCACAGTGATCACGGATCGGAGAAGTATGAAAGCGCTGGTCAAGGCGGGGCCCGAGGAAGGGGTGGAGCTCCGCGAGGTACCCCGCCCCCAGCTAGGGCGCAATGACGTGCTGATTCGGGTACTGCGTACCGGAATCTGCGGTACTGACCTGCACATCCATCACTCAACTCCCTGGGCCCTCCGGCGCATTGCGCCACCGCGGATCATCGGCCATGAATTCGTCGGTGAAATCATCGCCGTCGGCGAGGGGGTCGGCAGTCTGTTACACGGTCAACTGGTCAGCGGAGAAGGCCATCTCACCTGCGGCCGCTGCCCCCACTGCACAGCCGGCCGAAAACATCTGTGCCCCCACACACGGACACTCGGCGTAGATCGCGACGGAGCGTTTGCCGAGTACATAACCCTGCCCGCCGACCATGTGTGGGTACATCGCCCCGGCGTCACGCTGGACGTGGCCGCCATATTCGATGCCTTCGGCAACGCGGTGCACATCGCTGATGCCTTCCCTCTGCAAGACAGGACGGTGCTGGTTGCCGGGGCAGGACCTATCGGCTGCATGGCAGCCGCGATTGCCGTTCACCGAGATGCGCATCTGGTCGTGGTCACCGATGTGAACCAGTTCCGGCTAGATCTCGCTCGGCGGATCGGAATCCACCACGTGGTTGAAGCAGAGCCGCACGCCATTGCGAAGAGTGCTGACGAATTCGGGCTCAGGGAGGGTTTCGATATCGGCTTCGAGATGTCCGGAAACCACGACGCCCTCCAGGAATTGCTCACCGGTGTCAAACGTGGAGGCCAGGTAGCGGTCCTTGGCCTGCCGGACGATCGCATGTCCACCGACTGGGCCGACATCGCTCTGCGCATGTTGACCATCCAGGGAATCAGTGGCCGCCGGGTGTTCGATACCTGGCATTGCATGTCAGAACTGCTCGACCAAGGGATGGACCCATCGCTCGTCATCACTCATCATTTCGCGGCGGACGACTATGGAGAGGCATTCGCCGCCGCCTTCGCAGGAAGCGCGGGAAAAGTAATCCTCAACTGGGCCGAGCCGAATCAGGAGAACGAGGAGTGACACGCCATGCGGTGCACGTACACCTCCACCGACAACATCACCGCGTCCCGGCGGACACCTGAACACGCCCTCGCAGCCCCAGCACACCGCACGTCCGCAACGCTGGCGGCCTGGGGAACACCGTCATGACCGAAGCCATAACCACCTCCTGCGGACGCTTCAAGGCCGAGGTCCTCACAAGCATCGACGCAGTCGGCCCTGAATGGGACGAACTGATGGCCACCGCGCGCGCACCGGTCTTCTACCGCCGCCCCTTCCTCAGCGCCTTCGAGCGCTACCCTCTGCATCCCGTGCGCCGCACCGCCTACATCCTCATCCGCGACGCAGGAGGCGTCCTTCAAGCCGCCTTCCCCGCATACCTCCAACAAGGCGTCGACCCCATGCGCGTGATCAACGACCACTTCCCCGAAACACTAGGGCAGCCAGCGCTGATGAGCCACGTATGGCACTGCTATGACACCGTCATCCCCGCACGTCCCCGAGCCATCCCAGCCATCAACGTGGCCCTCGACATGCTCCACCACGTCGCCTGTGACTGGGGAGCCACCCTCTACGGGCTAGCCAACGTCGACGCCGCGACACGCCTCAACGACCTACTTGAAATCCGCGGTCTCCACGGAACCGACATCGACATCGGATGGGGCCTGGACCTGCCATCCCGCAAAGACTACGACGGCTACCTCACCACCTTGCCCAGCAAACCCCGCCGCAACCTGCAGCGCGACCTACGAGCCGCCCAGCGCGCCGGAGTCACCGCCATCATCTGCGCTGCACACGACGCCGACCTGGACGGTTTCGTCACCCTGGCCCGAGCCACCGCCGCCAAGCACAACAACTCCGACTACTACCAGCCCGGCCTCTTCCAGAACTTTGTGCTCGCCCTCGGGGACGACGTCCGCGTCCTCGAACTCCGCGCCCGCGACGGGCTTATCTGCTCCGGCCTCATCCTCCTCGACGACACCCGATACCACTTTTGGGCCTGCGGCTTCGCCCCCAGAGGCGCCTTCAGCGCCTTCTACGTGGCATTCGACCACATCATGCGCGGCGCTTTCTCGTCCGGCCGCTCATGGGTCGAACTGGGCCGCCGCAATCCTGACTTCAAACGACGCTACGGCCTCACCCCGCGCACTCTGCGCGCCTGGGCTGGGACAGTCCACGATGAAAAGCGTCCCCCCGTGTCCTTTTCTTGATCAAACACGGAAATGGGGTACCCGAAGCCAACAGGATTCAACCACCGCCAACGCAATGAGCTGAGCGTTCCTACCACGCCGCCCACTGTGAGGGCCTCCCCAAGGCCGGGAAGTTAGCGTTTTCGCAGGTGCCGCAAGCACGTTGAGGGTTCGAGGCGAAAGCACAACGGAGCTCGTTGGTACAGGCAGTCGA
>NZ_JBEYEW010000086.1:0-9771 GCF_040634095.1 Streptomyces sp. NPDC007205
TTCAGCGGCTTCTACCGGCTGGTCACCACCTTGACCGACGCCCGCCGGCACCCCGCAGCGGCGCTGATCAACCTCTATCACGAGCGCTGGGAACACGAGAGCGCGTACTACGCGCTCCGCCACACGATCCTGGCCGGCCGGAACCTCCGCTCGGGCGACCGCGCCGGCCTCGAACAGGAGATGTGGGCGCTGCTCACGCTCTACCAGGCCCTACGGGCCGTGATGGTCGAGGCCGCCGAGTCCATCCCCGGCACCGACCCCGATCGTTGCTGCTTCACCGTGGCTCTCCAGACCGCCCGTGACCAGGTCGTCCAGGCCATCGGGATCGTCCCCGAGGAGCCCGGCTCCCTCGGGCTGATCGGCCAGCGGGTGCTGGCCCGACTCCTCGCGCCCCGCCGACACCGGACCAGCACCCGCAAGGTCAAGTCCCCGATGTCCCGCTACAGCGAGCGACGCGACGACGGCCGTCCCGATCACAGCCGCACCATCACCGACCTCACCGTCACCGTCCTCCAACCCCGCCCCGAACAGCCGCCTTTGCCCACGACCTCCCGCGACGACCGCTACACCGCCCCAGCGCAGCGCCGACGACACCGGATTCTCGCCCTGCTGCAGGACGACCCGACGCGCCTATGGAGACCCGCGGAGATCGCCGCCCACTTCGGCGACATCACCCTGCACACCATGTATCGGCAGCTCTCCCGATGGGCCGACACCGGGCTCATCCACAAACTCGGGCCCGGCCTCTACGCAGCCACTGCCTGGACCTCAACCCCCTTGCCACCAGCACAAACAGGCTAACTCCCCGGCCTTGGGTCAAGGCCCCTCCGCAGAGGAGCAGGGCTTTGTCACCGGACACGGGCACCGGCTGTCCGACGGCAAACCTGAATGGACCCGCGAAGGCGCTGGCCAGGGCGCTCGGTGCAGGTGTGGGCATACCACGGCTGCGCACGTAGGACCCTTCCCCTACGCCTGCACCGGCCTCATCCCTGAGTGGAACTGCCATTACGAGTGCGAGTGTCGGGAGTTTCGGAGCGATGTGTCATGGTCATCGAGCGACTGGCTGACGGCAGCAGCTGATTGCCCTCGGTGCAAGGCGAGGCAGCGCTGATGGCAAGCCGGCAACCGCACGGTTACCTGTATATGTCCCACCGAGTGATTTTCGGCGCTCCCCGTGGAACGGGCCGCGCGGACAACTCATTGCGCGTCCGCGGGATGGTCGGCACGATTCTGGCGAAGTGCCCTTGCTATCAAGGCAGCCTGGTGGAATTGGCAGAACTTGCTGTTCACGAGGTCGTTCATCTCCGCAAGCGGCCAACAAGGGAGGTCTCGCTGAAGTCGCGTCAGGACGCCTTTACGACACGTGGTCCCCGGGGATCTCGTCGATCGCTGGAGGGGAGTATCAAAAAGAAAAAGGCCCCCGCGACCTGTAGCAAGTCGAGGGGGCGGGCCAACGGACTTTTGTGGAAGGAGTCCGGCGGCCAGCCGACCACCCCTCCAACAGGTCCAGGTGATCGACATGCATCAGGGTACCCGTACCCTGCCCCGGACACACAGCACCCCGCCGTGGTGCCAGCAGCGCGTGATCGCAGGCTGGCCCTTCGGTGGGGTGTTTGTGCTGCGCGCAGCCGTCTGCCCCTCGGTTGAGGGGAGCGGCATGAGTTAGGTCGACGGGCGGTTTGGCCGCCCGGGGCGTCCAGCTCCCAGGTGATTCGCAGTCACCTCGGCTGGCGCCCCATCTGCCACCGGAGGGTTTCGCAGGCCCTCCGAAGGGATCGTCCGTCCGGTTCGCAGCCGGTCGAACGGTTCATCTCTCGGTTCTCACCAGAACCCGAAGCGCCCGAGTCGGGGCTTCGTTGTGCCCACTCCCATAGAGAGGAGCGGTGTCATTTTGCATGACCGCTTGGGCTTTGGCCAGCCCGCATACACCCGTTTCGCCCCTGTATGGGGGTTTGCGAAATCCCGCCTTGACCGATTTCACAGCCCGATTCGTCCGGTAAGTCCTGCCGTGGAGCAGGATCGCTGCGCATTTCGCGTGGCGGGACGCCTCCTCACACGGGTCCAGCCCTTGGTTGTCCACAGCCCCGTCGGCGCTCGCTGGAATCTGTCCACAGGTGACCTGGTCCAGGGTCGCCGGATGGATCATGTTCTGACGCCCCTGCGGGGTGTGCAGTGAGCGCGGTCGCGGCGTCGGCCGCTGCCGTGGACGGGAGCGCGCCGGTTCGGCGGCAGCGCGTGCGGGTGCCGATGCGTTTGGTGTCGTCGGCGGCGTACGCGGATGTCGCGCTGTCGGTGTACTTGAAGGTGAAGGCGCTCGGGCTGCGTCCGGAGGGGTGCCAGGCGAAGTCGTCGACGATCGCCTCGTATCTGGGGATGTCGGTGGCGTCGGTGGAACGCGGGATGACGCAGCTGCGCCGTCCGGGTCCGGATGGTGTGGTGGAGCTGGTCTCGGATCGTCGGACGCTTCCGGGCGGCACGGGCACGTCGGCTCTGCGGACGGTGCGGGCGATGACGCGTACGGAGGCGTTCGTGTGGCTGCCGGTGGCGGCCGCGGAGGACCTCACGCCCCGGCAGCTGCGTGCGTACGCGCTGATCGCGTATGCGCAGGCGCAAGGGATCGCGCTGACGGAGGCGGAGCTTGCGGCCGGCCTGCGGCACCACTCGGGCCAGAAGGCGGGTCAACCACTGTCGGTGACGGCGGCTTCGGCGGTCGTGGACGAGGTGGAGGCGGCGCGCTGGGTGACGGTGCAGCGGCGTGCGGGGGCGCAGGGACGCAACCTGTACATCGCGCACGACATCGCTCCCGAGGGCCGTCCGGACGGTGGCTGCACGGCGGTCGCCGGGGCTGTTGAGGCGCCCGTGACCAGTGGTGCGCAGGAGTCGGTTAGTTCCCCGGTTGGTGAGGGATCGGGTTCTCCGGTTGGTGAGGGATCCCTCGCGAATGAGGAATCACCTAGGACTGACTCACCGGATGACGAGCGCGCATTCTTCTCATCCGCCGTAGGCGAGGTACCGGTAGTTGAGAGCACGGGGACCGTGAAAAACCCGGCTGACGCGACTGCGCGCACGGAAGCCGGCGGTGGTCTCGCGCTTCGCGCGGGTGGAAACAGCCAGCCCTCCTCCTCGAAGCCGGATACCGAAAAGCGCAGCAGGGGCAGGAGGTCCGCGCGGTCGTCGTACGACGGACCGCAGCTGGCCATGAGTCCGCAGATCTACGCCGTGCTGGAACCGGTCCACCTGCTGCTGGAGCGGGTGACCAACGACTTCGTCGTCCGGCAGATCGCCCGTGAGGTGGGCCGCCAGCTGCGTGAGGGCACCGACGCCGAACGCCTGCACCACCGGCTGACCGCCCGGTTCGCCAAGGTGATGATCTCGGAGATCCGTGACCCCGGCCGGTGGCTGCTCGGGGTGGCCCTGCCACGCTGGGGCTGCGGCTACCAGGACTGCGAAGCCGGTGTCCTGTGGTCGACCGGCAAGGACTGCGAGGTGTGTGCCGAGATCGTCCAGGACAAGGCCGCTGCCCGACGGCGTGCCCAGCGCATCGAGCAGGGCCTGTGCCCCGAGCACGACACCCGCCCCGGCCCGGCCGGACGCTGCGCCGACTGCGTGCTGGACGACGCGATCCGCAACCCGGGCCCGGTCCCGGCGCCGCGCGAGCCGGAGGGTCCGCCGCGCGGATCCTGCCGGGACTGCGGCGCCCGGATCATCGTCGTCGGCCGCGCCCTCGAGGACGGCCTGTGCAAGCTCTGCCGCGAGGAAGCCGCTGCACTGGGCGCAGCCGTCGTGCCCACGCCCGCCGCCGCACCGGCCAGGCAGGAGACCTGCTCGGGCCAGGACGGAACCGTGCCATGCAACCGCAAGCCCTGCCGTCCCGCAGCGTCTGCGGTGTCCACCGCGTCCAGGAGCTGGCCGGGAAGGCGGCGTGATGACCGAGGACCCGGAGCTCAGCGGCGTCGACCTGGCCCGCGTCGCACTGCGCGCTGCGAAGGTGGCGGCGCAGAAGAACGGCGGCGGTCGTACGGCGCAGCCGAAGCCGCGCACGACCCGGTGGTCCGGCGTGGCGGGCGCGAGCCGATGGGGCTTGGTGCCGCGATCGGCGCGCTGGTGATCGAGCGGGCCTGGGGCCGCCGGCGCTTCGCTGCGGGAGCGGTGGGCGGCCATCGCACCGGAGCTGGCCGGGCACGTCGCCGCTGTCGGGTACGACGCCGATTCCGGCCGGCTCACCGTGTGCCCGGAGTGGGCGGCCTGGGCGACGAAGGTCCGCTTGGAGCAGGCCCGGTCATCGCGGCCGCCAACGAGTCGGCCAGCCGCACGGTCGTGCACGCCCTGCGGATCCTCGCACCCGGCACAGTGCCGGTGCTCGAGCTGGCCGATACCGATCCGGCGCCCGCCGCCGCGCCCGCGGGGCCGGTGCACACCCGGGAGACTGCCTCGCCCGGCTACCGTCGCGCGCTCGCCGCGCACCAGGAGGCCGCGCCCGCACGGCGGGTCGACCGAGTATCGCGGAGGCTGTGGAGCGGCAGACGAAGGCCATGCGCGAGCTCAGCCGCGGCGCCTTCCCCGCCCTTCGCACCGCCTACGAGGACATGCTGGCGCTGCTGCTGAATTCTCTGCAGCGCTCGCAAATCCAGCTGTCGCACAAGCTCGGCTACGCCTTCAACCAGGTCCTGGGCGAGCTGCGCAACAGCTCGATCCCCAACGCGGCAGCCATCGCCGCCCTCGCCCGCTCGCCATGCCGCTCCACCGCACCGCACCGGCCGCCTCGCTGAGCCCTGGAATACAGACGACGTGTGGTGACCGAGAGAGGCATAGCGCGTCGTCCGTCCGGATTCCGTCGTGTCGTATGGGCGGGGGTCGGGTACAGCTTTGCCATCGGGCATCGTGGGAGGGGGCCACGGGGTGGGGAAGGCGAGCCGGGCAAGCGGGAGCGCAGCAGGGACAAGTCAGGGCAGTGGACGGCGGTCGGCGCGGCGCGGGCTGCGCATCGCCTGCGGGAGCAGACAAGGCGGTGCCTGGTCGGCAACCCGTGGGTGCAGATGACGCTGGCCTCCAACATGAACAATGTCGTTACCGAACTGCGCGGCGTGCTGTTGCACAGCGATCTCGCGGACATGCCCGACCGGCCCGAGGGGCTGGAGTGGGATGCGGCGCTGTCGATGACGCTGGGCAAGCAGGGCTACCGGCCACCGTGGCCGCGGGAGCCCGGGGAGGCTGCCGCGTGGCAGATACGTCAGATCGGGAAGCTGCTGCGGCAGGCGGAGGCCCTGGTCATCTCCCCGGCCGCGCACGCCGCGGTCATGGCCGCGGCCGCCACCCTCGAGCCGGCCGATGTCAGCACGCTGGACCGTGACCGGAACATCCTCATGGCCACCGGGCTGCTGGTGCTGCCCGAGCCCCTCGTGGTCGTCAACCGCACCGGCTCCCTGTCGGACACCAAGGCCTTCGGCTGGCAGTTCATCACCCAGCACCAGATCCTGCCCACCGCCCAGTACCCCGGCGTGCGGGTGGCGACGTTCATGGACCGCGACGGACCCGTGCAGCCGCCCGGATGGCGAGAGGCGGTTTCCCAGGCGCGCGCGTCCGGAAGCCCGCTGCCGCCACTGATGCCGGACGGCATGTACGGGATGCGGGGTGATGCGTGCCTGGCGGAGGAGAGCAGCGAGATGCTCGCGGATCTGTCCGAGCGCCACCGCCAGCTGCAGAAGGCCCTCACCCAGGCCTCCCGGTGGCGTTTCGAGCCGGTCGCCGAGATTGGGGAGTGGGACGGCGGTCGTGTAGAGGACCCTTACGACGACTTTGCGGGCCGCTACATGTTCGCCTTCTGGCGGCTGATCGCCCAGGGCGTCACGGCCGTCAGCCCGCCCCAACCCGCATCCGGGGTGCGCACAGCGGTAAACGGCGGTGACGGCTCTGTGCCGCCGCGCCCCGATGTGCGGGTTATCCGGCTCGCTGCGCCCTCTGCACGGCCGTCGGACGGGGCGGAAGAGGCGAAGCGGGTGTACCACCACCGGTGGCCGGTGCGGATGCACAAAGTGCGGCAGTGGTACCCCAGCCTTCAGGAGCACGGGGTGATCTGGCGCGGCCCCTATATCAAGGGGCCCGCCGATGCTCCGCTGATGAGGAGGGAGAAGGCGTACCTCGTGGGCTCATGAACCCCCACCTGAAATCGGCACAGGCCAGTGAGGGCGGCGCCGCCTGCGCGGAAACACGGCCACTTTCACGATCAGGTACGCAATCAAGGTGTCCGCGCAGCGTGTTGGTGATCGCGAACCTGGTTGCAAAACGGCGTCGGGGCAACGCGCGCAGCCGGGTCCGTCTGCTGCCGGTCGCCCAGGCGCAGAGCGTCGCCGTCCGGGAGGCCCGTGCGGCCGCCGGCGCGGTGTTTTCAGACCTCGCCGTTACTGACCTCGGCTCTTCAAGGTGACGCGAGAATGTCGAGGGTCAGGCCGGTACCCGCTATGAAGCCGTCGAGAGTGTCGGGCCGGTACTGAAGTCGCTTGAGCCGGTTGCGTACGAGGGCTTCGAGTCGGTCCAGGGCGACCACGGCGAGATTGGCCAGACTGCGCTTGACGTGCGCCCACACCCCCTCGACCGGGTTGAGGTCGGGCGAGTACGCGGGCAACAGGAACACCGTCAGCCATTCACGTTCGGCGATCAGCTCACGCATGGAGCACCCGAGACGCTGTACGAGACGTGGAACTTCCTGCCGATCAGCGTGGCCACCCGAGCGGCGGTCCACACCTGGTCCTCCACCCAGCCGTGCGCGGCCGGACCCTGCTCCAGATAGGCGGCCAGCTTCTCCAGACAGCGCGGGGACAGACGGCATCGGGATCCGCTCGGGCCACGGGAGGCCAGGGCCTGCACGCCGCCATCCCGCCACAACTGATGCCATTGGTAGGCCGACTTCGGGCTCACCCGCAGGCGCCACGCCACCTCCGACGGCTTGATCTTCTGCTCGAACAGCTCAGCCGCCTGCATCCGTACCGACTCCCGGCGCCGCCGCTCCGCGGCGGTCAGCCCGCCCCCATCCGCATACCTCACACACCACGGGTACAGCCATCGCCCAAGGCCCATCAGGGACTTCGGAAGAGTTCACCCTGACGAGCCGAAGTCAGTAATGCGGGCGCGGCATGTGGCGTTCTCCGAGGCGGCTTCCTCTAGCTGGCGGGTGAGGTCCTGGTTCAGGGCGTTCAGCTGGTCTGCTCTGGTTGCTGTGTCGGGGGCGTGGATGGCATCGAGCTGGTGGCGCAAGGCTGCCTGGAGCCGGTCGCGTTCGTCGCGGAGTTCTTTGATTTCCTGCCGGGCGGTTTCGAGTTCGGTGCGCAGGCTGAGTGGGCTGGTGGGCTTGCCGGGGCAGATGGGGTGCTGTGGGCTTGGCGGAGTTGAGCTGCCTCGATGTGCTCGCGTACGCCGGAGGCATAGGTGAGCCATGTGGAGACTCAGGCCGCGCGGGCGACTGCGGCGAAGGTGAGCGGCTTTCCCTGTTTCTCGAGTGTGGCGAGAACGGTGAGGACACGGGCTCGTTTGTCGAGACTGTGACGGCGTCTGGCTTCGGCGAGGGGGGCGGGGTTGCCGCGGGGATTCATCGCGGGTCTTTCGGTCGGGCAGTGGTGAGGGGCAGGAAGGTGTGGTTGTCGCCTGCTCGTGCTTTGCGCAGCACGGTGCTGGCCTCTTCGATCTGGGCGCGTTCGGAGGCGGGGAGGGATGCCAGGTGTGTGTTCATACGGTCGATGACGCGCTGGTAGGCGGTGATTTGTGCGGTGAGGGCGATGGTGGCGAACTCGGCTGCGCCCATGGCGAGTGCGGTTTCGCGGTCTGCTCGTAGTTCGTTGATGTGGTGCTCGATGGCGGGCAGGGAGGCCATGAAACAATGGCTCACACACCCACTGACCAGCTAATTCGTAATCACTGATAGAAACCGCCCGGCGTCGAGAGGCCGGTTCTGCCAGCTGGTGACCTCGTCCGCGATCACGTCGGCCACCTTCGACACCAGCGCTGGGGACACGGCGTGCCCCCTGCGACGCGATCTGCGGGACGAACTCACCCTTACGGTCCCGCGGCACCTCGAGGGTGACCGGACCCGCCATGGTGATGACCGTCTTTTCGAAGCTGCCGTTACGGTTGTTCCCACTGCCCCACCCGGCCGGATCCCCCGCCTCGCAGCCGAGATGGTCCGCCATCTCGACCTGCAGGTAAGGGCAAAAAGGGCACTCTGCCTACTTCGAACGCCCTCTCAGCCGGTATGTCCGACGTGTTCGATGTGCAACGTGTCGTTCACGGTGTCGATGCGGTACAGGATCCGCCACGGGCCGCTGCGCAGCCTGCGATGACTGGTGCCCCAGGCCCGGGAGCCCTGAGGGGCTGGATCGTCGGCAAGCCGGTCGGCGGCCTCCAACAGGGCGTCCACGCCTACCGGATCGGCCTTGAGGTAGCTGGTCGCCTCGTTGAGGGCTGCGGGCTCCCACGTGACCGTCCAGCTCACGCCTCCGCCCCGCTCCGGCCAGCCGCTTCGAGGAGCGCGCGGCGTGCTTCGGCGTGCGGGACGGGAGCGGGGACGATACCCAGGGCGCGGTCACGCTCCAGACGGGCGATGGCGAGGGCGTCCTCGAGGTCCTCCAGCTCGGCCGGGGAGACCAGGACCGCAGCAGGTGTACCGCGGTCGGTCAGAATGATGTGCTCGTGCTGGGCGGCACGGCGCGCGAGGTCACCCAGGCAAGTACGGGCTTCAGCGATCGGATATGTACTCGACATCACTCTACTGTACACCCACGTTACATTTTGGGTGGTACCCCTGTTGCTGTCACGTTGAGCTGGGCCCGAGAGAAGATCTTCAGGTTGGTCGCCTCGGAGGGTCTGTTGGTGGGTGCCGGAGCACCGTCGTACAAGGGTCACCGCTACCCGGCGGAGGTCATCTCGCACTGTGTGCGGCTGTGCTTCCGTTTCCCGCTGTCGTTTCGTGAGGTCGAGGAGCTGATGCTCCAGCGCGGCGTGATCGTCTCGTACGAAACGGTGCGCCGCTGGTGCAACACGTTCGGGCAGGCCTACGCCAACGGACTGCGCCGTCGCCGGCCGCGGGCCGGGAGCAGTGGCATCTGGACGAGGTCTTCGTGAAGATCAACGGCGAGCGGCACTACCTCTGGCGGGCTGTCGATCAGGACGGCAACGTCCTGGACATCCTCGTCCAGTCCAGGCAGGACACCAAAGCCGCCAAGCGGTTCATGGCCGAGCTGATGAAGAAGCAGACCCGTGTCCCCCGGGTCCTGGTGACCGACAAGCTGAAGAGCCACGGAAGCGCGCACCGCGAACTCACGCACTCGGTCGAGCACCGTTCACGCAAGGGCCTGAACAACCGGGGGCGAGAACAGCCACCAGCCCACCAGGCAACGCGAACGTGCGATGAAAGGCTTCCGCTCACCCGGAGCCGCCCAGAAGTTCTTATCCGCGTTCAGCGGCATCTCACCCCACCTCCGGCCCCCACGCCACCTGACAACCGCCGCCGCCCACCGCTTCGAGAAACTCCTCCACTTCACCCTCTGGGACCACATCACCACCGGCATCGGTCTGCCCACAGGAGCCTGGCCCCAAGCCCCCAGCGAAGGCCCGACACACCCCGACACACCAACAGACGATCACACCCCCAACAACGTAACAACACCCACCGGCCAGGACGTTGGCAGTTCATGGTCGCCGCTTTGTCACGTGCTGTCGAAGAGCTGGGACAGACCACGTTCGATGACCGTCGCAACGTCCTCGGTGCCGGCGGGCACGACC
>NZ_JBEYEW010000087.1:0-9430 GCF_040634095.1 Streptomyces sp. NPDC007205
CTGCAGTACCGGCCCCACACTCTCGACGGCTTCATAGCGGGCACCGGCCTGACCTTCGACGACCCACCCTCACCCTGACGAGCTGAAGCCAGTAACGGCGCCGCCGCGAGTGGTGGCGGCCATCTGCAGGGAGGTGACGACAAGCTCGGCATCATGACGCTGCCCCGTCGCGTAGCCGGGCAGGCGGCGCGGGAACAGGCCGATCACGGTGGCCAGGTAGAGCTTGCCGTCGCTGGTGACGATCTCGGTCATGTCGCCGGCCCGCACCTGGTGGGGGGCATCCGGGGTGAAGTCGCGACGCACGAAGTACGGGGCTGTCGCCCGCCCTGCCCGGGCCGGGTGAGCCCGCCTCGTCGGCGGGTCTTCTGTCCGGCCAGGCCGAGGCCGGCCGTGGTCTTCACGACGGTGTTCACCAAGATGCGCCATCCTTCCCGCACGAGCGTGATCCAGATCTAGGGGGAGCCGTAGGTGCCGCCCGAGGCACCGAAGACGCACCTGATCACGTCGGCGAACTGGCCGCGCCGCACCTCGCGGGCAGTGACCAGCCTGTCCCGCCATTTGCAGAACCACGACTCGCTCACGCCGAGCACGCGGCATGCTGTGGTGTACGGAATGTTCTGCCCGGCCCTTGCAGCCGCTGATCACTCCGGCCAGCCGGGCCGGGTCCACTGCAGCTGCTTCACCCACAAGGCCATGCAGCGTTCGAAGACATCACGTTCCGTCTCCACCTCACGGATGCGCGCTTGTCCTTCTGGCTCATCTCCCGACGTAGCCGCTCCAGCTCAGCGCGTTCACCATCGCGCAGCCGACCGCCCCAGGCACTGGCCGCAGGCCGGCCGCAGGAGACCGAACCGTTCCTCCTCCACGTGAGACCCAACTGTGCAACGTCCCGGGATGGCCCCCGAGATCCACGGCGACCTCAGGGGCCGGCTTCCCGGTCTCGGTCTCGAGACCTACAGAACCTTCACGGAACCACGCACCGCGCCTCTCCTGCTTGAACCCCATGAACCTCACCTCCCCCTGATATCACGGACTCCACACTCCGAGGGAACCTTCAGGCGTCCATCGACACCCACGACTGGATCACCTGCTACTTTCTGCCGCCTACACACCAGACCTCAACCCCGACAACAGGTCCTCGTCCTGGAGTGCACTCTCTATGCGTCTCGCTCCTTCAGAAGTGCATACCCGCCCGCCAGCACCGCGAGGACCCACAGAGCCATGATGCCGAGGCCGCCCCACGGTCCGTAGGGACTCTTGTCGTTGATCGGAGCGACCACCTGCATGATCTTGCTGCCGGCCTGGTCGGGGAGGAAGCGTCCGACCTTCTTTGTCGCGCCGACGTTCCCCAGGATGTTGGAGATCAGGAAGAAAAACGGCATCAGGATGCCGAGCGAGAGCATCGACGAACGCAGCATCGTGGCGACCCCCATCGAGAACACTGCGATGAGGGTCATGTAGAGGCCGCCGCCGATGACCGCCCGCAGGACGTGTGGGTCACCGATCGATGCCCTGTGTGAGCCGAGCATCGACTGCCCCGAGAAGAAGGCGAGAAAACTGGTCATGGTGCCGACGACGAGGGCGAGCCCAGTGGCGACGGCAATCTTGCTGAACAGGAGGATGCCGCGCTGCGGCACGGCTGCCAGCGAAGTACGGATCATCCCGGTGCTGTACTCGTTCGACACCACGAGAACGCCGAACACGGTCATCGCGAGCTCCCCCAGGCTCATCCCGGCGAAGCTGATGAAGGTCGGATCGAAAAAAAGCCTGTCCTTCTCGCCCATGTTGTCGAACTCATGATTCGACAATGCAGAGATCAGCATGCCCAGGGCGATGGTGACCACCGCGGCGAGGGAGAGCGTCCACATGGTCGAGGCAACGGACCGGATTTTGGTCCACTCGGACCGCACGACCTGGATCACTGTCATGCTCAGCTCCTCGTCTCGCCGTGGTCCCACCGCTCCTGATCGGCGGGCGCTTCGACATGCGCGTGGTACTCGACCGACTCCGCGGTCAGCTGCATGAACGCCTCCTCCAGGGCCGCCTGCTGGACGCTCAGCTCATGCAGCACGATCCGATGTTTGGCAGCCAGCTCGCCAATCCGCTCAGCCTTGCCGTCGTCAACCACCAACGCCCCACCGCCCGCCTCGACCACGGTGATCCCGGCCTCGTACAGCGTGTCGAGCAGCTGCTCCCGCTGTGGGGTGCGGATCCGGACAAACGACCGCGAGTTTTGCTGGATGAAGTCGGCCATGGAAGTGTCAGCGAGAAGCTGCCCCTGCCCGATGACGACGAGGTGTTCTGCGGTCAAGGCCATTTCGCTCATCAGGTGACTGGACACGAACACCGTCCGGCCCTGGGCGGCCAGCGACTTCATTAGGTTCCGGATCCAGTGGATGCCCTCGGGGTCCAAGCCGTTCACCGGCTCGTCGAACATCAGAATCCGTGGGTCGCCGAGCAGCGCGCCCGCAATGCCAAGCCGCTGCCCCATGCCGAGGGAGAACCTCTTGGCCTTCTTCTTCGCAACCGTTGTGAGGCCGACGGTGTCCAGGACCTCCTCCACCCGGCTCTTCGGGATGTCATTGCTCTGGGCTAGGCAGAGGAGGTGGTTGTAGGCGGTGCGCCCACCGTGCATCGCTTTGGCGTCCAGCAGGGCGCCGACGTACTTCAGAGGATCCTTGAGATGATCGTAGTGCTTGCCGTCAATGCGTACGTCCCCCGATGTGGGCCGGTCAAGCCCGAGCATCATCCGCATGGTCGTCGACTTGCCGGCACCGTTCGGACCGAGGAAGCCGGTGACCACACCTGGTCTGACGGTGAAGGTGAGGTTGTTGACCGCTACCTTCTCGCCGTATCGCTTGGTCAGGCATAAAAGCTCGATCATGTCACCACGCTAAGACTCGGGTACGGCCGCTGCCACCCGACGCCACATGCCAGCCGTTTGCCCAGGAAAACCATCCTGCACGACTGGGACAGGTCGGCGACCGGGGCCCTCCTCGTCACGTGCTTCGACGACGCCCTACTGCCCGTCAACCAGGGGGAACTCGCCGGACTTCGCCGGATTCAGACGTTCGCCTGTCCCGCCTGGCCTCAGGAAGGTCCGCTCGCTGGTCCACGTTTTCGGCGTCGAGTGCACCCCTAACCCTGCCCGTGCGGGCGACCAATTCCCTGTGAATGCCGAGAGCGAGGACGTCCTGCGGAGAGCCCCGCGAGGGCCGTGCTGAAGGATGCTTGAGGCCGGGCTGGGATGGCTGATGATCGACCATCACCCAACCCCTGGGTTAACTGGGCGGTAACTTCGTGGCGATGGGAGATCAACTTTGCGATCGATCTCCACTTTTTGATGATCCCCCAGAAGGTTAGGAACCATCCTTGGCACGCCAACGACTGCGCCGCTTAGGCCGTTTGACGCACTGCGCCACCGTGCTCACAGCCGTCTTCGCCGCGCTCCCCGCCACCCCCGCGCATGCCGCGTCCATAGCCCCGCACCTGGACGCCATTGAGCAGTCCCTACGTACCGTCTCGCCAGGCACCGAAGGCCGGATATGGCAGCGCACCAGTGGTAACGCCCTGGATGCGCCGGCCGACGATCCGAGCGGCTGGTTGTTGCAAACCCCTGGCTGTTGGGGTGACCCCGGCTGCACCGACCGCCCGGGTACCGGTCGACTTCTGGCCAAGATGACCGAGAACATCTCCAAGGCGCACGCTACCGTCGACATCTCCTCGCTCGCTCCGCTGCCCAAGGGCGCCTTTGAGGACGCGATTGTCGCTGGGCTCAAGGCATCCGTGGCGGCCGGCCACACGTTACGGGTACGCATCCTTGTAGGCGCCGCCCCCATTTACCACGTCAATGTGAGACCAGCGGATTACCGCGACGAACTGCTGGGCAAGCTCGGCGACGCAGCCAAGGGCATCACGCTCAACGTTGCGTCCATGACCACGTCCAGGACCGCGTTCTCCTGGAACCACTCCAAGCTCTTGGTGGTTGACGGACAGAGCGTGATCACCGGCGGCATCAACGGCTGGAAGGACGACTACATCGACACCTCTCACCCGGTGGCGGACGCCGACCTCGCGCTCACCGGACCTGCCGCGCGCACGGCGGTCAACTACCTGAACGTGCTCTGGAATTGGACGTGCCAAAACGCAGGCAACCCCGCGAAGGTCTGGCTCGCCACCTCCAACGGTGCCGCCTGTATGCCCACGATGGGCGAGGACGCGGCCGCCGCTGACTTGGCCACTGAGAAATCCGGCGACATCCCTGTCATCGCCGTTGGCGGACTCGGTGTCGGCATCCAGGACTCAGACCCGGCATCGTCGGGCCGACCCACTCCGTCCGCTATGCCCGACAGCACGTGCCGCATTGGCGTGCACGACCGCACCAACAGGGACCGCGGCTACGACAGCGCCAACCCCGAAGAGAGTGCCCTGCGCTCGCTGATCGGCAGCGCCCGCGAGCACATTGACATCTCCCAGCAGGATCTCAACGGCACCTGTCCACCACTGCCTCGCTACGACACCCGTCTTTATGGCATCCTGGCGGCTAAGCTCGCGGCCGGGGTCAAGGTCCGCATCGTGGTCAGTGATCCAGCCAACCGCGGGCTGATCGGCAGTGGGGGCTACTCGCAGATCAAGTCGCTGTCCGAGATCAGTGACATCCTCCGTGACCGGCTCATCCAAATCACTGGTGATCGGATCTCCGCGACCAGTGCCATGTGCGCCAATCTGCAACTCGCCTCGTTCCGCAGCGCCGCGTCGGTAAAGTGGCAGGACGGTCACCCATACGCTCTCCACCACAAGATCGTCTCGGTCGACGACTCCGCGTTCTACCTCGGTTCGAAGAATCTGTACCCGGCCTGGCTACAGGACTTCGGCTACATCGTGGAAAGCCCGGCCGCCGCACGGCAGCTGAAGGCGACGCTGCTGGATCCGGAATGGACCTATTCGCGGCAGACCGCCACAGTCGACTACACGCGCGGCGTCTGCCCGCGATAGGCCGGGCTCCGTCTCACGGCGTCCGTCGGTTTCGCGGCCGGCGGCGGCGACGGCTGCGTTGCGGACGGGTCGAGTCCGAGATCAGCTACGTCGTCGATCCCGCGCAAGTGTGGGATCAGCACCAGCCGAATTCGCTCGCCACCGTGTCTGAGCGAGGTCGCGCTGGTGTCACCTCGATATCGCTGAACTCACCTGCGCGAGTTGCTCGGTGACCGCAGGGCAGACGTCCGGCCGCTATCCCCTGCCCGGACCTGACCAGCCGGTTGCCCGGCCACCGAGGTTCTCCGTTGGGCGCCGGCCCTGAGGTGGCGTATCCACGGACCTGCCAGCTCCACCGGAAGAAAACCGTCATGATGGGGCGAGTTTCCTCTCTCAGAGGTAGGCCCGGGGAACACGCCGCTCCCGGGTTGAGCGTTGGGCCTGTCGTCTCCTTCCTTGCGGGTGACGGGCCCAACGCGTAGCCATAGTGGTCAGTGCGGTTGCTGGTCCGCCTTCCCTGTTCCCACCCAGAGGGCCAGGTCTCGTGGCTCTCAGGCTCATTGCAGGTTCCGCACAGCTGGTCCCGCTGCGACGGCTACCGCGCACCGTCGTGGATGGGTCTCCATGAAGGCCGCCCCGCATATCGTCCGGTTCGGGAGCAATCACCACACCGTGGTGCCCCAGCTCAGCCCCGAAGGCACGAGGCTGCTGTCGTGGCGGGTGGCCCACGACGAAACCGAGCTGCTGAATCATCGGTGACGCCATGGCGCTGGCTGGGCGAGACCGTCACCCTGGGCCATCGACCTGTACGCAGGCAGAGCCGCGCTGCTGATCGCCCTGCTGGTCAACCACGACCGACGACTACACTGCGTCCACGGCCGCACCGTTCACCAGGCCTCCGGCTACTACCGCGGGGCTACCAGACTTCCGCTGCCCCTGCGCCGGACCGGCTAAGAACCGCCTGGCCACCTGGCTGAAGAACCGCAAGGTCCGTGACTCCGTCGTGGTCGCGGCCACCACCATCCAGGCCGCCGAATCCCAACACACCGCCGTCCCAAAGAGAAGCTGGCTGCCGCCGTGGTTGCCAAGCTGGCGGGGGAGGTGATGACCCTCGATGAGGAGATCGCCGAGACCCGGCAATCTCCTCACGGGGCGGTTTCGCGAGCACCGCCTTGCCGAAGTGATTACCAGCCTTACCGGTATGGGAACCCTCCTCGGCACCGAATTCATCGCTCTCACCGGCAATGACATGACCGCCCTCTAAACCCCCGACCGCCTCGTCCGCGTCGCGGGCCTGGCCCCAGTGCCCGGGGACTCGGACGCATCAGCCCCCCGGCGCTACAGCCGCCGCCTGCTGCGGAACCTTCTACCTCTCCGCCCAGGTCGCCGCCCGATGCCGCCCGGTCCAAGGCGTTCTACGACCGCAAGAGAGCCGAAGGCGAAGGCTGCACGCAGGCGATCCTCGCCCTCGCCAAGAAGCCCCTGAACGTGTTGTGGACCCTCATATGTGACGGACGGACCTTCGAGGCGATCACTCCCGCACCCAAGTCGTAGCGGCATGGCGCACTCACCGAACGTCACCCAATCCGCTTGACCATTTCATGGGGAATCTCTCCGTCTCACGATCAGTGACAGCCGTCACTCACAGCGCAAGGCTGAAAGGTCTGTGAATTCTGAACACCGGCTTCCCGGAAGATATAGGGGATACCCACATTGCACACCGCAGGCAAGACGGCACACTAGAACGCGGATCAGGAACCGGATCTTCCTTGAGCCGGCTGCCCAGCCGAGGACGCCGTTCTGCTTTGTCCTCTCACTGGGTCTGATTCGGTACGAACTCCAAAGCGCTGGAACTCCATTGACCGACCACCACTTGCTGTCCTGCACTCCACGCCCCGACGACCATGGCCCGTGCACGCCTGGGCCTGCCGCGCCCTCAACGCGGTGTTACTTAGTTCCCTGTCAACGCCGCGCCGCGTTACGTACCGCGCCGGTCGACGCTGTCGCGAAAGGTCACTCATGTTCTCCGGGAACGGTCGCCATCGTCGGCCCGGCCAGCCTCCGGATACCCTCGTCACGGCCGAAGTGACCGGATCCGCCATCACCATCCCGCAACTCGGACCCCCCGGCGTCGGCGCAGCCAGCGGCACCACAGGCGGCCGGGGCGCCGAGACGTCGCCGCTGACCGCACGTCAGCTGACAGTAAGGGTCAAGCACGGCAGGGGCGCTCGAACACTGCTGAACAACGTGAGCTTCACGGTGCCCGGAAGATCCCTGATCGCAGTCGTCGGTCCATCCGGCTCAGGAAAGACCACCTTGCTGCGTGCCCTGACGGGCCATCAGGTGGATGTCAAGGGCGAGGTATTCTACGAGAACCAGAACCTCCATGAGCGTTTCGGCGAACTGCGCCGGCATATTGGGCTCGTTCCCCAGTACGACATCCTCCACCCACAGCTCACGGTGCGCTCCGCGCTCCGCTACGCCGCCAAGTTACGCTTCCCCCGCGACACAGAGCCAAGGGAACGCGCCCGACGGGTTGAGGAAGTGCTGGCTCAGCTCAGACTCGGCCTCCACGCCGACCAACGCATCAGCTCGCTCTCCGGCGGGCAGCGCAAGCGTGCCTCGGTCGCGGTGGAACTTCTGACCAAACCCTCGCTCATGTTCTTGGACGAACCAACCTCCGGCCTTGATCCGGGCATGGACCGTGATGTCATGGAGTTGCTGAGGGGACTCGCGGACGACGGCCGGACCGTGCTGGTGGTCACACACTCAGTCGGAGCTTTGGAGCTATGCGACAAAGTACTGGTCTTGGGACCAGGCGGATCCTTGGCCTACTTCGGCGCCCCGGACAAGGCACTTGCATACTTCGGGCAGGCTACCTGGGCCGATGTATTCTCCGCCTTCGAGAGACGTGGGGATCACGTCTGGTCCCGCAGGTGGCAGGAACACCAGCGACATGTGGCTGCTACGGCCGCCGCCCCACCGCAGCCGACAGCCACAACCCCCGAGGCAGTACACACTCCGGAGCCACCTCGCTGGAGGACGCAGCTGTCTGGGCTGGTCCGTCGGCAACTGGCGGTGATGGCCTCCGACCGGAGGCTGGTCTGCCTGATAGCCCTCCTGCCCATTGTCCTGGGCCTGGCCAGCACCGTCATACCTGCGGACTTCGGCCTTCGCAGGGCACCCGGCGGAACGCCGAATCTCGAAGCCGGCACGATCCTCGCGTCCGTTGTCATCAGCGTCTGCTTCATGGGGGCCGCGAACTCCGTCCGTGAGGTGGTCAAGGAACGGGTGATCTATGAACGGGAACGGGCCGCGGGCCTCTCCAGATCCGCCTACCTCATGTCGAAGATCACTGTTCTGGGGCTTATCTCGGGCCTCCAGGCAATCATCATGTGCCTGCTCGGATTCCTGCCACGTGCATCACCGTCACACGGGATCGTCGTGGCGGACGCCCCGATCCTTGAGATGAGCTTCGTCATCACAGCGCTCGGGTTCACCTCGATGATGTGTGGTCTGGTCATCTCGTCGCTGGCGAGGACTACCGAGAGCACCATGCCTCTCCTGGTTCTGTACTCCGTCTTCCAGTACCTGTTCTCAGGCATCACGTTTCGCCTCTTCCACAGTCCCGGAGTCGAACAAGTAGGCTGGCTGGCACCATCGCGCTGGGCCATCGCGTCGGAAGGTGTGACAGTTGATCTCGGGCAGCTGCTCGGTCCGATGGACAAGTCAGCGCCTTCAGCTACCGACCCCCTGTGGCATCACACGCTCGGCCAGTGGCTTACCGACACATGCGTGCTCTTCGTCATGGCGATGAGCTGCTATGTGCTCACGCTCCGGCTCCTGCGTCGGCATGAACCGCCTGCCATACGAAAGCGCTGAGACAGATGGCAGCGGTAAGAACTGATCGGCGGCGCCAGCGTGACCTGCGCGCAGCAGTCCGCGCCCGGCACCACAGCGTCTCGCCTCCCTGCTCGACGCCACCGGGCTGTCCGCCGCGGCCGTATGCTCGCCACCTCTGCCTCGCCGCAGGCGGTGCCCTGCGGCAGCGGCAACTCTTGTATGCGGACGGACCGCCAACTTCCAGGAATGAAGATCGAGCCCAGCGGTGACGACCACTGCTGGTAGGACGACACGGCCGGGCACGACTTCTCCTGGGCGAACCACGGCATCTCCGGGCCCTCCCACACTGGGCGATGGGATCGTGAACTGGCGGAGGTTCGCGCGCCGTAGGGATGAGCGCTGTCGTTCGCCCAGGCCCCAAAGTTCGCTGCCAGGGTTTTCGGGGCGTTGCCGCGACGGGATCAGCAGCCGTGGGGTGAGATAGCGGGGCTCGACCGGAGGCACCACCGCGTGGTCATTGAGGTCTTTCAGTGTGGCAACCGATCGGGTGACAGGGGCCGTGGCCACAACGCCCAAGGCTCCCGTGCCGCACTCGACCTGCCCCATGCGCTCA
>NZ_JBEYEW010000088.1:0-9067 GCF_040634095.1 Streptomyces sp. NPDC007205
CGGCTTCGGTTCGGTACTGGTAGCAGTCGAGGACTGCCGCCACTTGACCGGCCGGTTCGAGGCCGACCTGCTCAGCAGTGGGCACGCGGTGGTGCGGGTGCACACCCGTCTGATGGCCGGCGCGCGACGCTCAGCCAGGGAACGCGGGAAGTCCGACCCGATCGACGCCGAGGCGGTGGCCCGGGTCGCTCTGCGCGAGCCCGGCCTGCCCAAGGCATGCCTGGACGGGCCGAGCCGGGACATCAAGCTGCTGGTCGATCACCGGCGCACGCTCGTGGCCCAGCGCACCGCAATCGGCAACAAGCTGCGCTGGTTCTTGCACGAGCTCGACCCGGAGCTGGCCGTCGCCTCTCGCGGCCTGCGCCGTTTGTGCATCCTGGACCAGCTGGCCCAAGCCTTGGTCCAACACCCAGGGGACACTCGCGGCGATCGCCGCTGAACTGGTGGCAGACTGCCGCCGTCTCTCGGAACGCATCAACGCGCTGGAGAGCCAGATCCGTCGCTTGGTCACCGCTTGAGCACCGCATCTGTTGGCGATCCCCGGCTGTGGCGTTCTGGGTGCCGCGGTCATCATCGGAGAGGCCGCCGACGCCACGCGGTTCGCCTCCAAGGCCGCCTTCGCCCGGTCCAACGGCACAGCCCCTATCCCCGTCTGGTCAGGCGACAAGGTCCGTGTCCGGCTCAACCGAGGCGGCAACCGGACCGTCAACCACGCCCTCCACATGATCGCCGTGACCCAGGTGCGAGGCGACGGCGAAGGCGCCACCTACTTCACCAAACAACTCACCGCCGGCAAGACCAAGACGGAGGCCCTGCGTCTGCTGCGGCGTCGCATCTCGACCGTGTCTACCGGGCCTTGCTCGCCGACCAATCCGACCTCGGCCAACCCCTCGACCCGCTACCCGAGACGCCCATGAGCCTGGCTGCTTCACATACGAGCATCAAGAAGACCCGGTGACGGTGCACCCGTTCATCGAGGCGGAAAAGGCGGGACGGTCACAGCGTCAAGCGGGCGTGTGAACTGCTGCAGGTCTCCCGTGCCGCCTTCTCCTCCCGCCACATCAGCACACCCGGTCCCCGGCCCGCGCAGAACGCAGAGCTGACCGAGCAGATCACCGCCGTCCACACCCAGACCGGGACGCCTACGAGCGCCCCGCGCATCCACGCCGTCCTCAGGCCTGAGGAGACCGTCTGCGGCCGCAGACGCATCGCCCGATTGATGCGGGCTGCAGGGCTCACCGGCCGGCACCGCAGACGCCGGCACCGCACCACGAACCCCGACCCGCACGCGGACGCCCCGGACCTGGTCCCGCGCAACTTCCGGCCCGGCCCAACTGCGACACACGCCCGCTGGAGCGCCGACATCACCTCCACCCCCACCGACGAGGGCCGGCTCTACCCGGCCACCGTCACCGACAGCGCCTCCCGCCAGGAGACCGGCTGGGCCACCGCCGACCACCCGCGCACTGAACTGACCGCCGACGCACCGCGAACCGCCTGCCACCAGCACCGCCCCCGCAGGCCCTGTGATCTCCCAGCCCGACCGCGGCCCCCCATACACCAGCCGCCAATTCACCCTGACCACAAACCAGTCGGATGCCCGGCCATCCGCCGGCCGCACCGGCCAACCCCGGGACAACCGCGTTGGCCGAATCATCCTTCACCACCTCGAAGAACGAGCGGAGTTCCCAGAAATCGAGGTATGCCATCGCCGTTCGATCACCGACTGGTGCCTGCACTGAGCGCTGGGGATCAGCCAGCGGCAAGATGTATTGATCACGAGCGTTGTTGACGGATACCGGGCTTGATCATGGCGAAGACCTGCGCCGCACGGAGGTCTCGTGTCCCACCGTGATACCTGGCTGACCGTTCACGGCAGGCGACTGCAGATCGAGCGTGTCCGTTCCGGCCGTCCTGTCTCGCATGTCGCGCTGAGATGGGAGTTTCCCGGGCCACGGCCCACAAGTGGCTGCGTCGCTGGCGGAAAAGGCGAGGCCGGACTGCGTGATCGTCCCAACCGACCGCACACGGCACCGCACACCCAACTTCGGCAGCGGTAGAGGACCGAGTGTACCGCCTCGACAGGAGCACAAGCTGGGCGGCTTGCGTCGGGCCGATCCTGGGTCTGTCGGGCCCGACCGTGCACCAGGTCCTGGCCCGGCAGGGAGTGAACCACCTGGTGCCTTCTTGGACCGGCCCACAAGGCAGGTCATCCGCGCCGCTACGAACGCAGCCAGCCCGGCGAACTGGTCCACGTCGACGTCAAAAAGCTCGGGTGCACTCCCCGACAGCGGAGGCTGGCGTGTCCACGGCCGTGCCGCCTTGCCCGACTGCCTCGCCTACAGCGAAGTCCACTCGGCCGAGAAGGCCGCCATCTGTGCGGTGCGCGACTCGTTCATCCGCCTGCAAGAGACGTACCTCGACGTACCTCTGCCAGGCTCCGGGCCGACCCGCAGCACGGGGCTGACCACCGACCCGGCGCCCGCCCCGCGCTTCAGCCCGTCTCCGAGCCGGATGGGGTGCTACGTCGACGACTGAGAGTCTGCGAGCGCTGGCACGGCCTCCTCGAGGTGTTCCTCGCAGCCACTGGCCTTACTCTCGACACACTGGACCTAGAGAGATCTATATTACTTTTATAGCGATTTGTTCGACCGGGAAAGCGGCGCCACCCGTTGGGCAGCATCTATATGACGGTTCCTCGCAACCGGACGACTTGCAGCGACTCTACGTCCCCGATCCCCAGGGAGCGGCCACTGTCTCTCTCAAGACCAGGAATCAATCCGGTGCTGTGACCGGTTTACCGCTGCCGCTTCTACAGCGGTTCATCCCATCGCTGCGTCTCGGGGCGCGGCGCTCGACCCCTCCTTCTTCGTTACTGATGATCACCGTCTTCATCCCACAGAGCTTCATGCAGTGAGGATGGACGATCACTCTTTCCCGACTGCCGATGACTACGTTGGGGTGAAGAAATGCCGTTAACCCCCGAGGACGTGCGGAACAAGCAGTTCACGACCACACGCCTCCGAGAAGGCTACGACGAGGACGAGGTCGATTCCTTCCTCGACAAAGTTGAAGCCGAACTGACCCGTCTACTCCGCGAGAACAAGGACCTGCGTGCCAAGCTGGCCGCTGCCACTGGTCCCAACGCGAAGAACCAACAGAACGCGGACCAGCCCCCAGAGCAAGACCAGCAGCAGAGCATGCGGGCCCCCAGCGCTCTACCAGCCGGCATACCGGGCCCTCCGCAGCAGACAGGTGGCCCGTCCCAGCTACCGATGAGCGTTCCTCAGCTGGCTGGAACGCGTGATCAAGGCGGCTCGCAAGGTTCCAGTCCGATGGGTCAGGGCGCGGGCGATCCCAGTGGCGACAGCGCCGCGCGAGTCCTCTCGCTGGCCCAGCAGACCGCCGACCAGGCGATCGCCGAGGCTCGCTCCGAAGCCAACAAGATCCTCGGCGAGGCCCGCATCCGCGCCGAGGATATCGAGCGCGATGCCAGTGCCAGGGCCGACGCCCTGGAGCGGGACGCGCAGGACAAGCACCGTGCCGTCATCGGCTCCTTGGAGTCCGCCCGTGCCACGCTGGAGCGCAAGATCGAAGACCTGCGCGGCTTCGAGCGCGATTACCGCTCGCGCTTGAAGTCGTATCTCGAGTCCCAGCTGCGCCATCTGGAGCTCCAGGACGACGCCCCACCGCCGCCCCCACCACCCCCACCACACAGCCAGGCGGCCTCGTCCTTGCCTCCTTCCATCACCCCATCTGGCGTCGGCAACTCCCACCGCGGCAATCAGGCAATGGGTGACAACCCTCCGCCCTACGGCGGCCAGCAACACATGAGCGCCACGATGCCCCCGCCCATGTCCCAGGGCCGTCGGCAGGAGGCGTCCCCGATGGGCCAGGCGCCGTTGAAAAGCCACGGATTCCTGATCGAAGAGGACGACGACTGAGCGCCGGACCCTGGTTCGACAACAGCGTCGGCAGCTTCCCACAGGGCCCGGACTTCGGTCCGGGTCTTGCCGACTGACGACCTCCAGACCGGGGGCTCGAACCACGCCGCCCATCATCGATGGCCGCGCTAGGCCGACGCGACACCGCTCTGCACTCAGACGCGATACGACTGTCCCACAATTAGGGCGAACAACCCCTGAGCCTCGCCCGAGGTACCTCGTGCCCCTGGACTCATCGCCCTTCGCACGCTGAAGACAGTGTCGCAGGACCATCCCGGGGCCGACCGGGTCACCGTCATACATTCACCTCGGATCGCCAACGACGCCTACGACGGCCTCTGCGCCCTCCTCCACCCGACCGGCTGGGTCTGCTCCAGCGCGGAGAAGGGCTCTGCTCGGCCAGCCTGCTCGCACTGGGTAGATCAAGCGGCCTGTGACCAGGACCGGACCGCAGCACTGTCTCGATCTTCGCGACGGTGCAGGCGGGATCGCGCAGCAGGTCGCGCAACCCGACCGCGTCTTCGCAGGCAGGTTTGACCGGGATCCCAGAGGCCCTCCAGGGCATCACGGCGATCTCTGTCCGGGGCTTGGCCAGTTCCGCAATCTCGTCATCGAGCCGGGCACCCAGCTGAGACTTCACCATGTCTGGTTGGTAACGCCTGTTACCAACCTCCGCTCGATGTTCTCCACCGTCGTCTGACGGGAGCAGCATCGTTACGGCCTCCCCCACGGCGCCTGTTCCCGGACAGGAGTAGGTGCATCGCCGATGAGTCACGGTCAGCACCGCCGGACTCAGGGACACGGGACCCGGTCGCAAAAGATGTGTACGCATCTCAGCCGTGGCCGCTGATCGCTCTAGGGCGGCAGGCAGCGGTGCCGGTGCCGCCCGGTACCTTCCCGCACCGACGGAGAGTCGACCGGCTCACCGGCAAGCGGTTCGACGCCTGGGTGCAGCACGCGTTCAGGGGAGCCCTGGTTCGGTGCGACGCCGACTGTGGCGCAGGTGAAGCCAATCCCACTCCACGGTCAGGTATGGCTCGGTCCCAACCGGGCTGCGTGTCCCTCGATACGCCTGAGGCTTTCGGCAGCCATCGCCGCTCTCTCGGGGCCCGTGCCCAGCTCAAGCCTGGCCGTGGACGGACGTGTTGCATCAAAGCGCGACCTCCGGTGCCAGTGATTCACAGAATGTGAATCCTCGGGCAGACTCCCTGCCATGGCACGTCTCATCAGAAAGTCAGCTGCTCCCACAAGGCCATTGCTCAAGGTTCCGGTGCGGCTGGGAGCGGTCGATACTGCGGCTCTTATCGCTGAGTTGCGGCAACTGCACGAAGACGCCGAGGACGAGAACGTCGGCCGGATGCCGGCCGACGAGGAGCTCTACCAGGCACTGCTGTATCTCGAAGCCCACTCTGGTGCCTTGAAGAGCGAGGAGGCGCGGCGCAAGGCCGCGATCACCCGCGTGAAGTTGTGGGAGTACCTCCGCGAACAGGCTGACGTCCGTCAAGGGAAGGCCATTGAGGATGCCCGGGCCGCGAAGGTGGAGTGGACCGCCCTCGCCGAGTCGCTCGCTGTGAATACGGCCAGCGCTGCCTACAACAAGGCGAAGCGCCTGCGCGCGACAACGCTCATGGACCCGGAACGCGGCGATCGGCCCGTGCGCCGTACCCCTGAGGCCGTTCTCGTAGCCGAGCGTCGCGCTGCCGCCAAGGCCGCGGCTGAACGCCGTATGCAGGAGGAGGCGGCGCGCCATCACGCACTGCTGGCTCCGGTCGCACAGCGCCTGATCGAGCACCGGGCGGGCTTGGATGACGATGATGAGGTCACCTTCTGGCTCGACCAGGTCGCCGCGGTGCTTCCTGACTGTGAGACCCCCATTCAAATCGTCAGTCTCGGAAGGTACGTGGAAGCTGTAGTCCGGGAGTTGAGGAGAAGCGAGCGGGAGAGCGCGCGGCCGGCGGCGAGAACCAACGAGGCCCGCCTCGCGTACGCGGCCGCGACGGCAGTTCTCTCTCGCGGAGGCAAGGCTCCCTAACAACGCCTGGGTCCCCTGTGCTCAGGTCGCTCGCACCCAGGCCGTTGAGGTCTCTCTATTACGCCGTAATAGAGAGACCTCACCTCGACATCCCGCGATCAGCTATTACGGCGTAATAGGCTCCCGTCGCCCGGTTCGGCCCTCCCGGCTCCCCCATGAGCCTCTACTAACGTGTCGGTGCTTCCAAAGAGCGCGAACGTTAGTAAGCTGTCATCCATGAGTTCGCCAGCAACCTCCAACGACCGCGAGAAGGTCGTCTCCAAACTGCCGGGATGGCTCCGGCAGAACCTCAAAGTCAGAGCCGCGCAGCACGGCGTCGAGATTCAGGCAGCCGTCGAGCAGGGCGTCAGGGACTGGTGCGGCCTCGCCTCTACCCCCGCGACCATCGAAACGTCGGGGGCCGACTCCTTTTCCACTTTCCTGCCACCGGGTCAGTGGGACGAGTTCCGCCGAATCGTCAGCGACCGCCGCGTCTCACTGATTCAAGGCCTGGCCCAGTCCGTGCAGTTGTGGCTTGACTCCAACCCCGCCCCGGACGTTGCACGGCCTGAGATCACCCGGCGCATCATCGTCTGTAACCAGAAGGGCGGCGTCGGCAAGACAGCGATCACCGCTGGTCTCGGTGAAGCACTTGCTGAAGACGCCAACAGCCTGCACTCCGTCCGGGTCTCCAGGGCACTCACCAAGGCCCTGCGCGCCAGCGACACGCATTCCGACGACGAGTCGGCCAGCGACGACTCGCTGGACATCGAAAACCTACCCGGTCCCGGGCTCCGCGTCCTGCTCGTCGACTTCGACCCTCAGTGCCACCTCACCAACCAACTTGGGGGGGCGCCTCTGCCGATGAACGGCGACAGCCTCACTAATCACATGGCAGGAGACCCCAAGGGTGATCTCCGCGATCTCATTGTCTCCATCGATGACGACGCCTTTGGTGGCCGACTGCATCTTCTGCCCGCCTGCAATGACGCCTTCCTCCTTGACGTCCGGCTGTCCGCCGTACGGGCCAGGGAGGCGGCGCTGGAACGCGCCCTCGCGCCACTCGAACAGGATTACGACGTTATCGTTGTTGACTGCCCGCCCAGCCTCGGGCTCAGTATGGACGCCGCCGCGTACTACGGTCGTCGCCGCGACGGTGAGAAGCCCGGTCAGTCCGGCGCATTGATCGTCGTGCAGGCCGAGGACAGCTCCGCAGACGCCTACGAACTACTCACTACCCAGATCGACGACCTGCGTGGCGACCTCATGGTCGACATTGACTATCTCGGCATCGTCGTCAACCTCTACGACTCCCGACGCGGCTTCATTGCCACCTCTTCGCTGCAGGGGTGGGTCGACATAAAGGATCCACGGGTCGTCGGGCTCATCGGCGATCTCAAAGAACAGAAGGAAGCAGTACGAATGAAGCGGCCCCTGCTGTCCTATGCGCCCAAGTCGCAACAGGCGATCGGCATGCGCGCGCTGGCCCGGGAGATCGCATGAGCAAGGCCGACCAGCTGGGAGCGGGCCGCTTCGGCGGTGGAGTGCGTCCAGTGAGCGCACGCCGGCAGGCCGTCGCCGCCGCGACAGGAGTGCCCACCGACGCCGTCGCCCCGCCGACCGAGCTTCCGCCGCACCGCATCAGCGTGAACCCCGACAACCCCCGTTCCACCCTCGGCGATCTCACCGATCTCGTGGGCAGTCTGAAAACTCACGGCCAGAAACAAGCGATCACGGTCATGAACCGCGACGCTTACATCAAGGCCAACCCAGACCGCGAAGCAGACCTCGAACCCGATACGACCCACGTGGTCGTCGACGGCAGCAGCCGCCTCGCGGCTGCCCGCGAAGCCCAACTCGCCATGGTCAAGGTCATGGTCAGTGACGACCAGGGCGCCAACTCCGAGGAACTTCTCGAATCTGCCCTCGTCGCTAATATCCATCGCCAAGACCTCCCGGAACTCGACGAAGCCCGTGCCCTCCAGCGTCTGTTGGCCATCCATGGCAGCCAGACAGCGTTGGCCAAGCGCCTTCACCGATCCCAGGGCTGGGTGTCACAACGCCTCGCTCTTTTGAATCTCACGCCCGAACTGCAGCGCCGCGTCGGCGATGACCCCATCGACCTGCTGCGCGCTGTCGCCAGCAAGCCTGCCGCAGAGCAGGGAGCAGCACTTGAGCGGCTGAAGGAAGAGCGGGCCAGGAAGGAAGAAGAGAAGCGCGTCCAGAAGACGGCTCGAAGCGAGGCGCCGACCCAGCAGGAGCCCGCTCAGCGCGACAGCTATTACGGCGTAATAGAGGGAGACAAGCCAGACACATCACCCTCCAGCGGTCAATCCACTCAGGCCGCCGATCACCCCGCACAGCAGCCGGTACCCGAGCCTCGGACGGAAGCGCCCACCGCTCGCGACACCGAAGAGACTCAACCTGGCCTTCAAACCCGCAAGGTCCCGTACAACGAGCCTGGCAGCTTGGCGATGCTCCTCGACCTCAAGATCGAATCTGACGACACCTTCTTCAATCTGCTGCGGCTCCTGGGCGTGAAGGCCCTGGAGCGGGATGCCGCTCGATTCGAGCAGCTCGCTCGCACCTTGGCTGAACAAGCCGCCGCTCGGATTACCTGAAGCCAACGGCTTCCTGAGATGGGCCCGCTCTGACGTCGGAGCGGGCCCATCTATGTGAGACGGTCCCTCCCCCGGCGGTTGTGGGGAGGGACCGTTTCCGTGGTGTGGGTTGTGGGTTTCTTAGATGGCGGCTCCGGTGGTCTTGCGGCGGCGGAGGTAGTAGCCGGCGCCGAGGGTGAGCAGTCCTGCGGCGGCGCTGCCCACGGCCGGGTCGATCAGCGGGATGCCGGGGATGTAGGTGGGCACGCAGGAGTTGTTGTTCTGCAGGTTGGGGTCGGTCTCGTTGCCCGTGACGCTCACGCAGTTGTCGAGCTTGGCCGGTCCTGTGGCGGGGGCGAGACCGCGGACGGTGATGGTGTGGCTGTGTCCGACCTCCAGCGGTCCGCCGGTGCAGGTCAGGGTCCCGGCGCCGATACCGCAGCCGGCGTCGGAGGTGTGCGGGTTGAGCATCCCGGCCGGCAGCGGGTCGGTGACCGTCCAGCCCGTGGAGT
>NZ_JBEYEW010000089.1:0-8994 GCF_040634095.1 Streptomyces sp. NPDC007205
ATCATGGTGGTCTTCGGCCCAGTCATCACCGACGAACAGCACCAGCACCCCGCCCCTTCACCATCTGCCCGATCACAATGTGCAGCCAGCGGAAGACACGGCTCGCTCTCTAATGAATCAAGTGCTCACGCCCAACCGCCCGGCGGGCACGCCATCCCATCAGCAGTCAGGCCTCCCGGCCGACCAGCAGGCGCACGGTCTGACCTCAGAACTCGCAATGGCTCGGAGACCGGGAGTGCTCACCTACCAGCGGCTACGGAGCGTAGTCTGCCTCACGGCCCGACAAGGCCCATTAGAGCCCTGACCAGCCTGTCACATCACGGACTTACACGATCTTTCAGATATGCTCTGGACCAACTGCGCATGGCCGCGTGACGAGGCCACGCGGTGGGGTCGGGGGTGGCGGCTACGGTGCCGACTTGCTGGTGGGCGGTTCCTGGCGGTTGTCGATGGCGCCGGGCTCGTACAGCGCGGGTAGTTCGGGCTGTACGTCGGGCCAGGTGAGTGCGGCCGATCCCCAGGCGAGTCCGCCTCCGAAGGCGGTGAGGAGGGTACGGGCTCCGGGGCGGACGGCCTGCCGCGCGGCGGCGTCGGTGAGAGCCAGCGGAATGGACGCCGCGGCGGTGTTGCCGACCGCAGCGAGGTTGCCGAATCGGTGGTCGGCCGGGATGGCCAGGCGGTCGGCGACGGTGTCGAGGATGCGCTGGTTCGCCTGGTGCCCGATGAACGCCTCGATGGAGTCGGTCGCCCAGCCGGCTCGGCGTAGCGTGGCTTGCGAGGATGCTGTCATCCGGCGTACGGCCTGATGGAACACGGCGCTGCCGTGCATGCGGAAGTAGCGTTCCTCGCGCGAAGCGTGTCCATCCGGGTCGGGGTGGCGGGAGCCGCCCGCGTCGATGCGGACCAGGTTTGAGTGCTCGCCTTCGCTGCCCAGGTCAAACGCGGTGAGCGCGCCTGGCTCGTCTACTGCGCCGCGGCGCACCAGGGCGGCACCGGCGCCGTCGCCGAAGATCACGGCGCAGGTGCGGTCTTGAGGATCGATGATGGTGGAGTAGGTGTCGGCGCCGATGACGAGGACCTGGTGCTGGGCCTGGGCGCGGATGGCTGCCGAGGCCATGCTCAGGGCGTAGACGAAGCCGGAGCAGACCGCTGCCAGGTCGAACGCCGGAGTCTCGACGAGGCCCAGGCGCCAGGCCACTTGGGGTGCGGTGGCCGGGCAGCGGTGGTCGGGTGTGGTGGTCGCGACGATGACCAGATCGGTGGTGGTGGTCTGGGCGGAGGCCAGGGCTGACCGTCCCGCGGTGACGGCGAGATCCGCGGTGCTGGTTCCCGGTTCGGCCCAGTGCCGGCTTCCGATCCCGGTGCGCTGGCGGATCCAGGCGTCGCTGGTGTGCAGACCGTTCTCCAGCTGTTCGTTGGTGATCCGGCGTGCGGGCAGGCAGGCGCCGAGCCCGGCGATGACAGCGGTGGGGGCGGGCATCCCGGCGTCCTTTCGAGCGGAGGGTGCTGGAGAGGTCATACGGCGAGCAGTCCGCCGTCGGCGGTGAGTACGGTGCCGGTGAGGTGCGCGGCCGCGTCGGTGAGCAGGAAGAGCACGGCGTCGGCGATCTCCTCGGGGGCGGCCCATCGGCCTAGAGGAACATGCTCCAGCACGGTGCTGGACAGGTCGGGGCTGGTCCAGAGTGTGCGTGTCATCCCGGTGCGGGTCCAGCCCGGGCACAGAGCGTTGACACGGATGCCGTCGCGGTGCCAGGCGGCGGCGAGTGCGAGCGTCAGGGCGATGAGTTCTGCCTTCGAGGCGGCGTAGTGCGCGGCACCGGGGAAGGCGCACAGGCCCGACACGGAGGCGATGTTGACGATGGATCCGCCACCGCGGGAGCGTAGGTAGGGGGCTGCTGCGGTACAGATCTGAGCGGGGGTTTCCAGGTTGACAGCCATGGTTTCCCGCCACAGGCGTCCTGTCAGCCGTTCGGGGGCCACCGCGCGGCACACTCCTGCGGCGTTGACGACGATGTCCAGATGTTCCAGGCGGTCGGAGGTCTCCTCGAGGACGTAGCCGATGGCACCGGGGCGGGTCAGGTCGGCGGGGATGATGCCTGCGTAGGCGCCGCGGGAGCGCAGTTCGCCGGCCCTGTCGCCGAGCAGGTGCGTGTTGCGGTCGGTCACGATAAGGTCCGCGCCCGCGTCGGCCAGCGCGGTCGCGATGGCATGGCCGATGTCGCCAGCCGCGCCCGTGACCAGCGCACCGCGGCTCTCCAGCGGGCGTGGCCAGGTGGAGCGGTGTCCTGCGGCCGTCTGCGGGCTGTCGGGCCCCGCATGCTGTGCTGCCCAGGGCTGCTTCGGCTGTTCCTGAGAACGCGGCATGGCCGGCCTCCTTCCGACGGGTCCGACCGGGCGGGGTTACGCGGCCAGGAGTCCGCCGTCGACGATGAGGACTTGTCCCGTGATGTAGGAGGCCGCGTCACTGGCGAGGAAGACGGTGGGTCCGCACATCTCCTCCGGCTGGGCCCAGCGGCGCAGCGGGATTGCCGAGATGATCTGTGCGGAGGTTCCCGCGTCATGCCACCAGGGCTGGGTCATCTCGGTGGCGGTGTAGCCGGGGCACAGGGCGTTGACCCGGATGTTGTGGGGTGCCCAGTGCACCGCCAGGCTGCGGGTGAGGGAGATCAGACCGGCCTTGCCCGCCGCGTAGTGGGGGGTGGCGGGGAAGCCGCGGAAGGCCGCGACGGAACCGATGTTGATGACGCAGCCCTTGCCGTCGGCGCGCAGGTGGGGTTCTGCGGCCTGGCAGATCTGTGCGGGGACTTCGAGGTTGAGTCGCAGCGACGTGCGCCACTGCTCCGGGCCGACGTCCTCGAACGGTGTGGGTACGGCCCACGCCGCGTTGTTGATGATGGTGTCCAGGCCGCCTAGGGCGGCGGCAGCGTCCGCGACGACCTGCCCGGCGGCCCCGTCCTCCCAGAGGTCGGCGGGCAGGACGGCGGCGCGGGTGCCGTGCTTGCTGATCTGGGCGGCGGTCTCCCGCAGCCCGTCCTTGCCGCGTGCCGTGATCGCGACATCCGCGCCGGCGGTGGCGAGTGCTACGGCGATGGCTCGTCCGATGCCACGCGAGGCGCCGGTGACCAGCGCCCGGCGGTGGCGCAACATATTTTCGGTCATGGTTCGCTCCCGATGGGGCTGAGCAGGTGAGGGAGTCCCGTGTCGCGCCGTTTCGATGCGCGCCGGAGCGGCGCGAGACCGGAGGGGTACCTGTTCAGGGAGTGGGGTGGAATCCGAGCCATTCGGCGAGGCTCTTGTCGACCATGCCGAGCTGGCCTCCCAGGACCAAGCTGTCGTAGAGCGCTTCACCGTGGGTCAGCAGGCCGCGGTTGTTCCACTGGTAGAGCTCGAAGAAGTTGATGTCCATGGCCTTGCCGGTGGCCGGGCTGTTGCCCAGCGGGCCGGTGTTGGTTCCCCGGAACAGGCCGATGGCGTGCGAGGCGTCGCCGGTCGCCCAGTACCGGCAGTCGGCCACGTGGGTGTCGGGAAACGCGGCGACCCAGGCACGCAGGTAGTCCAGGAAGGGAATGGCGCCCTTGATGGTGGACGCGAGGGAGTGATCGACGTAGGTGATGTCCGGGTCGACCATGGCGCTCATGGTCTCGAAGTCGTGGCGCCCGAAGGCGTCGTAGAAGTCGCGGTGCAGTTTGTCGGTGTTCACGAGATTCCTCCGATGTGGTTGTGGTTGTGCTGCTTGAGAGTGGAGTCAGGACCAGCCGTGCGGCAGGAGTACGGCGCGGCCGGGGATCCGGCCGTCGGCCAGGTCGGTGTGCGCCTGCTCGATGCGGTCAAGGGGATAGGCGACGAGATCGGAGCGGAGCAGGCCGCGATGGGCCAGTGCGAGGACGTCGTGGAGCTCGCTCAAGCTGCCCCAGAAACTGGTGGTGAAAGCTGCCTCGAAGGGGGCACAGCCCCACCCGAAGGGGATCTGGCCGAGCATGGAGCCGACCACGACCAGTTGCCCGCCCGGTGCCAGAGCGGCGGCCGCGAATTCCATCGTGGAACGCACCCCGACCACGTCCAGGACGGCGTCGGCGGCCCCGCCGGGGCACGCCGCGCGGAGCTTGGCCGCGGCGTCGGTGTCGTCCAGGTCGATGACGGTGTCGGCCCCCAGCGCCCTCGCCCGTGCGCCCCGTTGGGCCGTGCGGCGCACGCAGACGATGACGACGGCCGGTGTGCACAGGCGCGCGAGCTGAACCGTGTACTGGGCCAGTCCGCCCAGGCCGATGATGACCAGGGAGCAGTCCGGGCGCAGGCGGCTGGCGACCTTGCGGACGGCGCGGTAGGAGGTCAGTGCGGCATCGGCCAGCGGGGCGGTCTCGAGGGGGGACAGTCCGTCGAGGGGGATGAGCTGCCGGTCAGCCCGGGGTACGGCGACCAGGTCCGCGCAGCCGCCGGGTCGACCGACTCCCAGCCATGAAGCGGTGGTGCACATGTGCTCGCTGCCGCGCAGGCAGGTTCTGCACACCCCGCAGCTGACCGGCGGGTACACCAGTACGTCGGTGCCCACCGCGGGCCCGGACGCCGCGGTGCCGAGCGACTCGACCCGCCCAGTGATCTCGTGGCCGAGGATGGTCGGCAGGTCCATGGGCACCAGGTCCCGCAGTTCACCCCGACGCAGGTGCAGATCGGAGTGGCACACGCCCACCGCTGTGACGCGTAGGACCGCACCGGTGGGAGGTGGTTCGGGATCCGCGACCTCGGTGAGGTCCAGCGGCCCGTTGTAGGAGCTGAGTACCGCCGCACGCATCGCACTCCCCTTTGGCTACGGGCCGGGCTCGGTCACGGGCGTGTGCCGGGCGATGTAGTGCGTGACCTGGCTGACGGTCAGGGCCCCGGCGTCGGCTTCGGGGATCTGCACGCCGAATTGGTCCTCCACTTCCAGGACGAACTCCACCAAGGCCAGCGAGTCCATCTGCAGGCTCTTGAGCGGGGCGTCCGGGGACAGTCGGTCGGAACTGATATTGAATTTTTTGATGAGTACGTCCTGTACTCGCGCTGTGATGTCCATGACTGATCCGCTTGTTCTCGTATTTCACTGAAGGTGTTCGGCAGGAGAGGCGTCGAGGTCGTCGCACGGCGCCCGCACGGTCAGGTCTGGCCAGGTCAGCAGGGTCGCTCCCCAGGTGAATCCGGCCCCGAAAGCGGTCAGCAGAAGCTGGTCCCCGGGCCGGATCACGCTGGTGAGGGAGGCAACGGCCAGGGCGAGGGGGATGGAGGCGCAGCCGGTGTTGCCGAAATGGACGATGGTGTTCACGGTGCGCTGTGGCGGGATGGAGAGTCTGTCCGCGACCGCGTCCATGATTCGCGCGTTGGCCTGGTGTGCGACCAGCGCGTCCACATCCGCCGCCGTCAGGCCGTCGGCGCTGAGCACCGCGCGGCAGGAGGAGACCATGCGGCGCACCGCGTGCAGGAACACCGCGCTGCCGTCCATCCGCAGATACGGATCAGGGTGCTCAGCGGCGCCCCAGCCGCCGGGCGACACCCCCAGCCGGTCGCGGCCCGTACCGTCGCTGCCCAGACGGAACGGGCCCATCGCTCCCCGTTCGCCGACCGCGCCCGCGCGCACCACGACCGCTCCGGCACCGTCAGCGAACAGTGGCACCGTCACTGGGTCGTCGGGGGCGAGATAGCGGGAGTGGGTTTCCACGGCGATCACCAGCACCTGCTCGGCGCAGCCCGTGGCCACCAGACCCGCCGCCGCAGCCAGCGCGTACAGAAAGCCGGTGCAGGTCGCGCCGAGATCGAATGCTGCGGCATCTGCCAACCCCAGCTCGGAGGCGACCGCGGGCGCGGTGGGCGGGCACACCTGATCGTGTGTCCAGCTAGCCACGATCACGGTGTCGGCCTGTGCGGTGCCCGCCGACTCCAAGGCTCGGCGTCCGGCCTCGACCGCCAGCGGCAGATGAAGTTCCCCCTTGGCCAGGGCATGCCGCGCACGCACCCCGGTGCGATGTTCAATCCACTCCGGTGTCACGCCCAGCCGGGCGGCGATCTCCGCATTGCCAACCAGGAACGGCGGCACGTATGCCCCCAGACCGGCGAGCACGAGGGGCCGCGGCGGCCTCATGACGCACTCCCCGACGCGTCCGCCGGCTCGCGCAGCAGGGAGCGGGCCTCGGTGAGGGATTCGTCCAGGACCGCGGCGGCGGTGTCCATGTCCTCCAGCCGGTGATCGCACATCACCTGCATGCGAAACCGGGCGGAGCCCAAGGGCACGGCGGGGAACTCGATCAGCGCGAGGATCAGTCCGCGCCGTTCGGCCAGCGACCAGGCCAGTCGGGCGACAGCCACCGAGCCGGTCTCCACCGGGATGATGGCGGAGCGCTCGCCGAGCACGCTCAGGTGCCGGGCGGCCAGGCTGTGCCGGAGCCGGTCCGAGACCTGTGCCAGATCCGCCCGGCGCCGGTCGCCTTCCGCAGAGCGGATGATCCGCGCGCTCTGCAGCGCGGCCGCGGCCTGCAGCGGGGAGAGAGCCGAGGAGAAGAAGTGGGAACTCGCGTAGATCGACAGATACTCGGCCATCTCCCGGGACCTGGTGGCGACGAAGCCACCGTTAGTGGCAAAGCACTTGCTGAACGAGCCCATCACGAGATCGATCTCACCCAGCAAGCCCTGAGCCCCCACCTGGCCGCTCCCGCCCGGTCCAAGCGCTCCCAGGTCGTGCGCCACGTCCACCAGCAGCGTCGCGTCGAACTCGAGGCACAGCTCCTGCAGTTCCCGAAGCCGCGGGGTGTCGGAGTCCATCGAGTACACGCCCTCAGTGACCACGAGGACCGCGTTGTCCGCATCGCCCTTCCTAATCGCAGCCAGCCGCTCGCGTACCGATTCGTGGTCCAGATGGGTAGCGGTCGTGACGTTCCGGGTCGCGGCGTGAGCGCCGTGACTGAGACAGGAGTGCGCCCGTTCGTCCAGGACGATGTGATCCTGGCGCCGCATCAGCCCGGTGATCGCCCCGAACCCGGCCCCCCAACCGGTGGGAAAGAGAACCACATGCTCCATACCGGTCAGTTCCGACAGCTCCGCAGCCAGCGCCGCGGACAGCGGCGTATGGCCGGTCAGAACCGGCGAGCTCCCGGCATGCGGGCCATACTCTGCCAGCGCCGCGGCCACAGCCTCGCGCACGGAAGGCTCTCGCGACAACCCCAGGTAGTCCTGGGTGGAAAAGGAAATGCCCACCACCACTTGCCCCGTCTCCGGGCTGCTCGCCCGGGCCCGGGGCCCCACACAGGTCTCCAGCGTGCGCGAGTAGGGCCACAGATCCGTCCCGGTTCGAAGATCCCGCCATGCGGTGAACTCCCGCGTCCGATCCACCAGGCAGGACCCCCTAACCGGGGCAAAAGTTCCCAGAGTCCGGCCCAGCGCCGCATCAGGCACCTGCCGACCTTGCAGAGCAGGCACACTGCCTCCCTCAACAGACCACGAACCCAAACGGATTTCTTGATTCCCAGGAGACAACTAATGCAGACAATGAGGAAGGCGTTACAAATCCCCCTAGGGGCTATTCGTGCAGGAATGAAGCATTCCGGATTATCCGTCAAGCCCCCGGCGTGCGATCTTCACACTAACGCCCCCCAGGTCCCGCCGAGCAACATCCAACAGCCCCTGCGCGGCTGGTGGTATCGCACACCCGAACTGTCGCGTAAATACCACCGGCGCACGAGAGCACTACAGCGGCGCCGGCACCCGACGACGCCCGGCGAACGAGCACAGCTGACCCCCAGGCTCGGGGCGGCCCCAGCCCACTGGAGGTCGCCGCGGTCACCTTCGCCAACGACGGCGACAACATCGGCGTCTACGTCCCGGTGTCCGCCACCGCCGGCATCGGCGGGATGAGCGGATACGCCGTAATATTCCTCGGCAAACGGACACTCGCCCCCTCCGAACGAGCTTTGAAACTCGGCCGCCTCGACTGTCACACCGCGCGTCGTCCGCACACCTGTAGCAGGTGACAGCGGACCTCACAGCGGGAGTTGCACGTGATTCACGCCCTCACTCCGTACACGCCCCGACAGCAGCGGGGCCTTCGCACAACCGACACGGACCTTGCTCCGATCGCCCTGCGCCAGATGGCCACGGGTGAGTCCGAGGAAACCGCCCGGACCGGGCTCACGGACCCCGTGCACCTCATCCCGATGCCCACGCTCGCACAGGCCCGAGGCGAGGCACGGGTGTTCCAGGCACTCGCCGCCTACGGCCGCCACCGCCCCGCCCTCACCAGAGCCCCCTTCGGTATCCGCAGCCTCACTCCCGCCCCGACGAACTGTGTGTCGGCTGGTGAGGCGGCTCGTTACTGAGGTTTTCAGGGTAGAGTCGGTGGGTTGATCGTCGGGCCTGTGGCGGTGAGGCAGCCGTCGATCAGATGGGGCCGGAGCTGGATCCTGCGTAACTCGCGGCGGAGTGTGCGGTCGAGGTCGTCGGGTGTGTCGTGAAGACGGCCGCGTCGCCGGAGTCGGGAAGGTCGGCGCACCTGGCGACCAAGGCCGCGTTGGTGAGCTTGGAGAGTGCCTCGCGCAGCGCGGGATCGACTCCGAGCAGCACGGCCTTGAGTTGGTTCTTCGCCTGCGTGCGGGCTTTGACGGCCGACTCCTTCGCCAGCCGCAGCACGCGCATGTCGGCGGCCGGGCCCTCGCCGGTCTTGGGCGTGACGTCAGCGCGTCCGGACAGTACCGCGCGGGCAGCGGCCTCCGCATCGACGGCGTCGGTCTTGCCGCGCTTGCGGCGGATGGCGCGATCGGGCTGATTGACCTCGACGACGTGCACGTTCTCTCGGCTCAGGAAGCGGGCCAGGGCGGCTCCGTAGGATCCGGTGCATTCCACACCGGCTCGGCGCAGGGTGCCGAAGGAGCGTCCCCAGGCGAGGAGTTGGCGATATCCGGCGGCGGTGGCCGGGAACTCCTGGTGGGCCAGGAGCGCCCCGAGGACGGTGATCACAGCGGCGACATGCACGTCCTT
>NZ_JBEYEW010000090.1:0-8990 GCF_040634095.1 Streptomyces sp. NPDC007205
TCGGCGATCTCCCACAGCCCGTCCGGAACAATCCAACTCCACGTACCCCGCCCCATAGACGGACCAACGAGCGATCACCACATAGGACACCGTCTTAGCCATCACGGAGGCGGCCCTGCTCGGTAGCGTGACGTTTGCGACGACGTCAGGTATGTACCGAGGCAGGGTCATTGCGCTGGAACAGGTCTGGTGGCGAAGGTCCATCAGTTGCTCGCGGAGGACCCCGAGCCACCGGTGGTGCCCACGCGGATGTGGGCACTGGGCCTGTACAAATCGGTGTACTGGTGCTCTTCCTGCTGCGCAGAACCCGGTCCGGGAGGCGGCCGCGGAGCTTTTCGGGATCTCCCAGGCCACCGTCTCCCGCCGCTGGACGGCGCTGCTGCCGGTGGCGGAGAAGGCCCTGAACAGGCATCTCCCCGATCCGGAGGCCTCGGCCGGGGGGATCGTGCTGATCGACGGCACACTGGTCCCCACTTGGAACTGAGCCAGCGAGGGCACCACGATGCTCTCCGGTACTCGCGGTGTCCGAGCCCGTGCCCGGCAGTCGGCACGACGTCTTCGCCTGGCACCACTCCCACTTCTCCGAAGCGTTCACCGGCCGCGAGAAGCTCGGTGACCTCGGCTACATCGGCAGCGAGAGACGACGCAAGCCCCCAGGCCGGGAACGCTCCATGGGAGACAAGGTAGCCAACCGGTCGGTCAACACGCTCCGTGCCGCTGTCGAACGCTCGATCGCGCACCTGAAGGACTGGAAGATCCTCGCCACGCGCTACCGCGGCCCCCTGGACCGCTTTCCCGCGGTCACCCGGACCGTCACCGCCCTCCCCTTCCCCAAAAGGGCTGGTAAACCCTCGTGAATAGACCTACTCCGGGTAAAGCCCGGAGCGGGACGGTTCGGTGCACGCGTTGAACGCCGCCGCACTGGCTGCGGCTGGGCACGGCCCGCAGCGAGTTTGGGAGAACATTGCGCGGGTGATCGGCGGGTCGGGCGCTCCCCCATGATGCCACCGTGCCGGGCGGCAGCTTTACCCCAATGGTGCCGTCCGTCGGCCACCGTGAGCAGAACGCGGGCGTAGTCGTCACGCGATGTTCAACGCATTCACGCCCCAGCGCCGTGTGCGGGTTTCACGCAAGCGCCGAGCCGCGGTTCAGTAGCCAGGTGACGGGTTGTGGCGAGGAAGTCCGAGCCTCGCGTGCAGACGGCGTACTCCCGCCAAAGCTATAGCGGCACCGTCACGCGTCCGTGAAAGGAAGCCCCGTGACAAGCACACTGGACAACTTCAGCACCCCCGAAAGCGGCCATCGCGCACGGGCACGCTGGTCGAATGACACCGCCACCGCTTACCCCCGCAATTCGAATATACCTGGGATGTTTGCGGAACAGGTCGCAGCCAGACCCCACGCGATCGCGGTCTGCCAGGGCGAAGAATGGATAACTTACCTTGAACTGTACAAGCGAATCTGCGAGTTGGCCGACCGTCTGATCACCGTCGGGGTGAAGCCGGGCGACGTGGTCGGGACACTGCTGGAGCGTTCTATCGCCTGCGTGACGGCGGCGCTCGCGGTGATGCGGGCCGGAGCAGCCTACCTTCCGCTGGATCCGCACCAGCCCCGGCACCGCGTGCTGCAACTGCTCAGGGACGCGAGCGTCTCAGCCGTGGTCACCATCGGGGCTCACAAGACACTGGTAGACGGACACGCCCGGGTGGTGGACGTTCATGCCCGGGCACCGCGCACCGGGGCGTCGGACCGGGTCCGTATCGGCCCGGACGATCCCGCCTACGTGATCTTCACGTCGGGTTCCACCGGCGTGCCCAAGGGAGTGGTGGTGCCGCACCGCAGCCCGGTACGGCTGGTGTCCCGGAGCGATGAGCGCCTCGCCATGTCTGCACAAGACGTACTTCTGGCCACGACCAGTCCGACCATTGACGTGTCGTGCTTCGAGTACTTCGGGGCTCTGCTCAACGGGGCTCGGCTGGTGCTGGCACAGGGGGACACCCTGCTGGCAGCTGATGCCCTGGAGGGGGTGCTACGCCGCGAGCACATCACGGTGATGTGGCTCAGCGCGGGCCTGTTTCACCAGATGGCCGAGGTACGCCCACAGATGTTCATGTCTTTGCGCTATCTCATCGCAGGTGGGGAGGCGCTGTCGCCCGAGGCAGTGCGCCGCATCCTGGCTCACGGCCGTCCCGGGGTCTTCCTCAACGGCTACGGCCCAGCAGAGAACTCGTCCCTGTCGACCGTGCACGCGATGACCGAGCTGGCCCCGGACGCCGAGACCGTGCCGATCGGCACACCGATGGCCAACTCCACCGCATACGTGGTGCGCGAGGACGGCGCCGTGGCCGGGCCGGGAGAGGTGGGAGAGCTGTGGGTCGGCGGTGACGGCCTGGCACTCGGTTATCTACAGGACCAGGACCTGACTGCAGCCCGGTTCGTGCCCGACCGCTTCGGTCCACAGACCGCCGGTGGTGCGGGCCGGCTGTACAAGACTGGGGATCTGGCCTGGTGGCGGGCAGATGGCGTGCTGGAGTTCCTCGGACGCAAAGACGCACGGTCAAGGTTGGCAGCTACCGCATCGAACTCGGGGAAATCGAGGTCCATCTCAGCGCCCACAGCCCCGTGCGCGAGGCCGCGGTTGTCGCACCGTGAGACGGCGACAACGATCGGCTGCTGGCCTGACTGACACGCCTGATCCCGTATCAACGCCATCCACCACCCGTATGAAATCAACGGACCACGACGCCCGCCCCTCCCGGATTATGCCCTTTGAGGAGGACGCGGGTGCGCGCCGGTCCTCCACCTGCAGTGGGCGCCAACTAACTGCGGAGACAGCTATCATCCGATCGGTGGCCGTTCTGAAGAAGCTCACTGGATGACCCTTTCCGACGACCTGTCCAGCGACTCCGCGCGCATCGTGATCCGCCTGCCGCTGTCCTGGCCCGGCAGCGACAAGGGGCGCGCGATGCTCGCCCACGTCATCCACTCACGGCTGCCCGGTGAGTGGGTGGTCGCCTACCTCCAGCAGGGCCTCGACCCCTACGTGGAGTACACGCCCAAGCCGCCGGTCCCGCCCGAGCCGGAACTGCCCCGGCTGGTTGCGTGGATCCCGTCCGTCGATCCCGCAAGGGTGTATGTGGGGGCGACATTCAAGGGCCCGCGCTACGTCGACACCGAGACCGAAACCCCGCATGGGGATTTCCGGTGGCACCGGCGACGGCAAGACCACGGTTCCGCTCATTCCGGTGGTGCACGGTCGGCAGCACGGGGCCGTCGTCGACTGCATCACGATGAAGGCCGCGCCGGGCTCGTCCGCACCCGCGCCGAGGTACTGCGTGGCAGCCTCACCGGGAAGCCGCGTAACCAGCTCTCGGAAGTGCTCGGCGCGTGATCTCAGCTCGAGGACGCTGGGCAAGAACATGGATGCCCGAGAACGTTGCCGCCAGCGTCGGGGCCCGCCGTTGCGAGGCCGGGGGCTGGTGAGTTCACGTGGCACGCCCCAGTAGGGCCAGCCCAAAGCCCTCAATTTTGGTCACACCCTTTGGTCGAAGTTGAGGACCAGCAACTCGGCGACGAGCGGACCGACAGCATGCTCCTCAAGGCCCGCACACGCGGCCCGAGACTCGGTGATCGCTGCTCGCTCGCCGCTGCATTGAGGCGCCTCGAGGAGTGTCCACACCCGCGGACCAGGGCGCATTGCCCCGCTGGTCAGGCCGATCTGTAAGGAGATTCCCCGCATGTCTTGTCGTGCTGCTGTCTACGGAGCCGGCTCCTGGGGAACCGCGTTTGCCCTCGTCCTGGCCGACGCTGGATCCGAGGTCACGCTGTGGGGCCGCCGCCCGGCGCTGGTCGAGGTGATCAACGCGACCGGCAGCAACCCTGAGCATCTGCCGAGGGTGAAGCTGCCCGCGGGCGTGCGGGCGACGTCCGACCCAGCCGAGGCCGCACGTGGCGCCGACATCACCGTCTTCGCGGTCGGCGCCCAGAGCGCACGCCCACTGCTGGAAGCCTGGACGGAACTGTGGGATCTCCGCATGGTGTTCGTATCACTGATGAAAGGCGTCGAGTTGGGCACCGGTTAGCTGATGAGCGAGGTCATCGCCGACGCAACCAGGATTTGCCCGACCGTATCGCCGTGGTGTCCGGCCACAACCTCGCCGGGCAGATCGTCGCCCGGAAGCCCGCCGCGAGCGTCGTAGCCTGTGCAGACCCGGCCACGGCCGGAGTCATCCAAGCACGGCGGCGGGCTGCTGCCGGACCGCCCTGGAGCCGCCCAGCCGCCGCTCCTCCGCCCGGTCCCACGCCTGCCCCCACTCGTCGAGGGCGACCCCCTTCAGCCCGCAGGCAGCCGCGAACGCGAGGACGAACTGGCGCGTGTGGCGCCCAGGTTTGCCGCTGATCAGACGCCCGACCGTGGCGTGCGCGAGGACTCCTGCACTGTCTAGCTCCAACTCCTCGTACGGGCGCGAGCCGTCCTTTTGGTACCGGTCGACGAGGGCCTCGCGCCGCCGACTGGTACCGCGGCAACGGCGACCAGTGGGCGCCGCTCTCCCGCAGCCCCCTACCCGCCATGCCCTTCCCGCGCACCGCCCCGACCGATGCAGCAGGCTCGCTCTCACGGCCTTCGCCTTCGGTCATGTGCACTCCTTGGCCGGAGCACGGGATCAGCCGAAGGCCGCGTCCGGCACTTCCCGTCCCGGGTGAGCAAGTTCGAGGGGCGGTTCGACCAGGCTGCTGACAAGCGAGCTGAGTCTCAGGGCTACCCGCATTCGACACCGATGATGGCATCCTCTGAGGGAATCACGTTCTCGCGGGCGAACTCCGGTTCCGTCTGACCGGATAGGTAGAGCAGATAGGGCCGGTCAGGGTTGCCGGCCTTCGTTTCGCAGTCCCTCCCCATGACAGCGCCGGGGCCCGGCGACGAGAGCTCCTGACATAGGTAGTCCGTCTCTGCAGCGGTGGCCGTGGGAGCGGTGAGGAAGAGGACGGATGAAGCGGTCAGCACTGCCGCGGCAGCGGCGGCGACACGAGCAAGCGGGCGGACGGTCATGGGAATCTCCGTTGCCTGGCGATCCGTTAGGGGATGCCAGCGCCAGCGTCCATTGTGTGCTGCCCCGGCTGGCTCAGTGTTCCGCAGACTAAGCCGGGCACTGGCAGGCGCCCGATAACCAGAACATGCCCCGCAGCCGGGTCTTGTCCCTGAACTCGCGCAGGTCGTAGTCGCATTCTGCGCAGACCAGCCCGGCGGCGCGGGCCTGCTTCTTCGACCAGGCGGGCCAGTCCGCTGACAGCGCGAGGTTGAGGATGGCCATGCCCTCGGCGCGGGGCTGGAAAATGCGGAAGGGCCAGCCGGGGCAGTCTTCGGGGATGTCGCCGATGGGTTCCTTCAGTGAGGGCATCCACCAGGTCAGGTGGGTCAGGTCACCTCGGGCGATGCGGACCTCCTCATCGCGGCGTCGCCTTGTTGTAGGAGCTGGCGAGCGGGAAGCGGAAGGCCGTCACGATCGTGTACGGCACCTCAAGCAGCTCCAAGTCCTGGCCGATCTCGGCAGCGGTGGCCTTCCACTCGCCGCACCCTGCCTCCCGCCGGCCGCATGACGGTGTCCGGATCGCACCGCCCAGGCGCACCCCGCGGCGCTGAGCCACCACGGCGAAGGTGTCGCAAGGCTGCCGGAGCAGACCTGAGCCGCCGAAGGAACCGAGCGCGGAGACGGGTAGCAGCCCCGCCAGCCAGACCACCAGCCATGCGCCGTCACGTATTCGCCCCGAAACGGGACCGTCCCGCCGCCCCGGCACCGCACCACCCACGACAGCAGCACTCCCGCCAGCGCGAGGGGCAGCGTCGGATGCAGGCGATGCCAGGTGGACCAGTACACGAACAGGGTGACGACGAGCCCCATCGCACACAGGGCGAGATCGCCACCCTCATCCGCCGGCTCGAGGACGTGGCGGAGAAGAGGGATCGGGAGTTCGGATCGTCGAAAGCGATCACACCGCGCTGCGGCTGCAGGGAGGCAACCTTGATCAGAGGGTGGGCAACCTAGATGCGAAGGTGAGCTACGGCAGGCAAAGCATCGATCACAATCAGGCGCAGATCGTTGAGCTGCTGACCCATTGATCGGGCGGGAGCCAACCGCCAGCTGATCTTTCTGCGGCTGCGACCCGAACGTCTGCGTCTTTGGGGCGCAGCCGTATGCGTACTGCTCCGGGCGCTCGCTCGCTGGATCAAGGCACGGGGCTTCAGGGTGGCGGGCATGGCGCAATGAGACAGCGAGACGCGACGAGCGTCTGCGCACGGCGTTCGGAATCGACTCCCTCGCCGACGCTGGCGGCGCGTCGGGGGGCGATCACCGAGCGTCTGGACGTAATGAAAAGGGTTCTGTTCGCTCTCGCGCGTGCTCAGGGCGTTGACCCGAACGCCCTCTGAGCCGCCCCTCGTATGGCTTGCGGCCCGCGAACACCTGGTGTGTTCGCGGGCCGCAAGCCGCACACGCGGAGGAGAGATGAAATTACCGGACAGGGTCCTGCGGCCTTGAGCGTGCGGCGCCTGCTGGCACACCGGTTCGCGATGGGCCGATGTTCAGGTGGAGCTGGCGCTCATTGATGAGGCTGCGGCATCTATAGCACCGGTGAACGCGTCACGTCACGATGAACCCTTGCTGCCGTGCCGGTTCCGGTGCCCGTGCCGGTTCCGGTGCCCGCGTCAGGGGTGGTGTCCGTCCCGGTCTCTGTGCCAGTGGTGGTGCCCATGCCCGTGTCGGTCCCGACGGTACCGGTGCCCTTGCTGGTGTTGGTGCTGGTGTCAGTGCCCGTCGCGTCACTGGTGGCACCCACGCCCGTGCCGGTGCCTGCGTCAGTGGTGGCGCCCGTGCCGGTGCCGGCGGTGCCGGTGCCCGCATCAGTGGTGGCACCCGCGCCCATGCCCGCGCCGGACCCGGTCCCTCCGGTGTCGGTGCTGGTGCCCTTGCCGGTGCTGCTGCTCTTGCCCTTACCAGTGTCCAAGGCGTGGGGCATGCAAGCCCCTGCTGTGGCCAGGACAGTACTGCAGCGATGACTCGGAGTGAGGAGAGGCGCCAAGGTGTCATTCGCATGTACGAAGGCAGGGGCGGTCTTGGCAATGGACGCTGCGGGACCCGGTTCTGCTGCTGCGCCTTGCGGGGTTCCCAGCAGTCCGAGCATCCCTCCCGCAGCGACGCTCGTTGTGAACATGACGGCCATCAGCCGGCGCGAGATGTCCTTCTTCATATGTGCCTTACCTTCCAATCAGATCAGGAAATCCTGTCCGCCCCAAAAAGGGGACGCACAAATAGATCTGGCACGTTTCACTCAATGATGGCCACATCGACTAAGCGGGTGAAAAAGAATTCTTCTGCTACTTACGTTGGTCCGGATCCTTCCAGACCGGCTACAGGTCGACCCATCAGACAATTAGAAGTTTCCCGGGTGGGTAAGCGGCAGACGAGGGCCTACGTCACCTGCGAGGGGCACCGTGAGGAATCTTCAGGCAAACTGCCCTCATTTTGGGGGCTTCGAGCTTTTCAGAAAAATCGATCAGATGACCATACCGGGAGCCTTTTTCACTTGTACGCCTGGCGGGTGGATGTCGGTGAAGCGTTGACGGTGGCGTGTCGACGGCGCATCCCGCCGCTTTGGAGAACTCTCGAACAGATCGCCGCCGACCTCGGCGTCCGCACATCCACCGCCTGGCGCTGCGTAAACCACACGATCGAACAACTCGATGTCCATGCACCGTCGCTGACCGAGGCGCTCACCGGCCACCACGCGGACGACTGCATGCTGCTGGACTACACCCTCGCCGAGGCCCACTGGGTGGCTGCCGCTGGCCACTTCTCCGAGCAAAGTCAGCCGCCAGATCGTGAATACGCGGATTATCGCCAGGGAAGACGGAAAGCCGCTGGGGATCTTCCCCCTGCGGGGGCACCCACGATATGACGGCCGCCCGCGAGCACGCCATCGCCGACACTTGCGCAACTGAACCTCAAGATCCTCTCACGGGTACATCGGAGCCAGCGGCACTGCGATCACCCCAATCAAGCGCCGCCCGAAGGCGCAACCACCCCACAGCACAAGACCTCGAACAAAGTCCACGCCGCACCGCGTGCTCCCGCTGAGCGGACCATCTCCCGGCTCAGGGAGTGCCGGACCTTCCCGCACGCTCGGACCATCCCGAACAGACTCACGTCAGTCGCCGCATCCACCTTCACTCTCATGATCTACATGCGAAAAAGGCTCCAGACTGATATCTGCTATTATGACCGCCCATCGGCCACTTCAAACGGTGACCTTGAACGTGACCGCTATCCGATGGGGGAATTCTCTGCAGGCCGGAGGAGCTTCAATGAAAGCGGATTACTTCTATGACATTTGTGCTTTGTTGGTGAATTTTTGGTGATGGATCCCCTCCGTCTTAAATTCGGGACTATAGATTATTCGACCTTGTCGCACAGCCGGTGATAGCGGAGTGTGACGCTTTCCGATGCGGTGGCGGAGGAGGGTGAAGCCTGCGCTGCCGTACAGTGAGCCTTTTCCATCTTCACTCTGAGCTGGTCAGATGGAGGGTGAGGACGGCCTGGACGAGGCTGGTGATCCGGCTGGTCGAGCACCGCAGTTTGCGGAGGAGCCTCCACGACTTGAGGGTGGCGATGGCCTGCTCCCCGAGGGCCCGGATCTTCGCGTGAGACCGGTTCACCGCCTTCTGACCTGGGGAGAGGATCTCCCACCGGCCCCAATAGGGGATCCGGACCGTGCCGCCGGAGCCCCGGTAGCCCTTGTCGGCCCAGCACTTGATGCGGGCCTCGGCGAGGGCGCCGACGATGCCGTGTTCACGGGCAGCCCGGATGTCGTGGACGGCGCCGGGCATGGCCGGTGAGGCCCACAGCAGTCGGCCGAAGGGATCGGCTATGACCTGCACGTTCATCCCGTGCTTCTTGTGCTTGCCGGAATAGAACGGCCGGTCCGCGGCGATGCGG
>NZ_JBEYEW010000091.1:0-8883 GCF_040634095.1 Streptomyces sp. NPDC007205
AGACTTCCTGCACACCTACAACCACCACCGCTGCCACACCGCACTCGGCGGCCACCCACCGATCAGCCGTGTGAACAACGCTTCAGGTCAATACAACTAGGGCACGCTCCCCCCCCGCCTGACTCAGGCCACCGCGGGGCACCCTCCGTCCAGGTCATCTCCTCGATCACCGACGATTCCTCGCCGCAGCTTCCGCTGGAACGAGTTGGTGCCGAGGGCGTTACCCGGCCCCGCGACACGCCCGCCAAGGCGTGGGCGCGGTGTAAGGAGCTGCGAATCGAACGCACGCGCCCTCGCCCGCCCCGGCCGCCTGGCGAGGGCACGCCAAATACTCGCAACTACACCGCATGCGTAACCGATGGCCGACAAGCCCGACCATGACTCCGAGGGGTCGAAACCTAGCGCTGCGTCATAAGGTCTGCACATGGTGATGCGACTGCGCAGGCTCGAGAGCTTGCTGGGCAGACGGCTCGATGACGTCGACTACAGCAGCATCGCCGATCTGGTCGGCAACGCCGATGCAGCCGAGGGCGAGGATCTCGACTACAAACAGGCGCACTACAGCGCTGACGACAAGGGCCGTGAGGAACTGGCCAAGGACATCGCGTCCTTGGCCAACCACACGGGCGGTCTTCTCCTGCTCGGCATGGCCGAGGACAAGGGCGTACCTAGCAAAGTGTTCGATATTGACCTGGATGACCGTCACTTGCGGCACATCCGGCAGGTCATAGCGAACAACACCGCCCCGCCCGTTCCTTACGAAGCCATTCGTGTCCCCAACCCTGGCGCTCCAGGTACCGGATTCCTGATGCTCGCTGTGCCCCGCAGCCCTTACGGCCCACACGCCGTAACGGCGCCCCCGACCAAACCGTCCAAGGACACGCTGCGCTATCCCCGGCGTGGTGGCAGTAAGACAGAATGGCTCACGGAGACGGACGTCGCCACCGCCTACCGGGCTCGCTACACGGCGGCTGCCGAGCGTGACCAGCGCCTGGCCGACGTGGAGAAGGACCTCGTCGACGCCCTGTCCGACCGCATCACACCCCACCTCATCGTCACCCTGGTTCCCGAAAGTCCGGGCGACATGGTCATCGACTCCTCCCGCTTCGCCCGCTACCAGGAGGAACTTCAGCGCACGGAGCTACATCTCGGCCGACGTCACCGCACCTTCACACGCCCGGCCGTCGGTCCGCGTCGGCTGATCGTACGGGAAGCCGGCGACGACCGCGGCGCACGGGCAGAACTCCACCGGGACGGCAGCGCAGCCATCGGCCTGGTCCTCCACATCCATCAGTCACGCCTTGGTGGCAGCGAAGTGGACCTGCAGTTCGCTGAACCCGGCGAAGTCGTCTACCAACTGCTGTGCGCGCTCCGCTTCCTCGCCAGCCACGCATGCGACCGTGCCGCAACCAGCGGAACCGCAATCGTCAAAGCCGCCCTCGTGGCAGACATGGCCGACCACCCTGCGCGCGCGGCGGTCCCCGCCTTCGACCGCCCGCATACGATCTCGTTCCGCGTTGACCCGCTGGATCCCGGCTCCTGGCAGCGCGCCAAACTCAGCACTCAGGACAGCGAGTACGCCCATGCTCAGGCTGCCGTGATCCTGGACGACGTTGCCGACCATGGCCGCGGCCTGCTGGAAGCCGCCGCCACGCTGGCCGACGAACTTCTCCAAGCCTTCGGCTATCCAGAGAACGGACTCATCACCCGCGCCGGTGAGCTCCATCCCGACAAGTTCAGCCCCCGCAACTCCGGAGCCGTCGGCCTCTGGGCGCGACAACAAGGGCTGCTCGCCTGACGACCCACGCCTCCGAACCAGCCACCTGGGGTTCTTGCAAAGCAGTAGAACCATGACTGACTGCTTCGGTGGGTCTTCAGAAGTTGCTCAATAAATCCCCAGGTCAGCGCGGCACGCTGGTCAGGACTTGGGTCATCGCGGTCGGGAGCGGTCTCTACAGCGGGAGTTGTATGCCGAGTTCCTGCATGGCGGCCGAGGATGGCCCGCCTTCGGAGCGTTCCGTCTTGTAGCCCTTGACGCGGGGTTCGAGGGTGTGAGGGTGAAAGGGTGCAAGGCTTCGGCAGGGACGCTCTTGGCGTACAGGCCGTCAGGTAAGGTGCCGGAGGCGCGGGAGGGTTTGGTGTCGGGGCCGAGGACGGCGTAGCCGACCATGCGGCCGTTGCGGTGATAGGGGGCTTGCCCTTGCGGGTGGGCAGCCGGTCCACGGTCGGGCTTGAGGACCATGCGGGGTGCGGATTGGCCTGGTAGAGCAGCACGTTCACGCCATACGGCGGTCAGGGCGAGTCTGATCGGACCCATGGGCCGGCCGAACTTCGCACAGCGATCGTTGAACGCGCGCGCTCAGATCTCGGCGAGCGCCGACTGGTCGCGTCCGCGCCCCTGCCACAGCCGAAGACGCCCCCCCACCCACCCCTCTACGCATGGTGGCAATCATGCCGTACGACCCAGCATGCCCAACCTGCCGGCAGCGTCCGCGCGATGGTCCGCTGATCGCGGTGACTGGTAGAAGATCAAAAGCCGTAGGAAGCCCGAGCGGGTCAATGCTGGAGCGCCATGGTGGCCAACTGACGCACTCAATGGCCAACTGAGGCACTCTGTCACATGATCGTGTTACGAGCTCTTAACCTCTGAACCGCTGGAGAACGCTCGGCCGGGGCGACGATTGTGCGTCATCCTGCTTCGGCCGGAGATGAAACGGGGGCATCGACGTCACCACCGGACGTCAGGGCTCGGCGGAACGGAAGCGCTGTACCCAGGACGAAGATGCCGAAAAGCGTGATCGGCAACAGCCCTATCGGAAGGAGAAACGTGGTGGGGTGCGTCATGACTTGGCTCCATGCGACGCTCCAGTTGCCGGCCGTGTCCGCGAGCATGACCGCGGCAGCGAGCAACGGTCCAACAGGGCGAGCACGGATGATCAGCAGTGCTACCAGTGGATCCAGCAGCAAGAGCACGTGGAAGAGCAGTTGGACGAGCATCGGCGCGTAGTTGTAGGCGTCGAGCCCGCCCGTCACCAGGAAATACCCGTGTGCTGCCGTCCCTTCCAGAAATCCGACCGCGTACACGGCCGCCGTGCCCCGGAGCCAAACCGGACGATCCCCCCATCGCATGGTGGTTACCCTAGCTCGCCCTTGAAGGTCAGCCTCGAACGGGGCCTCGAATCAACTCCGTTGTGTCCCCGTCACGATGGCCGCATACAAGCACGCCCGACGCAGTGATTGCATCCCGTTTTGATCGCTTTCGGCTACTCAGGGGGCAGAGGCGGCACAGGGACAGTGAGCGTGGTGACCAGCGAGCAGCCGGTTCATAGGCATCAAGTTCCCAAACGTCGACGAGAACGACTACCGCGCGATGGCGGACACCATGCGGGAGTTCGCCGACAAGTTCGAGGGGCACGGGGCCGACGCCCACAAGGCGGTGGAACAGATCCTCGCCTCGTCCAAGGGCTGGGCCGTCCACTCGATGCAGACGCACTGGGCCCAGGTCTAGGCCGGTCACCTGGACAAGATCCCGGAGCTGGGCCGCCTGTTCGCCGAGGTGTGTGACGTCGTCGTGGACATCATCTCCGGGAGCAGGCCGAGGCGGAACTCGCCGTCATGGCAGGCTCGGTGGGCCTTTCGCTCGGGATGGCCTTCGTCACCGGAGGCCTGTCCGCCGTCCTCGGCGCGGCGGAGGTCGCGGCCATGCGGCAGCTGGTGAAACGCATCATCGACGAGGCGGCCGACCGGTGTGTGGACGAGCTGATCGCCCGGGTCACCGCTCCGGTGAACGCGCCAAGCTGGAGGCGATGGTCGAGGACGCGGTCCTGAACCTGGCCAACGACGCCTTCTCCCTGCCTCCGGATCCGACCGGCGCAGGCGGTGGCGGCGGGGCCGGCGGCAACGGCCACGGACATGGACACGGCGGCATGCAGCTGGCCTCGGCGGGCGGCGTGGGCGGCGGCTTCGCGCTCGCCTCCGCGGGCGGCGGCGGTGGCGGTGATGCGGACCTGTTCATCGACCACGAGGAGTTCGAGAGCGGCGCCGGCAAGGTCTCTGCGCACGCCAGCGCACTGCACCTGGCCAGCTCCTCCCCGCTCGACCGCGCCAAGGGCGCCTTCGGCCGCACCAGGGGTAAGGACACCTTCACCCGCGCCTTCGACTCGGTCCTGGAAGGTGCGCTGCACGGCTCCGAGAAAGCCCTCAAGAAGATCGTCAAGCATGTCACCGAGACGGTCCCGGACCGGGTTAGGGCCGCGTCTCGGCTGCACAAGCACAACGAACACGGTGTCCGGGACAAGATCAACTCGATCAAGCTCCGGAAGGGCGGCGACGGTCACGGCGACTCCCATGGCCCGGGCGGCCTTGACCGCGGGCGGCGGACCCGGACCAGGCCCGATTCCCTGCAGGACGCCGCATCAGACCCGCGCCGCAACGCCATCCCGCTGACCGAGAATAGGTGCGAAAACGATCATGTCGGTGCTGATCGTCGACGTCGCCGCGTTTATCGCATGCGATTGCGCGTCTGACCGCGTCCCGCTACCCGCCGGCCTCGTGCACGGCACCGACCGCTGATGGGGATCGCCGATTTCGGCTCTGGCCGCAGTTCCGTGAAAGCGCAGGTCAGCGCCAGGAAAGTAACATCTTCGACTGGGCCGTCCTACCTCGTGGCGATCAATGCGAGTGCGGCACCATGCCGAGCTTGCGGATGACGTTCTCGGAGGCGTCGTCACCCATCCGGCTGATGCTGATGACGCGGTCGAGGCCACGGTCCTGGAGCGCGAACTCCAGGGTGGCTTGGGCGGCTTCGGACACGTATCCCTGGCCCCAGAACCGTGAGCCGAGCCGCCAGCTGATCGCCACGGCGGGCAGTACCTCCGGTCAGCGCCAGGAAAGTAACATCTTCGACTGGGCCGTCCTACCTCGTGGCGATCAATGCGAGTGCGGCACCATGCCGAGCTTGCGGATGACGTTCTCGGAGGCGTCGTCACCCATCCGGCTGATGCTGATGACGCGGTCGAGGCCACGGTCCTGGAGCGCGAACTCCAGGGTGGCTTGGGCGGCTTCGGACACGTATCCCTGGCCCCAGAACCGTGAGCCGAGCCGCCAGCTGATCGCCACGGCGGGCAGTACCTCCGGCAGGAACTCGGGCACGGACAGACCCGTGAAGCCGGCCAGTTCGCGTCCAGGGCCTGTTTGTGTTCGGCCGGCCGGCGGTCCAGGAAGTGGCGCAGGCGCAGGTTGTTCACGCACTCGCCCAGGGCGAAGCCGTCCGGGTCGGTGTAGTCGGCGGGGACGTCGAGATGCCCGAAGCTGGTGCGGTAGCGGGTGGCGGAGGTGAGGGCCTGTTCCCAGGTGCCGATGGCTGGCAGGGTGATCTCCAGTCCGAGGGCGCGGGCCAGTTGCTCGGCGCGCTCGGGATGGGCGTAGCAGACGGCCCGCCGCTCCGTGGTGGTGCCGCTGTGCGTGCGGGCGGGCAGTGCGATGCGGTCCATGAACGATCTGTCGTGGGCGCGCAGCGCCTGCAGGAGGGTGAGCAGGTTCGCGAACGCGGAGTCCTGCAGCAGGTCGGCGGTGTCGGTGCCGGGGTGGAGGTAGACCGGGAAGATCAGGGTGGTCTTCTTCCCGGCGCCCGGGGGCTGGCGCAGGCCGCGGCCGACGGCCTGGATGGCGTCGATGGTGCTGTAGCGCGGATCGGCGAAGACCACGGCGTCGACGTCGGGCATGTCGACGCCCTCGTTCAGCACCCTAACGTTGGACAGCACCGCGCAGTCCCGGTCTGGGTCGGCGAAGTCGTCCAGCAGGTCGCGGCGCCAGTCGCTCGGCTGTTGGCCGTGGATCGCCTGCGCCCACAGGTTCTCGATGCGCAGTTCCTCACCGACCTCCAGGGCGGTGTCCGGCAGGCAGGCGGCGAAGGCCTCTGCGAGGGCGACGCGGTCGTGGAAGACCAGGACGCGGCGCAGCCGGTGTTCGGCGATCGCCCGCAGCAGGGCCACCTGGGCGGCGGCGTTGCGCAGCCCGTTGTGGTGGGCGCTGGTGGCGGGGCGGCGGGCGGCGAGGATGGCGTGCAGGTCGCTGTCCTCGACGATCGGCATGATGACCTGGTAGTCGGCCAGGATGCCGCGCTCGATGGCCTCGGCCATGCCCAGCTCGAACACGGTCGGGCCGAAGATGTCGCGGTGGTCCATGGTGGCCAGCGGGATGCGCTCCATGAACGGCAGCAGCTCGGCCTGGGCCGGGGCACCCCAGATCCTGGGCGTGGCGGTCATGTACAGACGGGTCTTGGCGGGGATAGCGGCGTCGTCGTGGACGGTGCCCCAGCCGTCTCCGAAGGCGGAACAGGTGCGGTGGGCCTCATCGGCGATCACCAGGTCCCAGGGCGGCAGGCCGTGCTGTTCGTGGGCACGCTGGATGTGGTGCAGCGAGCCGTAGGTGGCGAACACGGTGACCAGGCCGCCGACCCGCATCGCACGGGCGATCGCCCGCGGGTGACGAGTCATCACCGCCTCGCCGGGCGACAGTCCGCTCTCCCGCTGACGCAGGGAACAGACCCCGAGCGCCAGCCCCTCACGGCCGGCCTCACGCCAGCGCCTGATGGTCTGCGTCACCAGGGCCTTCGTCGGCATCAGCACCAACACGGCGCCCTGGGGAGCCAGACGCTGCTCGGCCTGCTGGGCGATCAGGGTCTTGCCGGTGCCGCAGGCGGCCACCACCGTCATGCGCCGCTCGCCGTCGGCCATGGCGGCATCGATCGCGGCGAGCGCCTCGATCTGGTGCTCGCGTAACTCCATAGCCTCTCCTCACGGAGCTGCCGAGGCACCGCATCATGCCCGGCCGACCCTGGGCCCGGCCCTCAGATCGCGCGGGAATGTACCTGCTGGACGCACCGGCCCGGGCCGCGCATCGAAAACTTTCGGCCAAAGACACGGCGCGCCCGGGGCGCGGTCACCGAACGCACCGCGTGCGGCGGCCCGGAGGCCGTAGAGAAGTACACGGACAGGCGGGGGGTCTCTTCGCGGGCCACGGCTGGCCGCTTCGGGTAGCCGTGGTCCGTGGGGCTCGGCGCGGTGTCCCGACGGTGAAGACCGGCGCCCCGTCGAGGGCAATGATGAGGAAGGCATGTGACAGTGACGGCGTCCCGTACACCCCGTGCCCGCGCGGCCCGCCCGCCATCCCGCCGTCCTGGCCGCACAACGTCGCGAGCGCGCCCGCATCCGCTGCGAGAAGAGCATCCGCTGGGGAGGGCGTCCGCTCTCCGCTGAACCGGCTTCAGGTCCTCAGGTCGAGGGCTGCATGACGACCTGCTCACCCTCTCCGTCCGGTTCCTCGAAGTTGGTCAGGTAGCGGCTGAACAGCGTCTCGTCCACAGTGACGGAGTTGGCGCCTTCCCCGCAGTTCCGTGCTTCAAGGCGACGTTCCAGCGTCGTCCGCTCAGCCTTGAGGTGGATCAGTTCCCAGCGGCAGCCGTGGTTCTCGATCAGCGCCTTGTAATCATCACGGGCGGCACGACTCCAGAAGCTGTAGTCCACCACCACATCGCGCCCGGCCAGCATCAGCTCGACCAGTTCCTGCCGCTGCTCGCGGCGGACCTCTTCCTTGAGCTGGTCGAACGCCTCCGCTTCCAGCACCAGGCCGGCGTCACGTTGCCCGAGTCGCTGCCAGACCACCTCGTCGATCGACAGGCGAACGTAGCCGCGTCGCACCAGATCCATCGCGTAGGTGGTCTTGCCCGCTCCCGGAAGACCACACATCAGCACCACCGTGCTCAATCGCTGCGTCACGGAGCCAGGTTAATCCCGAGGACGCGCCATCCTCCGTGGCCAGCAGTGCGCCCGCTGAAGCCCAACCCGGCGAACTTTGTGGTCAGAGCACCAGCAGTCGCTCCAAGCGGCTGCTGTTACCAGGGCTCCCCTGTGGAAGGGTCGAGGCTGGCCTCCCAACACCGTTGCTGTTCACGCCAGTTGACGAAGGAGGACTCTCTCGGAAGGACGACACTGATCGTCTCCTCCTGGAACTCTTCGTCGGTGAGCAGTCTGCGCAGGAACTCCGCCATTCCGAAAGGGTGGACCTGGAGATGGGGATTCGTGTGCCGCCCGCACACGAGCACGGGCCACAGGTCGGGATCGTCGCCCGTGGTCAGCCAGCAATAGATGTCTGCGCCACTGGTGACGCCCCAAGCCAGGATGGAGTCCGGATCCACATCGAGGGCCGCTCTGCCGCCGAGCATCTCCCAGGTACCGCGTGCATTCGCCGTCTCCTGCCGTAGGCCGGAGCCGTCCGAATAAGCATCGGGCCGAGGAACCGGCAGCACTATTCCGACTTCCCCACTGAGCTGCCCTGCCCCGTACACCTCCATGAAGGCGACATAGTCGGTCGGGAACCGGATCCCCCAGATCTCCTCGACCGCACTCCAGTCGATCCGCTCATCCACGCCGTACGTCGTCGGCACGACCTGCTCGAGCGCCGCTATCCGAGGGTTCCCGCCCACTTCCGCTCCTTCGCGCACACCTTCGAGAAGCCACAACTTACGCGATCACGCCACCCGCGGAAGGGGAATGGCCAGCGCCGGCACAGATCTCAACCCGGTGGACCATCCCGGTCACAGCACTAGCGGACGACGTGGACGGTCGCTGGCATGGAGGTGCGGTCCGTCTTCGCGTGCTGGCGGTGCTTATCGGTCGAGTACAGCACGGAACGGAACTGCAGCTCGCCCGTGTGCGTGACCTTGACGTTTGCGTGCGCATCGGCGTTGAAGCTCCGCGCGACGGCGTGCCAGTGGCTCCAGTGGCCGGGAGCCTTTTCAACGGTGAGCCTGCAGGGTGAGGATGGCCTTTGTGGTTGACGTGAGTGCGTTCGGGCTGAGTCTGGCCTTGCGGAGGATCCGCC
>NZ_JBEYEW010000092.1:0-8647 GCF_040634095.1 Streptomyces sp. NPDC007205
CCGGACGACCTGATCACCGCCGTCCGGCGGGGTCTCCGCCGGCTCCAGTACCGCCCCGACACCCTCGACGGCTGCCTCACCGGCACCGGCCTCCGGCGCTAGCCACCATGACGACACCACGCATTCAAGGTCAGTAGGCACTGGGGCCTGTCCGACCTGGAGTCTTCGAACGGGAAATATGCCGCCGGCTCGGTGATCCGTGCGGCCGTCGGGGATAGCTTGACCGCATTCGGTGGCACGATGCGATGGTGCGTTGCGCGGTATGGCGTGGCTTGTAGCCGGTCCAGCGCGGCACCTACTGAACCTCTTTCGTCTTGCCTCTGGAGGGTTGTATGGCCTGGTAAGCGGGGTGGTGACGTGGTGAAGCCCCTCGTCGTTGGTTGTGGTGATCTCACTCAACACGGCCATCGGCCGACGGGCTTCGTTGGTTCCGTATCCTTCCATGCTCGACATCCCGGACGAGCTGGTTGAGTACGTCTCATGGCTCATCTACGCTCGAAGGCGTGAACTGAACTCTGCGTGGTGCAGGCTCGGTTGCTTCAAGCAGGCTCTGCTAGTCCTCGCGCATCTCCGGAAGAACGAGACGTTCGCGCAGGTGGGAGCCGGGCAGAGGCTGCCAGAATGTCCCGGGTCGGTCCAGGATTCAACACGCTCACGTCTGCGGCAGCTGAGATGGCTTCCGTTGCGGGCCAACTGGCCGTTCTACTGATGGTGCCCCGTCTGTATCGCAGGGGTGCGCGGTCGGGGCATCAACGGGGTGGACGGTCAGCGCGAGGGTCCACCCCGACTCCCTGCCTTTGGCGCTGCGGTAGTCGCCATACCACGTCGAAGGATGGCGGCGGGGCGTCGGGGTCGGCCACGTTGCCACAAGCCCGACCAGGATCAGGACGAACAAGTGTTAACCAACATCCACTCCACGCCACCCCTCACCGGTAGGGCCTCTGTGTGTCAAGCGGCCTGAGCGAGGTGGTTCGGTTGATCGCGTTTCATGATCCGGTAGACCACGTTGGACAGCCGTCGTTTCAGGGCTCGGCGGGCCTCCGCGGGCGTCTTTCGGTCTGCGGTCTTGCGCAGGCACGCGGTTGCCGCCGGTGTTGAGCCGATGGCGGGCATTGTTGCCGCTGGAGGCGTCCATGGGCGCGCTGCCGGTGTAGCTGGCGAAGTGGTGCTCGGTGGGGAAGCGGCTGACGTCGCCAACGTGACCGATGACCTTGGCAGCCAGGACGGTGCCCAGACCCGGCAGGTGGTGAGTGTGGTGTGGGTCGCGGCGAGGGCGTCGCGCATCTCGACTTCGTTGTCCTTGACCTGCCGGTCCAGGCGACGCAGGTCGGCGAGCAGGTCGCGGGCTATGTCCCGGCGGTAGGCATCGGTGGCGGTCAGGGGGCGGATGCCCTTCATAGCGGCAGCGGCCTTGTCGGCGGACAGCCCCGTGGTGGGGGGACCTCCGGGCAGGAGGTCGCGCAGGACGGCGTGGAGTCGGTTCAGGACGCGGGTGCGTTCGTGGACCAGGTCGTCGTGCCGTTCGGTCAGGAGCCGCAGGATCGTGGTCTGGTCCTCCGGCTCGACAGGCCGCAAGTCCTCACTGAACAGGGCGGCTTGGGCGACGTGGCGGACGTCGTTGGCGTCGGTCTTGCGGTCGCCACCGGTGGCCAGCAGCAGGGCCCGGGCAGAGAGGGTGGAGGGCACGTTCTCGCCCGCGGCGGCCAGCTGCTGGACAACGGTTCGGCCCAGGCCGCGGGCGCCTTCGACGGCGAAAGCGGCGCTCGGGCCACTGCTCGCACCAGCGCATCAGCTGGCGGAAGGTGCCGACGTTGACGACGAACCCGCGCTGGGCCACGTGGTGGCCTGCGGCGTCGACAGTGACGGCGGTGTGGGACGACTTGTGAGGATCGACACCGATAAGGATCACGGGCTGGCCTCGCACTCGCTGAGACAAGCATGGGAGTGCCGCGCGGGTGCCGGCCGACGGCGGCACGCTATCGGTGAGCGATTCAACAAGTCAGGAGCATGTTCGGTCTCCTGGTGGAGTGGCCCTGGGCACATTCGTCTCACCGCCGCACACCCGCCTTCGGCGTCCGTGCCCCTTGACAGTGGTCATACGCGGGACCTGGGAGTGACCGAGGGGCACGGCTTAAGGCCGGGCTTCGAAGCGTGCGGTCAACGTCCAGAGCCCGCCTACGCCACGACCAGTCCGTCGACACGAAGTGGTGGGGCTTTGAGATCCACCTGGACGCCCAGGTCGTGAACAAGGTCAGCGAGTACTCTCCGCTGATCGGCCACTTTGTCGGAGCCCTGCTTCCTGATCCCATCGACACCATCGGCGAGGCGTACTGCGAGGTGAAGGCGGCCTGGATCAAGGAGGTGGGCAAGGACTACGGCTGCAAGCTAGTCTCGCCGTGGGGTGCGCCGGGCATGCTCATCTGATCTCGCTGCGCCCGAAGGAGGACACTGGCGTCTCGTGGACACCGAATACCAGCGGCACCTCCTGCATCCCGCTGTCGGGCCTCCTTCCAGGGGCGATACGTTCTCCTCGGTTGTCATGATGTCCCCAAGCACTCGGGGGTGAAGCCGGATATCGACGGTCGCGGAGGGAGCACCGCCCACGGCAACCTTCGGCCCGACACGCTGTCGACCCGCTCGGAACCTCCCATGACGGCATGTCAGAGCGCTCTTGGAACTCACCGACACCCCGACACCAGGCTTGACTTCTCCGTACTGACGGCGTTCCGCGCCCGGCTGGTGGACGGGGACCTCGCCGGTGAGGCGGTCTTCGACGCGGTACTACGGGCCGCCGGGAGGCCGACCTTGCGGTCGTCACGACCGGACCAACGTCGCCGAGCTCGGCCCACGGTGAGCCCAGAAGATCGAAAACGCCGACAAGTACGCCCGATCCGCTACAGAGAGCTACCTGTCACTTTGCGGCAGTTTCGGGAAAACAGAGAGCCTGCACCGACGACTCGCTGAACGAACGCATCTGCGTCCGTACCGCCGGCGGTGTGCTGTACACGGGCCGGCGGCCCGCCCGGCCACGAGGTGGAGGGCGGCCCGTCCTCGGAGCGCAGCTGCGCCTGCCGAGGGCGCTCGCCCGGGCCCCCGGCGGAAGCCTCATCGTGGCGGAGACCGACAGCAACCGCGTGCGGCTGGTACGGCCGGCTCGGTAGGCGTAGCCGGACCGGCTCGCCACTGCGTGTTGCCTGTGGGTGGTGGCGCCGTTGCCGAGCTGCGCATCGGCACCATGCACGGGCCGGGAGGGGCGAACCTGAGCCGGGTACTCAGGCTGGTGGCTGGCCGCAAGCAGGCCGCCGACCTTGATCTGGGTCTGCGGCCCGCGCTGCTGGCGCTGGTGGCACGGAATCTGACGGGCGCGGCGATCCGATGTCGCCGCTGCGCTGGACGGTGAAGTCGGCCAAGACCCTCGCGGCCGAGCTCCCCCGCCAGGGGCACAAGGTAGCGCGGACACGATCGGGGACCTGCTGCAACCAGTTGACCGGTCGGCGCACGGCAGCTTGATCGACCGGCATACCTCCACGGCGACCAGGCCAGCACCTTCTGCCCACCTGGGTGACGCGGTGGCAGAAGGTGCTCCCGGCCAGGGCGCAGGTCCTCGGAGTGGGCGCGTTGGGCTTTCGCTGGTCGCCCCCGCCTCCCGTGAGGGGGACGACCGCGCGATCAACCCCCGAAAGCCATCAGGGTGTGGTCCGTAGGTTCGCCCACACCGCGTTTCCCCTGGTGCGCGCCGACCGCTCGATTCCCCATCTGTCCGCGATCTCCTGCACGATGACCAGCCCCCGACCGGTCTCGTCGTCCGGTCCGGGCCTGCTCCGGGACAGGTGGCGCACCACAGGATCGTCGTCATGGACCTCGATGTGGAGGAAACCGTCGGCCATGAGTCCCATACCGCAGAGGATCCGTGCGCTCAGAGTGTGCAGCACGGCATTGGTGGCCAGCTCGGACATGAGCAGGGCGGCGTCCGCGCACAGCTCTGCGGGCAGGCGCCACGCGTCAAGTTGTTCACCGACGCTGCGGCGGGCCGCTCCCACACTGGCCCGTCCTGCCGTCAAGTCGAGCCAGTGAGCCCGGTCCGGTCTCATGGTGTCCAAGAGCTGGTGAGTCGTATGGGGGGACACGGCGGTTGCCTTCCATCCGAGGCCGGGCCGCGAGGCTGCGTAGTCGCGGCAATGGCATTCCCGACAGGTGCGTTCGAATTCGTCTGCGTTTATCGAACGTTTGCCACATCAACTCTGTCGGGATAGCGGATCATTGATGAGGGTGAATGTGCGGCTGGGATCGCTCACGCACGTAACTATGCTCGCAGCCGACTTCATGCTGCAACCGCTTCCCTGATAATTTCAGCAAGGCGATATCCGGTTGGCGTCATCGGCAAGTCGCCGTCACACTCGCTGTGATGACGCTCAGTCAGAAAGGTTGGTCGTGTGAACGAGGGTCGCTCGGCGGCGGGAAACAGTGCGCCTACAGTTCTTCGGATGATCCTCGGTCGGCGCCTGCGGGAGAGGCGGCAAAGCGCTGACGCATCGTTAGAGGACGCTGCCAGAGTCCTGAGGGTGAAGCCGCTGACCATCCGTCGCCTGGAAAAGGCCGAGGTCGCTCTCAAACCCCTGTACGTGGAGAGGCTGCTGGAGACCTATGGAGCCGATCGGCAGGAGATCGACGAGTTCGTCGCCCTGGCCGAGCGGGCCAACGAGCCCGGCTGGTGGCAGGACTACCGCGATGTGCTGCCCAGCTGGTTCTCCGCCTACGTCAGCCTGGAGACCGGCGCCAGAACTCTGCGCACCTATGAGCCGCACTACGTCCCGGGGCTCGTCCAGACGTACGCGTACGCGCGTGCAGTCCTGCGCGGTGGCTTTCCGAATGAGTCCGAGGAAGACTTGGAGCGACGCATCCAGCTGCGGCTGCGCCGACAGCAACTGCTGGAGAGAGAGGACGCCCCCACATTGTGGGTGGTGATGGAGGAGGCCGTCCTGCATCGCGTCGTCGGTGGAGCGGAGGTGATGCGGGCCCAGATCGACCGGCTCCTCGACGTTTCGGAGCTGGAACACGTCAGTATCGACATTGTCCCCTTCTCCGCGGGTGCCCCTGTCGGCGCGTGTGCCCCCTTCACCTATTTCCGGTTCGGGGAGCCGGAGCTGCCCGACGTCGTCTACAGCGAGATCCTGACCGCCTCCATGTACCTGGACCAGCGTTCGGACGTCGCCGCGCATCTGGAGGCACACAACCGGATGTCGCTGCTGACCTCGTCCGTGGACAGCAGGGCGCTGTTGCACCGCATGCGCAAGGAGTACTCATGACCATCACTCGCGGCAGTGTCTACAACGGCATGCCCGCAACGGACCTTGGTGAGCACGGCTGGGAGTGCCCGTGGAGCGGCCCCAATGGTGGGCAGTGCGTGGAGGCGAAGCAACTCGCCGACGGCCGCATCGCCTTGCGTCAGTCGACCGATCCAACGGGACCTGCGCTGATCTACACACCAGAGGAGATCGGCGCGTTCATCGAAGGAGTCAAAAGAGGCCTTGCCGATCACCTCACGGCCGGCTGAACTTCAGCTCGCCCCGGGAGGAATCGCGCCGTCCGAGACCGACGTACCCCGCCCTGCACGCCAACACCTCTACTGAAGGGAACATGATGAGCATTCCGGCCCCGCGGGACATCGACACCAGCAGGCCCCATTCCGCACGCATGTACGACTACTACCTTGGCGGCAAGGATCACTTCGAGGTCGACAAGCAGGCGGCCGAGGCCGTCGCGGCGGCCTATCCCGGTATCTTCATGTGTGCCCAAGAGAACCGGTCTTTCATGCACCGGGCGACTCGAGTCCTCGCGCGGGAATACGGCATCCGTCAGTGGCTGGACATCGGCACCGGCATCCCGACCGAGCCGAACCTGCACCAGGTGGCCCAGGCCGTGGTTCCTGACGCCAAGGTCGTCTACGCCGACAACGATCCCCTCGTTCTGAAGTACGCCGAGCGCCTGATGCGCAGCACGCCCCAGGGCCGCACGACATACATCGAGGCTGACGTCAACGAGCCGGAGTCTCTGCTGAACGCTCCGTTGCTCTCAGAAGTGTTGAATGTGAACGAGCCGGTGGCCCTGTCCCTCAACGCCCTGATGCACTTCGTCACCGACGAGCAGGACCCGTACGGGATCGTCAACCGTCTGCTCGACGCCCTGCCCTCCGGCAGCGCCCTGGCGCTGAGCCACTGCACGCCTGACTTCGATCCATCCACCTGGCAGAAAGTCACCGACATCTACACCAACGCGGGAACACCAGTGCAGTTCCGCTCTCGCGACGACGTCGCCCGCTTCTTCGACGGTCTGGAACTGCTTGACCCTGGCATCACGGTGGGCCACCGCTGGCGCCCCGACCCTCCGGGCGAAGATGCTACCGAGGCAGAGCGGCCCAGGGATGCTCAGGTCAGCCTGTGGACGGGTGTGGGGATCAAACCGTAGCCATCCGCCGTCACAGGACGGTCGTCCATGCATACCTGCGGTCGCTTCGGCCGCGACCGCCTGACCGATGCTTATCGATGAGTCGGTACGGCCCCTAGAGATCTCTACTGACTTCGGCTCGTCAGGGTGGCGCTGGATCGTCGAGGGTCGGGCCGGCACCACGGAAACGGTCCCTCCCCCACAACCTCCAGGGAGGGACCGTCTCATATCGCCGCAAGTACAGACTGGGTCGCGACTGCGCCGTGTCCTGCGCGCCGGAAAGGCGCGCTCACGCGGTGCAGCGCTACAGCGGACTTGCGAAGTTCGCGGAACCTCAGTTGCTGGTGCCGAAGTCCTGAGTCCAGTAGGTACCGCCGGAGTCCACTCCGATTCCTATTTCCCGGAGCCTGGGGTTGAGGATGTTCGCCCGGTGACCCGGACTGTGCATCCAGTCGGCCATGATGGTCTCGGGGCTACCCTGCCTGTGATGTATGTTCTCGGCCCACATGGACCAGCTGTAGCCCGACTTCTGGATGCGGTCACCGGGCGACGAGCCGTCGGGGCCGGTGTGGGAGTACAGGCTTGTGCGAGCCATTTCGTTTGAGTGGGCCTGAGCGGCTTTACTAAGCCGCGAGTTGAGGGTCAGCGGGTGGAGGCCGGCTGCCGCCCGCTCCTTGTTGACGAGCTGGAGTATGCGTTCCACGGTGGCGTTGGTGGGCGCTGCGTGATGCTGCTGGTTACCCTGTGGTGTGGTGTTGGTGGGCGTCGCGTGCTGCTGGTTACCCTGCGGTGCGGTGTCCGTCTTCTTTACGGGCGTCCACTGTCCTTGCCAGTGTCCGTTGTCGTCGAGCCGCCAGTCGCCCTGCCAGTCACCCTGCCGGCCGTGCCACTCCCGTCGGTTCGACGCATCGGTGGTGGGTGTGCCAGGAGTCTGCCCACCCTTTACGGGCGTCCACTGTCCTTGCCAGTGTCCGTTGTCGTCGAGCCGCCAGTCGCCCTGCCAGTCGCCCTGCCGGCCGTGCCATTCCTGCTGGCCCGAGGGGTTAGTGGAGCTCGAGCTGATCTGCGTGCCCTGTTGGTTCTGCTGGGTTGTCTGTGCCGACTGCTGTGTCCGCGATGCGGGGCAGCCGTCGGCGAATGCTCCCGTCGCGGCCGCTAAGAGGAAACCGGCGGAAACGGGGGCCATTGCACCGGCCCTCAGTGCTCGCTTCTGCATAGGGGTCAGCTCTTTCGGCTTCTTGTGACGTGCCGTCACTTTTCCTCCATCTGGTTGAGTGGGAACAGTCAATTCCGCATTGGACGTTCCTGGCGGTTCGTGCAGCTCCTCGGATGTCAGCCCTTTTCCGCACGGCTACTTCGACCGGGAAGTACGCACACGCAGGCATTGCATCCGCCAAAAGCCAGGGCGTTGGCCAGCGCACGACCCTGCCGTCCAGCGGCATCGTCGCCAGGGGAGTGGGCCCCGAGCAGACAACCGCAGGTTATATGACCATCGCGCATTACGAAAACGTAACAGGTGTCACTCGGCCGTCAAATCACCCATGAGCCCTGCGTAGATGCCGCTAACGATCAGTCAATATCCTTCGCCGAACGGTTAGTTGATGGACCTGATGGAGTGGCATGTTCAGGCTGGCCCAGTGGCAGTGCTGTGCCCCGCGGCGCTGCTCCCCGGACTGGCGCGATCCGTGGGGGCGAACATGCTGCAGCCCGAAATGGTGCACTTATGCCTTCTGTGCGTCACACCTGCATCCGTCGTGCCCTCTGGTTAGGAGACCGTGCGTCGATGTAGCAGACGAGAATAAATGTGCGATATCACTCGAAGAAGACTGCTCGGCCTTGGCGCGGGAGCCGCGGCATGGTGTGAGTTGGGGGGCTGCAGTACATCCAAGACATCAGGCCGGACAGAACCTGCGGGCCATCCCGGCTACGGCCATCCCGGCTATGGCCGTTCCGGCGAGGATGATGAGTCGCGCCAGTACCGGCGGCCGATCGGGGACGGCTCCACGTCGTTCACGGGCAAGCAGCCGCACCAGCCGGCCAAGCCGGAGCCGCTGCAGCCGGGCCAGACCCCGCCGCAGTTCGTCATCTTCTCCTGGGACGGCGCCGGTGAGGTCGGCAACGGGCTCTTCCCGCGCTTCCTGGACCTCGCCAAGGAGCACGGCGCGAGCATGACCTTCTTCCTCTCGGGGCTCTACCTGCTGCC
>NZ_JBEYEW010000093.1:0-8541 GCF_040634095.1 Streptomyces sp. NPDC007205
CGAAAACACCACAGCCACAAGCTCATTGACATCTCGCACACCACACCAACGGCGCCCGTCACCCTTGGTTACCACCGATTACGGGCCAGAGCCACCGCGAGGACACCCTCACCGGCACCCCGCAGGGCGGCATCCTCTCCCCACTCCTGGCGAACATCGCCCTGTCGGCGCTCGACGAGCACCTGACCAGGCCATGGGAACCGAACGGGGAGATGGCCACCAGTCACCTGCGCAGGCGTCGCCGCGCAACCAGACGTCCGAACTGGCGAATCGTCCGCTACACGGACGCTTTCGTCGTGCTGACCGACGGCGAACGCGACGACGTCGAGGCGCTGCGCGAGGACATCGCCGAGGTGTTGCAACCGCTCGGTCTTCGCCTCTCCGAGGCCAAGACGCAGGTGGTGCACATGGCGGACGGGTTCGACTTCCTTGGGTTCCGCATCCAGTGGCGCCGCAAGCGGGGAACGGACAAGTGGCACGTCTACACCTTCACCACTGACCGGCCCATACGGCAGCTGAAGGACAAGATCCGCGCCCTGACGAACAGAACGTCGCAGCAGAACCCCAGGGATCTGCTGATCAGGTTCAACCAGATCATGTGCGGCTGGGCCAACTACTTCAAGCACGCGGTCTGCAAAGCCACCCTGAGTTCCCTGGCCAGCTTCACGTGGCACCGGGTGATCAGCTGGTGGATGGCACTGCACCGCTGGAAGTGGAGGGACGTCCGCCGATGCCTTACCGACCACAACGGACGGTGGCAAAGGCCCTCGGTAGACGGGATCGAACTGTTCGACCTCCAGGCGGTGACGGTCACTCGCTATCGCTACAGAGGCAACACGATCTCCAACCCCTGGACCCGCCCCAACCACGCCTGAACGGCGGAGTCCGTGGAGAGCCCGGTACTCGGAGAAGGGTACGCCGGGTTCGGCGAGCGGCACGGAGAAACGGACCAGTGGCAACACTGGCACCGCGCTCCGTGCCGACTCAACAGACACCCCGGGTGTGAGCCCTGGGGCCGAAGCAGGCCACCTACGTGACCGGCCTGCGTTCACAAGCTCACAATGTCACCAAGTTTGAGCCCGTTCCCTCGTCCGCAGCCTCTATGCGCGGTGGGTCGTGATCGGTCTACTGAATGGGTACAGCGCTCTGCACAGAAGCTGGGCTCGATCGCTGTGCACCGCAGTCCACGACGCAAAATGGCTCGTGCTTGTGCCATCGAGCCATGGAAGGAGAGGACAGACATGCCTCGACTTGCCCGATCAGTCTGGTACGACCTCGCCCGTGACATGAACTGGACGCTGTCGTACGTCGATGAAGCAGAGGCATTCCCTGACACCATGTGTGCCAAGTTCGGCATGTCAGCCGAGTCCTGGTGGTCGTGGGACGAGCCGTACAAGATCAGCTATCGCGAGTACGTGCACAATCAGACGGTAAAGGAAGCGTCTGTCTACGCGGTGAACTCCGTAGTCACTCGTTCGGCTACGTATGAACAGCTCGATCCGGGCTGGAAGTCAGCCGCACTGATCCACTTCAGTGCTGCGCCATTCACGGAATACATGGCAGGATTCGGCGATCTGCGGATGGCTCGGTTCGGGCGCGCGGCTGCATGGCGCAACCAGGCAGTGTACGGCTTCCTGGACGAAATCCGTCACACCCAGATCCATCTCTACTTCTCCTACCAGCTGCTGGGTAAGGAGCCCCGGGTCGACTGGGCAAACAAGGAGCAGCACACCAACAACTGGGGCGCAATCGCCAACCGCTCTGAGATCGAAGACATGGCCGTGGCTTCCGACGCTGTCACGATCGGAGTGCAGCTGCCGTTCTCGTTGGAGACCGGCTTCACGAATCTGCACTTCATGAGTCTGGCTGCCGATGCCCTCAGCGTAGGCGACATCGACTTCGCGTCATTGGTGTCCTCGGTCCAGACCGACGAGGCACGTCACGCTCAGCAGGGCGGGGCAACGATCGCGGTGCTGACGGCCAATGGCCGTAAGGACGTGGCCCAGCGTCTGGTCGAGATCTCGTTCTGGCGGGGGTGGCGGCTGTTTTCCCTGCTCACCGGCGTCTCGACGGACTACTACTCGCCGCTGGAGCATCGTGCGCGCTCGTTCAAGGAGTTTATGAACGAGTGGATCATCAAGCAGTTCCTTGACCAGATCCGTGAAGTCGGACTGGAGAAGCCTTGGTACTGGGATGACCACTTCCTGCCGGAAGTGGAGTGGATACACCACGCCTATCATCTGGGTCTGTGGTATCTGCGGCCCACTTTGTGGTGGGATCCGGATGCTGGAATGTCGGCGGCTGAACGAGACTGGCTTGAAGAGAAGTACCCCGGGTGGAACAAAACCTTCGGCAAGCCGTGGGACGTGATTACACAGAACGTCCGAGAAGGCAGGCTTGAACGTACCGTTTCGGAGACGCTGCCCATTCTGTGCAACCTCTGCAACCTGGCGATCCTCACCCCGGTAGGCCACCTTGCAGGTCACCTAGCGTCTCCGGATCCGCTGACGGTCGATTACAACGGCCGCAAGTACAGTTTCTGCTCCGCACCCTGTAAATGGATTTTCGAACAGGACCCGGACCGTTATGCTGGCCACCTCACGCTTTCCGATCGGTTTGCCGCCGGTCAGATTCAGCCCGCGACCCTGGAGGGTGTGCTGGCGTACATGGGCATCTCGCCTGAGGAGAGCGGAAAGGACGCTACCGGGTACGCGTGGGCTGATCTCAAGCAGGCGATGCCGGCAACTCCCCTACGGCGTGCCTGAGCGTGGCTGGATTTCACTTCCCTTGCAGGGCGGCGAGCAGAGTGGAGGAATCGTGTCTGTAATTTTCGTCCGAGCAGTATTCGACGGTGACCTGATGGTTCGACTCATCCCGATCGACGATGCTGACTCGTTGGCGGTCGTGGCCGAGATGATAGCCCACCAGGCAGTCGGAGTGATGGTCCCTCCGCAGGACCGGCCCATAGAGGTCTGGCACGACGAAAACCGGCTGGACCCAAAGGAAACCGTCCAAAGCACGGGCATAGGCCCAATGGATATATTGCGGGTGGCGTACGCGTGACTGACAACGCCCGCTGGGTGACGGCCTTGGCTGATGACGAGCTACTCGAAGGGGAAGTTCTGGGCGTCGAGATCGAAGGCCAGGATATTCTGCTCGTGCGTCTCATTGACGGCCCCGCCAAGGCCTTCCAGGGAATATGTCCACATCAAGGATCCCTGCTGGCTGACGGTGACTGGGACATGGACAGTAATACCCTCGTCTGTCCCAGTCACCTGTGGGAGTTCGATTTGACCAATGGTCGAGGGATCAATCCGGAGAACTGCCAGCTCCGTGAATACCCTGTCCGCCTGAACGGTAAGTGGCTGGACATCGCCGTTCCGACTAACACAGACAAGGTGAGCAGTTGACGGTGAACGTGCAAGACGAAGGCCAAGGGATCCACGAAAGGCCGCGTCCTGGCCCAAAGTTGGTCGGGCCGATCATACGCGGCACGGATTCTGAACTCGCGGATGCAATCATCGCCGCCATCGAAGCAGACAACCAAGACAGCGGCGTCCAAGTCATCGACAGGGGAGGTTACATACGCATTCAGGCGGCATGGGAGTGCCGACTCACCCGAGCAAGCCTCGAAGACGAGCTTGGCTTCGCCTACCCGCTGTCGCAGATTGAAAATGTACTCACCGCCTTCGCCGGACGGATGAGGGCCACCGAGGATCAATTGACCTGGTATCTGGAGAATCGGGAGACCGACAGTGCAAAGTCGTAAGTCCTCAAAAGCGAAGGCGTGGAGCACACTCGGCGACGTGAAGAGGAAACCGAGTGAGTACGAAGTCGTGAACGCGCAATTCCTCCACAGCTTCCGACGCGAGCCCGCCCCGTTTGAGATCTCTCCCGACGCGCCTGTGAACCAGTGGTACCGAAGGTACCGCGAAGGATCGCCATTTCAGGTTGAGGACTGGGAATCCTTTCGCGACCCGCACCGCCTGACGTACAGGAAGTACGTTCTGCAGCAACACGGTCGAGAGATCTACGTGGATGCTCTCATCGATGAACATGAATCTGCGGAAGCGATCGAGAACCTTCAGCCGGAATGGGTTCAGGTCCTCCAGAAACTTGCGGTACCCATGCGGTTTCCTCTGCACGTGCTCCAGATGGCGATCATGTACGTGTCGCAAATGGCGCCAACCGCCTACATTGTGAACTGCGCCGCGTTCCAGGCCGGCGATGAACTGCGACGCATTCAATGGCTCGCCTACTGGGTGAAGTCCCTGTCACTGGCTCACGGTGACCACCTGGCTGCCACCGCCACGGCGCGCGACACATGGGAAAATGACCCCCTGTGGCAACCACTGCGGCGAGCGCTGGAACAGCTCCTAGCCGTCCGTGACTGGGGAGAAGCGTTCGCGGCCTTGAACCTCGCCCTTAAGCCTGCGCTCGACACGCTCCTCAATGGTAGCCTCGCCCTCCTCGCCAAGCAGAACGGTGATCCACTGCTGGCCTCCCTGCTCAAGGAGTTCGGGCAGGACAGCCGTCGCAGCCGTGACTGGAGTACGGCCCTGGCCCTTTATGCCATCGAGCAACGGCCGGAGCTGCAGGAGATCTTGAGTTCCTGGACGTCGTCCTGGCAGCGCACCGCGGCCGACGCGGTGACCTCTCTGAGTGGGCTCTTCACCGAGGCGCCCAGCCCTCTGGCGGCGGATGACGTCGCGGACCACGTGGCCGCACAACTCACCACCATCAACCGGGATTGCAGGCTCAGTTGAGATGGTGGGCTTGCCGCAGGCTTGAGCCAGTGCTGAAATGTGGTTGGAAGGTGCGAGGAAGTCCTTCCAACCACATGGCTTGCAATAAGCAACTTTACCAACAGGGCTCTTGACAGGCGCTCAGGAGGCCCCTTCCCGTAACACGGAAATGAACGGCAAGAGGACTGCAAGGAGTCTTCGATGATCGGAATCCACGATATTGGCGGATACCACATGGGCCCGATCGAGACGAAGGACGACTTGGTGTTCCATGAGCCGTGGGAGGGGTTGGTCTTCTCCTTGACCCTGGTGAGCGCCGTCCAGGGCAGTTGGTCGCTGGCCGAGTTCCGCCACATCATCGAGCAGATGCCACCGGCTGAGTATCTGTGGACCCCTTACTACGTGCACTGGCTTGAGGCGGTGGAGGAGCTTTGCGCTCGGGACGGCTTCGTCACCCCTGAGGAACTCACCGCCCGGCGACAGGCTATTCGCAACGGTGAGACACCGCCGGCCCTGCCGGTCCCGACGGACCCGGAGGTCGCGCAGAGTCTGCGGGAAGGTATCCAGAACCTCGCGTACACCGGTCTCGGCGTACGCCGACCGGACCAACCGCGGTCATTCCAGGCCGACGATCGCGTCCGCGCGCGGGTGCTTGCCGTTTCCGGTCACACACGGCTGCCGTGGTACGTGTGGGGCAAGCCCGGGGTGGTCGTGTCCTACAGCGGCACCTACCCCTTGCCCGACACCGAGGCGACCGGCGGAGACGACCCGGAACCGACGTACATGGTCCGCTTTGCGGGCACCGACCTATGGGGCCCGGGTACGGAGACGAATGTCAGCGTCGTGTTGAGTCTTTTCGAGTCGTACATGGATCTCGATCCCGAGGCCACCGCCGTAGGGCAGGACGCTGTCTCCCAGTAAGCGAAGGATCCGGAGGAGAAGGTCATCCGACATGGGCGAAAACAACCACCGGCCGCGTGAGCTCTCCGAGGGTGAGGTTCGAGCGAGGGCTCTGGAGTCGTTGCTGCGCGAAAAGGGCGTGCTGCAGGGCGAGGTCGTGGACGAGATCATCGACATCTACACCAATGACATTGGACCGCTGAACGGGGCTCGTGCCATCGCCAGGGCGTGGACGGATCCGGCGTTCAGGAGTCGCCTGTTGGAGAACGCCACCAAGGCTGTCGCCGAACTCGGAATCGGCGGCATGGAGGGCGAGAACTTGGTGGCTGTGGAGAACACGGACGAAGTCCACCACGTAATCGTCTGCACCCTGTGCTCCTGCTACCCCTGGCCGGTCCTGGGTCTGCCCCCGCGCTGGTACAAGGACACACCCTATCGTGCGCGCGTCGTCCGGGAACCCCGAGCCGTTCTCAGGGAGTTCGGCACGGTTGTCCCAGACGATAGTGAGATCAGGGTCCTCGACAGCAACGCCGAGGTCCGCTACTTCGTGATCCCGCAGCGCCCCAAGGGTTCGGAACACATGTCCGAGGAAGAGCTCACTGCGCTGGTGACGCGCGACTCCATGGTCGGCGTGACCATTCTTCCGGATATCGAGCCAAAGGTGGCCACGCGATGACTCAGAACTCAGTCGTCGGTGCCGTGGGCGCCCAGGGTGCCGTGGTGGACCGGAGCGTCAGCGGCTGTATTGACGGCCCACTTGCCATGCCGCGCAGCAACGGTGAGCTGGTCTTCGAAGCTCCTTGGCAAAGCCGCGCGTTCGGCATGGCCGTCACGCTGTCTCAGGCCGAACTCTTCACGTGGGAGACCTTCCGCGGCCATTTGGTGCAGGCAATCGCGGAGAAGGGCCAGGACGGGGTCGAGGAGTATTATCTGCGCTGGCTCGACGCGCTAGAGATGTCGCTGGCGGGAACTGGCGTACTCGACTCTCAGCTCCTGCACGACCGTGAGGACCAGTTCCGCGCCCGGACGCGCGACGAGATCTTCTGATCGACGGCTCTGTAAGCCAGAGCGCAGACGTGCTGCCTGCACCCCGACCGACCCACCCGGTCACGTCCGCTGGAGTGGTGTATCGACGGCCACTCGGTGATCTCGTTTTGAGGCTATGCGGTGAGTTCGGTGGGCAAGGCGGTCTCGTCGGTTTCTGACCCAATCGGGTGGAGGCGGGCCTTGACGAGGAGCTTGAGTCCCATGTAGCGGCGGGCCTCGTCCACTCGTCGTTCTGCTCGGCCAGTACCGCGCCGACCAGGCGGATCAGGGCGGTGCGGTCGGGGAAGATGCCGACCACGTCGGTGCGGCGGCGGATCTCCTTGTTCAGCCGTTCCTGCGGGTTGTTCGACCAGATCCGCCGCCAGATCTCGCGCGGGAACGCGGTGAACGCCAGCACGTCGCCCTGAGGCGTCCAGGTGGGCTGCGACTTTGGGGAACTTGGCTTCGAGTGCGTCCAGGACGTGCCGCATCTGAGCCTGGACGGCGTCGGTGTCGGGTTGTTCGAGATGGTCCGCAGCAGCGTGGCGACCCACGGCGGGGCCGACTTGGGGACCTGGCTCAGCAGCGCGCGGGCGTAGTGGGTGCGGCATCGCTGCCAGCTCGCGCCGGGCAGGGTGGCGCCGGTCGCGTTGACCAGGCCCATATGCGCGTCGGAGATGACCAGCTGGACCCCGGACAAGCCGCGGGCGATCAGTGAGCGCAGGAAGGCCAGCCAGCCAGCCGGCGCCGTCCTCGGCGGTGGCCACGTCCAGGCCGAGGATCTCGCGGTGCCCCGTCGGCGTTGACGCCGACCGCGATCAGCGCATGCACGGTGATGATGCGGCCGCCCTCGCGGACCTTCTGCGTGAGCGTGTCCACCCAGACGAAGGCGTAGGGGCCGGCGTCCAGGGGACGGTTGCGGAATGCGGTGACCTGCTCGTCCAGGTGCTTGGCCATCGCGCTGACCTGCGGCTTCGACAGCTGGGTCAGCCCGAGCGACTCGGCGAGCTTCTCGACCCGGCACGTGCTCACGCCCAGCAGGTAGGCGGTGGCGACCACCGAGATCAGGGCCTGCTCGGCCAGCCGACGTCGCTCCAGCAACCAGTGCGGGAAGTAACTGCCTGACCTGAGCTGCACCGTGGAACTGGCCATCCCCACCCGTATTCGGCGTTGCAGAGAGCATCGGCCTGCGCGGACATGAGCGCGTCGGCGAACGTCTTGGCCACCGCGCGCAGCAGATCGGGACTCGCCGCGGCGAGGTTGTCTTCCGCGAGAGCGTGCAGCGGCACACTGCCAGGTGCGATCATCGTGCTGATCTCCTTCGTGACTCGACACCTCGAAGATCAGCCGCTGGCCGTCCTTGTACCCGGGCGCGCGCCCGCGCCGAAGACCGCATCCGCGCCGCCCGCGCCACCGGCCTGCGCAACCTCCCCCGCCACGACATGGCGCAGAACCAGATCTGGCTGGAGATCATCCAGATCGCCCTGGACCTGCTCGCCTGGATGCCGATGCTCGCCCTGACCGGCAAGCCCCGTCTGTGGGAGCCCCGCCGCCTGCGGCTGCGGCTGTTCTCCACCGCCGCCCAGCTGGTCACCACCGGCGCGTTCCCTTCCCTGCGAGTAGCTACCACCCTGCCGGAGCCGTGGAACCCGGCGCCCACCCGACGCGACAGCCGGGCCCTCACCCTGCCCGCCATCAGCCCAACACGCCGCAATGGCCCGCCAGTTGCACTGACGAGCCGTCATGAAATGTCGAGGCTAGGGCGTGTATCGAGAGTCTGTCCAGTAAACGGCTCTGGCCCGTAATCGGTGGTAACGCTTCGTGTTGATCATTGGAGCAGGATCCGCTGGCGTAGGAGCGGGAAGCCGGC
>NZ_JBEYEW010000094.1:0-7495 GCF_040634095.1 Streptomyces sp. NPDC007205
TTGAGACTTCAGACATCTCGCTCAACAGTCCGAGGGCCTCGCCCGTTACTCGACCGGCCTCGTCACCCGATCGGTGGCCAAATTGAAAAGCCTCAGGGCCATCCAACTCGGCGATCTCCTTGCCGAGAGCCAGCGGCCCCTTCGCGAGGCGAGCCTCCACGGCGGCCTGGAGGCCGTTGATCTGCCGCGTGGCAGCGATCTCGTCACCAGACCCCAGTGGCCCAGATCCCGGCTGATGAGGGCCTGGTAGGCGATGCCGAAAGGGCCCTCCGCGCGGCCTTTCCTCGCTCTGGCAGCTGACCGAAGCCCGGCGGCCGATCAGCACGGCGGCGCGGCGCCACTGAGGTCGACTGTCACAGGACGCCGTCAGATATCGCCCGCGCATCGCCGATCAACGTCGGCAGCCCAGTCTCGCCGTTTCTAACAGCAGCAATCGAATCGCTTCTCCTGCATGGGGGTCGAGTCCGCGAGATCCGGGCGGCCAGGCCCATGAGCCATCCAGCGGCTCACCCTCACCAGCTCGCGCCCGGAACCGAAGGCTGACGGAACCGCGACGGCTCAAAATGCGAAGACAGCGCCGGTGGTTTTCTGCAGTTCGCAGGAGTTTGTAAAGGTCTTCTCGTATGAGACCTTCTTGCCTCGCCACCAGCCCTGGGCAGTCACGGTCACAGGCTTGTAAATCTTGCAGCACAGGCCGTGTGGATTGACGTTGAGTTCCCCGAAGTCCCCTGCGACGGAATCCAGCGTCGGACACGCCTCCCGGGCCCCGGGATGCCCCACGCTCCACGTAGGATGACAACCCAACACTACCCACCGGTCCGGCGGCGGAGTGGGATTGATGCCAGACTGGGCCTTCGTCAATAGCATAGCCGTGACAGGGTTGCTTTTAACATCGCCGGTGGATGACTCGTCAGCTGCGGCAGAGGCCGCTGGCAGCAGGGTGGAAATTACTGCGGCAGCAGAAGCGACAGCAATAGCGCAGATACGCATAGGGCACTTTTCTCTTAATTGAAACTCAGCTAATGGATTGTGCTTCCTGAAGCATCGCACCAAACGCGGACGCGCGTCGCGAATACATCGAGAGCCCATTTGACTCTCACTCTTACCCACCCTCAGAGCTTGCAGTGGGAAGTACACGCCTACGAGAGCTGTATACGCCCGACGCATGACGATCAGGTGATCGAAACGAGTGAGGTGCTCCAGCCCTTCCGCTCACGCGGTTCACCGTGGAGATTCAGGTGCCGCCGCGAACGCGAGCCTGACGGTCAACTTGCCTGGCGGGGTGCGGCGATGTGCCGCATCTCAGCCAGTCGACGCAAGCGAAAGGGTGCGTACACACTGGGGCAAGGACCTGCCAGGGGGCCTGCCTGCGCCGCATAGCGGTAGTTGTCACCTCTGCAACAACGACGGGAGGGTGGTGCCAATCGGGTGACCTACGGCGTCACATGTCTCCTTTGGAAAGACTCTTCCTTCTGGGACGAGGTGTTGAACCCTCCTTCCTCCGCAGGGTCCCGTACCCCCTACCCTCGGTCGAGGGGGTACGGGACCCATAGCCGTACTCATGCCGCTGGGCTGATGGCACTTGTGGGTGCGCGCTTGTTCAGACGCCTCGACGTCCCAGCCCTCGGGTCGATCAGGACGCACAGACCCTGGATCACAAAAGGTCGTCAAACGAGTGCTGGCGGCGGGATGCCCATGTGTCGAATGCATGGTCGCCAGGGGCACCAGCCTCTGGCGGGTCATCGCCTGTTCGAATGGCCGGTTGGCAGGTCTGCGCCCGGCGCAATACTTCCTGGACCTGGGTGGCCGTCTCGTCGAGCGTCCTTTTGGGCTGAACGGAGCAGGCCAACTCTCAGATGGGTGGCCTTGAGAGAGTGCGGGACAGCGAGCGTCATAATATGCCTATTTAATGATACTTTATGAGTCAGTTTCCTATAATCTGGAGGTTGCGTTGTACGACAATGGGTCACAGCTTGCGGTGACGTTCGGCCTGGGCTGGTTCACGCTCCTCGCGGCGATTCTGGTGGTGAGCGGCTTACTGGGGCTGACTGCGCTCCAGAGCCGGCACAGGCAGAACTAGCAGGGGGGCGGTGTACATGAGGCTGAAGCGTTCAGGCTGCCTGACGGATGGTGCCGGCGGCCACAACGGGCGGATTCAGCTGGGCGGCGCAGGTGTATGCGTCTATCCGACCATCCGCAGCGGCCTCTGAAGCAAACGCCCCCAGCCTTCGGTAGATGCGGTTCATCTGTCGGCGTTACCGGGCTCGCCACGTTTCGCGCACCTCGGACCGCGGCCGGATTGTTCCGGCCGCGCCCTGAGGCCGCCTACGGGGGCCGCGGCACGTGTGCGGCTCGTCTATGAGGTTGAATTCGAATGTCACTGGCACAAGAGGAACCTGAGGCGCATATGACGCGCCATCCAGGTTTATATGTAGATATTATCGGTTCATGGTTTTGTTTGTTTGTGTCGTTCATCTGGTCGATAGAGGGGGAAGCAGACCGGGCGTTCACACGTTGTTCGCTCTGGCTCTCACCGGAGCCTGCTTGTGGTTCAGTCACAGCGTCCTACCAGTACTGCTCATCGCAGGACCGGCCGCTGCCGCTTTGTATCTTGCCCGGATGTACATGCGTAACAACCAGAAAGCGGGGTCCAATCCGTGATGCGCATCACCCAACAGGCGCGCCCTGCTCGCGCTCTGCTCGCGGCAATGGCTGGACTCGTCCTTGCAGCAGGGCTGGTGTTAGGCAGCTATACAGCCTGGCTGATTTGGGGCACCGACCCCCAGCCCAGTCGTCCTCAGCTGGTACGCACTGCCCGAATCGAACGTGACCTGACCCGTAGCAGCCGCGGCCCCGGCGCCTCTCCGAAAAGCAGCACGAACGCCAACGCAGTGATGCGCATCCCTGCCCTCGGCTCCCACTGGGCCTATCCCGTCTACAACGGCACGACCGACAAGCAATTGGCAAAAGGGCTGGGCCACTACACCAGCACCGCCAGCCCCGGAGAAATTGGCAACTACGCTGTTGCCGGACACCGCTCGTCACTCTCAGGGTTCGAGCCCTTCGCCGACCTGCCTGACCGTGTCAAACCGGGTGACAAAATCATCGTAACGGCCCCCACCGGCCGCTACACCTATGTCGTCACCAGCACTCAGCGTGTCTCGCCCGACGCCGACTGGGTCCTCCGCCCTGACCAAGGCCACGGCGCCAACCCGAGAGACCGCTTGATCACGCTCACCACCTGCACCCCCCGCTATGGCAGCACCGGCCGCTTCATCGTCTATGGCCGGCTCACCTCGCACCGGAGCCCGAGTGATGGATTGTGAGGACTGGCGTTGTCGGTAGTGACATATTGCGGTGGTCGGGCTTGATGTGCTTTGACGGACGTCCGTGATCAGGGGTTCGGCCCCGGGTGGATGTCCGTTATGGAGAGCATGGGGAAGAAGGAGCCCCGCCCTCGCTGGTCGTTCATGCCGGGTTCAGGGCCGAGGCCGTGGAGCTGTGCCGGTGTGGTGACCGCTCGGTCGGTCAGTTCGCCGAGGACTTCGGTCCGGCGGAGGCCGCGGTGCGCGACGGGGTCAAGCGGGCTGGGGCCGACGCGGGAGAGCGCGATGGCCTGACCAGCGGTGAAGGTGAGGGGCTGGCCGCGCTGCGGCGGGAGAACCGCCGGCTGCGGGAGGACGTGGAGGTCCTCAGGCGGGCCACGGCTTTCGACGCGAAGGCCGGTGACGGTGCACCCGTTCATCGAGGCGGAAAAGGCAGGGCGGTCACAGCATCAAACAGGCGTGTGAACTGCTGCAGGTCTCCCGTGCCGCCTTCTGCGCCCGCCGCACCGGTGCCCCAGGCCCCCGCGCCGTCCGTGACGCTGAGCTGACCGAGCAAATCACCCAGGTTCCTACGCGCTCGCGCGGAACCTGCTGAGCACCGCGGGCGCATGCCGTGCTCCGGCGGGAAGGCAGCGGATGTGGCCGCCGCCGTGCCGCGCGGCTGACCCGGACCGCCGGACTGGTCGGCCGGCACCGCAGACGACGGCGCCTCACCACGATCTCCGATCCACGGGCCGCCTTGCGACCCGCCCGCGGTCGGCCAGCGTGACTGGATCGGCTACCGGGACCACCAGACAGAAACCTGTGACGAGACGAGCCGAACGTCATCGTCCAGGTAGTCGCCGCCGGGGCCACAGCAGGACGCCGATGCCCTCGACGACATCCACAAACAGCTGACCCGCCAGCGCTTTCAGCCACCTTGAGCACATCGTCGACGGCGGCTACGTCACCCCGGACAGCATCCACCAAGCCGCCGTCACATGGGGCATCCCCGTGCTCGGGCCGGTCCGGGCCGACCTGCAGGCCGCCCAGCGGCCGGGCTTCACCAAAGAGGATTTCCACATCGACTGGGAGGCCCGCACCCTGGCCTGCCCGCACGGCATCACCAGCCCGCCCTGGAAACCAACCCTGGGCGACGGACACCCCCGCCTGTCCGTCTTCTTTCCTCGCAAGGCATGCCGGGAATGCGCGACAGGCTGGAGTACATCGGCAATATCGACGGCAAGGGGCGCCACATCTTCCTGCTGACCGAGCCCCAGCAGAAGATCCAGACGCAGGTGAGGAAGGACGAGAAAACCACCGACTGGCGGCGGCGCTATGCCATCCGCGCGGGCCGGTGTATGGGTGGGAAGTCCGCCGGGCTCCGTCTGGCTTCCAGTCCGGGTTTTCGCACTCCCTCGCCTGGTTGGGCTGACGGGGTGAGCGGAAGCCTTTCATCGCGCGTTCGCGCTGCCTCGTTGGCTGGTGGCTGTTCTCGGCGCGTTGTCGAGGCCCTTGTGGGAGCGGCGGTGTTGACGGATCAGCTCACGGTGCGCGGCGCCGCAGGAGCGGCACTCGTAGGTGACCAGCACCCGCGGTACCCGGCGCTGTTTCTTCATCAACTTGCCCATGAACCGCCTGGTGGCCCTGGCATCCCGTTTGGACTGCACGAGGATGTCGAGCACATGGCCGTCCTGATCCACCGCGCGCCACAGGTACTGCCACTCGCAGGGAGAGCCATTTGTCACCCGGCCTGCAGGGACGCAGGGCGACCGCGTACGCCGCGGCCGAACCGGTCACACCACTGCCGGACGCTCTCGTGAAAGACGACGATCCCGCGGGCCGGCAGCAACTCCTCGACCTCACGGAACCGCAGCGGAAAGCGGTGATACAGCCACACCGCGCGCGAAATGATCTCCACCGGGAACCGGAACCCACGGTACGACGGCAACCCCGTCACCACCGCAGCCCCACCCGTGAAGATCAACAAACCCGACAACCATCCCGGATCCGCGACGCCCTCAAGTTGACGACTCCGGCGTTCTCACTCGAACATGCCGGGCCATGACCGTCATGGTTCACCCTGGCTGATGGTTTTCGTGCCGTGTTGCCGGACAACGCTGAAGACGAACCCTGATCATCCAGGAGGCTACGTGTCCTTACCGCTGTCTGCCGCGAAGTTCCTGGACGCCCTCAGGCGCGAGGGCGTCATGGTCCGGCAACACGGCCACTGGCGCACACACAACCGCGACCACATGGGCCCCTTTTGCGATGTCCGGGGCATCATGCTCCACCACACGGCCGGCCGTGACTCACTGGAGTTAGTAATTAAAGGCTACATGCAGTTACCCGGCCCGCTATGCATCGGTCTCATCGCCAAGGACGGTACCGTCCACCTCGTCGGCTACGGCCGGACCAACCACGCGGGGCGCGGTTCGCTCCCCGTCCTGAACGACGTCACGGCCGACCGGAGGATTCCGCTCAGTCCAGGACGCGACCAGGTTGATGGCAACAGCTTCTTCTACGGCTTCGAAATCGAAAACCTCGGCGACGGCCGCGACCTGTACCCGCGGGCACAACTGGCGGCTGTCGAGCGGACGGCTGCCGCGATCTGCCGGGCCCACGACTGGCATGCCACATCGGTGATCGGCCACAAGGAGTGGACCAGCCGGAAAATCGACCCGTCGTTCTCTATGCCGGCGATGCGCAAGCGCATCGCCGGCCGCCTTGCCACCGCGGCCGCCGATAGTGACACCACCACGAGGAGCACGGCATCAGCCAGTCGATACGAGCCCTTTCCCGGCGCGGCGTTCTTCCGCACCGGCACCAACTCACCCATCATCACCGCGATGGGTGAGCGTCTCGTCGCCGTCGGCTGCGGCCGGTACACGGTCGGGCCCGGACCACGATGGGGCGAGGCCGACCGGGCCTCGTACGCGTGCTGGCAGCGCGAGCAGGGACGCACCCGCCAGGCCGCACACGGGTACCCCGATCGCCGGACCTGGGACCAGCTCAAGGTGCCCCGCCAGACCTGAAGCAATGAGAGGACAGCGGCGACTGGCAGGACGGTAACGCCTCATCCTTCCGCCCGACGGACAGGCCGGCTTCCCCGACAGTACCCGGCATCTGTCCTGTCCGTACGGCGGCGCAGCCCGGACCGCGTCCCTGCCGAAATACGGCGCGCCGGCGACACGCCCGGCATCCCGGTCCCGGCATGGACAAGGGGCAGGCCAGGGCAGCCATGACCTCATGAAAGTCCCACATAACCCGCCCACCACCCGTCGAACGATTACACGGCGGACTCTCCTCGCCGTCTGGGTGACGATCGCCTGGAAGCTCAAGGAAGCCCTTCCAGCCAGAGATACTGTGTGCGAGCTCGAGTGTCTGGCAGACGCCGTACGGCTTGGCCTCACCACAGCGTCGTCAACTTGAGGGTGTCGCGGATCCGGGATGGTTGTCGGGTTTGTTGATCTTCACGGGTGGGGCTGCGGTGGTGACGGGGTTGCCGTCGTACCGTGGGTTCCGGTTCCCGGTGGAGATCATTTCGCGCGCGGTGTGGCTGTATCACCGCTTTCCGCTGCGGTTCCGTGAGGTCGAGGAGCTGCTGCCGGCCCGCGGGATCGTCGTCTTTCACGAGAGCGTCCGGCAGTGGTGTGACCGGTTCGGCCGCGGCGTACGCGGTCGCCCTGCGTCCCTGCAGGCCGGGTGACAAATGGCACCTCGACGAGGTGTTCATCAAGGTCAATGGGGTGCGGCATCACCTGTGGCGTGCCGTCGACCAGGACGGGCACGTTCTCGACACCTTGATCCATTTCCCCCGGGACGCGAAGGCTGCGGAGCGCGGTTCATGGCCAAGCTCATGAAGAAGGCAGCGCCGGGTGACCGGAATGGCCCATGGTCAGGCCTCGCCGACCGGTCGGCTCTGCCAGTCAGTTACCTCGTCCGCGACCGCATCGGTGATCTTCCACGCCAGGGCCGCAGAGACCTCGCTGTCGTAGACCTCCTTCAGGTGCCCGGTGATGTTGCGAGTGGTCATGCCCCGTGCGTACAGCGAGAGGATCGTGTCGTCGACCTGGGCCAGATGCCGCTAGGGCCTGTTGTGAAAGTGCTGGTCATAGCCACTCGTTGATGGCTGCGACCAGCACGGTCGCTTCGTAGCGGACGGCGAGCTTGTCGTACCTCGTGGCCAC
>NZ_JBEYEW010000095.1:0-7260 GCF_040634095.1 Streptomyces sp. NPDC007205
GGCGACAGCACCAGGCCCGCATCAGTCACTACAAACGACGCGGACACAGTCCCTGACCTAGCCATCAGTCACGGCAAGCACCGTTGCAGTACTAGTCCGCACCGACAGCGCCGAATCCGCGAAAGCCTTCCCCGCTCACGTCCGTGACATGCGGAAACGAGGAATCCGTACCTTCTTCTCAGTCGGATACGCCATCACCGAGCCGGTCCGCCGCGCTATCCGGGCCATGCCCAACCGCCTCTGGCACCCCGCCCTGGACCAGGACGGGACACTGCGTGACGGCGCTGAGGCCGCCGAGCATGGTCGACCTTGCCGGCTATCCGGTCGGCACCGCATCATCGTGCGCCGCGAGCAGTCACACCCCGGAGCCCAGCTGTCCCTGTTCGACCAGAACGAGGGCCTGCGGCATCAGGTGTTCCTCACCGACGCCCCCCTACTCCGGTGGCGGTTCCGACCGGTTCCTGGAGGTCCGTCACCGCGGGCATGCCACCGTCGAGGACCGCATCCGGTGCGGCAAGACCACCGGCTTTGGCCGCTTCCCTTCCCGAGACTTCGGCATCAATGCCGTCTGGCTCGAACTCAGCCTCGCGGCGATCGATCTGCTGGCCTGGATGCGCGTCCTGCTGCTGGACGGCGAACTCGCGGCTGCCGAGCCCAAGAAACTCCGCTACGGGCTGCTGCACGTCTCAGCCGCGGAGGCCGACGCCTCCGCTTGCGGATATCGGCGACCTGGCCCTGGCGAAATGAACTCGCCCCGGCCTTCCACCGCCTTCGCCGGGCTGCCCCATCCCGCGCGGCTGATCAATGGCCCTCCGACCGCCCACGACCCGAAAGAGCTTGGAGAACCCGACCCCTGCGCCGGGACTCCGCCATGCCCAAAGCCACGAAACCACCCCGCCAACCCGACAGCAGACGATCAGCAACGTCTCATCAACCCAACCAAAACGGCAAGGCTAGCAGGCCGGGCGGGAGCACGGTTACTGGCGATACTCGCGCACCCGGCCCTGCGGTCCCTGATGCCTATCCCGTTGCCCACCGGCCGGGTGGCCCAGGTGATGGCGTCGACGTTTTCCCTCTGCGCCGGCGGCACCGCTATGCCCCCGGGGTGATCGACGCCGAAAATCATAAGCGGATCGACGTGCTGCCTGACCTACGCCGAGGCTGCCTAGGTGTATTGCCCTGTGAGGTTGGGGAAGCGGCTGGCGGGTGGTTGGCCCTTCAGCGCGGTGTGTCCGCGGTGGTGATTGTAGGTGTGCAGCCATTCGCCGAAGGCCTCGCGTCGTTCGGTCTCGGAGCGGTAGGGGCGGGCGTAGGCCCATTCGTCGAGCAGCGTGCGGTTGAAGCGTTCGACCTTGCCGATGCTCCTATAGCTGTCAAGGAAGATCAGGCCGCGGTGGTGAGGTCTCGGCAGGAAGTCGGCTGTTCTGCGGTTCGCGGGATGAGTGGCGGTAGACCTCGCGGACGATGTGTCGTTTCAGACAGCGGATGATCTCCGTCTTCGTCTTGCCTTCGGCTGTCAGGCAGGCCACGCAGGACTGTATGCGTGGCTCCCAGGCCATGCGGCTGACCGCCGGGGACGGGCTGCGCTGGGGGGTGTGGATGCGGTCGGTGGGTACGAGGGGCATCACGAGATGCGCGAGATTATCAACGCTCAACTACCTCTCACCAGCTGGGCCCGAACAGCGACATCGAAGAGAACGTAGACTCACAATCGCGGCATGAACCTCTGTGTCTACACTCCGGGGGACGCCTCAGATTCGAAACACGCAAGGTGTACAACACCCTGCGTGCCCGGCTGGGCGGGGTGCAGTCCATGAGACCAGTGGTTTTTCGGCCCATGACAACGCAGCGCGGAATCGTTCCACTCGGCGATCAAGGTGGAGTATATTCGCCGCGCCCGAGTCCAGCTGAAGATCACTACATGGTCAGGACTTCTACAACACGCGCCGCAGACATAGCGCCAGCGTCGGCTGCCTCCGGTGGAGTTCGAACAGACCATCATGAAAGCGCGGCCAGGCTCGCATCAGAAGGCTCAAGTCGTGCAAGAAAATCCCTCGCGCTTCCAGAGAATTGACGCCTGCCAGACATGACAACAGTCATATCGCTGGCACAAGATCACGTCACCCTTGCGATAAAGGATCTACGCTCAGGTGTGACTTACGACACATAAAAATTTCGTTGGTCGGGCGAAACGGGACGACCCGAGTGTGTGTCTACATATGCAAAGTAAGTTTTCTCGAGGAGGGAAGCAGAGGCGTCATGCAGACGGTGAGTTGTCGCCGCTGCCCCTGGTGAGATACAGGGGAAGCATCGCAGAGCGGGTTTCCTGAAAGGAGTTGCAGAGAGTTATGGGTGCTCATTCAAAGCGTCACAGTAAGAGGACGGCGCCTGCATCATGTGTTTTCACGAGGAAGCTGGGCCGACAGGGGATGAAAGTGGCGGTAGTCGGGCTGACGGTGGCCACATTGAGCGGATTTGGCGCAGGGCAAGCCCTGGCCGGCGGCCGGAAAACAACCACCCCTAAGCCGGTCACGGCCACTACGCAGAACCCTGTGGCGGTGCCTAACGAACCTCCCGCCGTCGAATACCAGGTCCAATCATGGGACCCAGAAGGTTACGTTCGTTTTCTTGAGGATGTCCGGAGGGAATTTTCTGGCGGCGAAGTCAGCGGTGATGCTTCTCAGACCGAGCAAGTTGGGCGCGTGCGGACCATCCGACTCCTTCCTGGGGAGGATGATGCGGGGATTGATCTTGTGGTGCGCTCCAGTGATCTTTACGTGCTGGGCTGGCGCTGGGCGTCGGCTGGCGTGCACGGCGTTTTATACGCATTGAACGGTTCAAATCTTGACGGCTCGACTCCTGCCCGAATTGCCGGCAACTATGATAGTTTGCCGCGTCGCGACGGTGTTTCGCTCGGTGGTGAACAGCTGAACGACGCCATCAGAACCTTAATGAGGCATGACGGGCGTGGAGATAATCAAAGGGCACAAGAGGCGATCACGCGGATGATACAGATGGTGTCCGAAGCGGCCCGCTTCCGTCCAATACAACGATTCCTTGAGCAACACTGGACAGACTCGGCTCCTGCGGCCCCTTGGGTTCAGCAGATGGAAAATAACTGGGGTCACCTCTCCCAGGTTCTGGGTTATTTTGGACAACAGCGTAGAACACAGCCGAATAATCATGGGACAGCCTACTACAATTATACGGACGAACACGGGAACGCTGTTAGCGAAGAAGTCTCTCAGCTATTAGCGCTCGGTAACCGCAGCGACGTTGACAAAGGGATGGGACTTTTTTCACGACGGGAAGTGGAACGCTTGTCGAGTATGGGGCCCCAATCCATTCAGCCCCTTCAAGATGCGCTCAGAATTCGTAATAGTAACATCTCTTTAGATAGGGTAACCGAGTCGCCGAGGGGCTCAGAGAGCGGGCACGTTCTTGCGGACGACGGGACAGACACAAATCATGTGGACGAACCAGGACCGTCGGGATGGAGCCTAGCTCATAACCATCGGTCCGATCTTAAGAAGAGAGAGGCGGGCTTCAGGGCTCAACCGGCCCCAGTGACCGACGAGCAGGAGACTGGGGGTAAGGCTGTGGATGCGCGTAAAGCTGCGGTGGAGGCTGGGGCCGAGCGCGAGGGTGCCATGGTTGGCAGGGTCGGCAAGCCTCGGGTGGTGAATGAGGTCAGGGGCGGGGAGGCTCCGCGTGGGGCCGGTATGCAGTCCAAGCGGGTTGAGCCCGTCGGCGAGGACGTAAGGTTGACTGAGGGGCGGGAGGCGATCAGGGACAGGGTAAGCAGGCGTGGGGAGACCAGCTCCGTCATTGACGGGGGCTCGCGTGTCCGTCGTTCTGTCGATTCTCTCCCTGGCCCGGGCCGGGGCGGATTCCCTGGTGTCGATTCCGCCCGTAGCCGGGACGCGCACCGTGTCGGCTCTGGCGACCCCTTTGACAGGGGTATGGACCCCGCCCGTCGTGACGGCTCCACTTTTGCCCGGGGCACGGAACGTGACTCCGCGGACCATCGGGGGGAGCGGGATAGGCGTTTTACCGACGAGGCGTAGGCACGAAAAGGGCCACGTGGAGTAGTTGTCCGGGGCCGGGGCTGGTCTGCCGGCGGCGGCTGGTTGCGGTGCCGGGTCCTGGACAAGTGTACGCGCCTTGTGCGGGAGTGTCGTCGGACGCTCACGCACAGGGCCGTAGCCGTCGATCCCGGGTGGGTACGCCGGCCATTTCCGACGATGCGATCCTGTGCCAGGAGCGGCACCTTCCCGGGTTCTGGTGGGAGGAACTGCGTCGAACTTGATCACTCGGTTCGCTCCGGCGTACGCGGAAGCAGCCTTCGTCTGAACAGTGCTCCAACCACGGAACACACGTTCAACAGGAAGGCCGTGAGGATGCGTTTGCTGCAACACGTTGCCCGGCGAGAGCCGTTGGCGCAACTCTCACGCTTCTAGGGCGAGTTCTTCTCGTGTCTCATTGCTCGTTCGGATGCGGTTGTTCGAGCTGCCTGACGCTGTGCTGTGACGGGCCAGTCAGATCACTGGCCGAGCTGTCGCGCCAACTACATCCGCCCGGGCGCGCCCAGGGGTTCCGGTCTGCGTTCGGCGGCATCTCACCCAACGTGACAGTGCCATGCCAGGATATCCAAGATCGCTCCGTCGTCGAGATGAAGCGACGACCACAGGTGACTTACGCCACAGCGGAAAGTCTCGAATCAGCGTAACAGGCCAGCCATTCATGGGTCTCAAAGGGCATACAGCAAAACATCTCATCGATCTGAGCAAAGGCGCCCGATCTTCCGGCCATCAATTATCCCCGGCTGCTTTAATATTCCTGTAGAAACCATCAGACTCTTTTTTGAAAATCCAAGGAGGTTGACATGTCTGGACGTCACAAGAAGGTACGCGAGACGTCAATGGCAGTGGCAAGCCGAAGCGTTGCTATGAGTCTTTCGTTGGGGGTTGCCCTGACTGTAACGGGCGGGCTGCAAATCGTAAATGCCACCGTCAGTTCGGCGGCCGCGACTCCTTTCAACAACTACCATCCTCTCCGACCCGCTGCGGATGGTCATTTATATTACCAATTTGATCAAAATATCGAGCAAGCAGCAAGAGAGGCGCTGATAACAGCATTCGATACGTGGAATAAGCAGCTTGGGTACGATCTTTTCCGTGTGTCGAGTTCCGGACAACCTGCGCAGGTAAAGGTCCATATGGGCAAATTTCACGACGCCAAGGCTAGAGGTGGGCCGGATGGTGACGTGGTCCTCAGTGAGGATTACTTCACCGAGGCGGGAATTAAACGTCAATGGGATACATACACTGGCAGCTTGTTCCATTCTTACGAAGAATTTAGGAAATCCAGGATAGGGGTCGGTAATGTGCACACCACTACGCACGAGTTAGGTCACGTTCTGGGGTTGAAGCATCCTTCTGAGGCTGCAGGCAGTGAGCTTATGATCGGGGACGGCACTGAGAAAATTGACGGCATCCCGGCTGGAGAATGGGTTGGCAGCGATGCCAACGATAGAACGTTACTCGGCCCAAATGAGGGTGAGGTCGATTTCGTGAGAAAGCAGTACCCGAAGCCGAAAGATGCGTCAGAATGGGCGCCAGCGCCGCAAGGCTGGTACGACCGACAAGGCTTCCATAGCCCAGGCTCCGGTACCGAGAATGGGCAGCGCGGCGATGGCGCGAAGCAGGCGAATCGAGAGGACTCCCATGCCGGGGGTGGGATTCGACAGACAGCGCAGGGTGATGATGTTGGGCGCTGGGATAAGTGGTTTAGCAGCAAGGATGATGCCCTGAAGGAAGCGCGCCGGTTGGATGAAATGGGCACCTTAGATCCGACGAACTTCACAAAACCCGAAACTGTCGAGCGCATGAAGTACTTGAAGGAATTACTCCAGCAGGAAGAGGCCGGTTCGCGCTCCGGTACCGAGAATGGGCAGGAGGGCGATGGCGCGAAGCAGTCCAACCAAGAGGGATCCCGTGCGGAGGGACAACAGCCTCAGCACAGTAGTGGGAGTCGCCAGCGGGGGAGTGAAGGTCGGGCTGCCCAGCCCGAGGAACAGTCCACCCGACAGCGGGGGCAGTCGACTGACGGCTCCAGCCGTAAATTTGTATACCTCAGCAAGAATAGGCACAATGTCTATATCCGGGATGGCGGCCGGTACGTTCCAGTATCGCGCATCGATTACGAAGGGTCTATTCCGGACGCCAAATATGAGCCCGTATATCTTGATGAAGAAAGGGGTATGGTTTATGACCGTAATGGTGCTGCGCAGCCGCGTGCACAATATGAACGCGAGAACAGCGATGACAGCTCGCGGCTACATGATGCCCCTCTGGGCGGCGACGCTACAGAATCCAACAAGGCGTTCGAGAAGGCAACGGGGGGCAAAAGACACGTCCGCGCGGCGTCCATGGTGTCCGATGGTATCGGGGTCAATCATGCTACCGGTGGGCGCATTGAGGCTGGGGCCGAGCGCGAGGGTGCCATGGTTGGCAGGGTCGGCAAGCCTCGGGTGGTGAATGAGGTCAGGGGCGGGGAGGCTCCGCGTGGGGCCGGTATGCAGTCCAAGCGGGTTGAGCCCGTCGGCGAGGACGTAAGGTTGACTGAGGGGCGGGAGGCGATCAGGGACAGGGTAAGCAGGCGTGGGGAGACCAGCTCCGTCATTGACGGGGGCTCGCGTGTCCGTCGTTCTGTCGATTCTCTCCCTGGCCCGGGCCGGGGCGGATTCCCTGGTGTCGATTCCGCCCGTAGCCGGGACGCGCACCGTGTCGGCTCTGGCGACCCCTTTGACAGGGGTATGGACCCCGCCCGTCGTGACGGCTCCACTTTTGCCCGGGGCACGGAACGTGACTCCGCGGACCATCGGGGGGAGCGGGATAGGCGTTTTACCGACGAGGCGTAGGCACGAAAAGGGCCACGTGGAGTAGTTGTCCGGGGCCGGGGCTGGTCTGCCGGCGGCGGCTGGTTGCGGTGCCGGGTCCTGGGCGGCAAGTAGCGGCCGCCCCCGCCAGCCCCTGGTCATCGAGCCGGGCGAGTTCGGCCGGGGTGTAGCAGCCCCGGTCGCGGCGGCCGCCACAGGACGACGCCCAGCCGAGGGCCCGGTAGAGCCAGACGAGCAGCAGGGCGGGCGCGAGCATGGCCAGACCTAGTACTGCAACGGTGCTTGCCGTGACTGATGGCTAGGTCAGGGACTGTGTCCGCGTCGTTTGTAGTGACTGATGCGGGCCTGGTGCTGTCGCC
>NZ_JBEYEW010000096.1:0-7060 GCF_040634095.1 Streptomyces sp. NPDC007205
GCCCACAACCTGACATCAGCAAGGTCCCCACCCACAACCACACCAACGACCGACCTGGCCACCAGTCACAGCAAGCACCGTTGCAGTACTAGTAGTGCCCTGCACACTGAAGCCCTCCTCGCCCAGGACGTCACCCACCGTGTCCGCGGAGACCCTGTGGCCCTGCCGGGTCAGCTGCTCGGCGAGCCTGCGGGTGGATTTGGTGGTCTAGCGCAGCGGCGACATGGGATCTCCGCGGACGTCGGGCTCGACCAGTGTGAGGAGTGCCTACCGAACGGCTGGGTTCCGGTCGACGACGCGTTTGCGGCCACCGCCGGGCTGGCGGGTGCGGCCCAACGGGGCCTGGCCGGAATCGGGGTTCCCGCCTTCCGGGGGCCACAGTGGCCTCACGGACACCGGCGGCACGGGCGGCTGCTCTGACCGCGCTGTGACCGAGGGACTGGGCCTCCGCCCCTATCACCAGGCGGCGCTGCCGCTCATTGAGGTGCGGCAAAATCGCCTCAAACTTAGCTGCCAGCACGGCCCGTTGCCCACCCAACCCACTCATGCCGGACCAACAACCACCGAACGGAAAGCCATGAGTTAAAGGTCTGCAGGCCCTTAGCCCCACGAGCTACTTCAGCATGGGGGAAGGTGCCGTGGCGGGTGCCGGGCGGATGTACCGAACGCCCAGGTCCGTTCGTTCCGACGCCCGATCTGGGCGTCCCACCATAGCCCTTCCCAGTGCTCCGACCAACGCTGCCCTAATGGACGCCAGTTCGGAGACGCCCCTGCTCGGTAGCGCAATCGTGCTCGCTAACTCGCCGACGTTGTGCCACCTCGCATGACGCTGGCGAATAGGACGGCAACGTCGCTGCGGCACTGCGGGGCGGCCCGCGGCACGCCAGTCATATCCTTCACTACAGGAAGAATATGAAGCAATAGCGTGAAAGCTATGCGAACCAGTCGATCTGCCAAGCCCTGTCCTCTGTGCCGCCACCGGATCATCGGCCCCGCCTACCTCGTCACCGGAATCCGCACAAGGCGAGGTCATCGCTGGAAGGTGCGAGAACTGATCTGTGGGTCCTGTTACCGATGCGGCATTCTGCAACCGCAAGACACACGTCGGGTGCATGGGTTTGAATGGTTCAAACTCGTAGGCCGCGGGGCCGAACTATCCCCGACACCTTGCGCAGCGTGCGGTCGGCTCGTCGTACGCAACGCCGAGACTTTATTACGTTGGGTGACATGTTCACATGCATGTTTGGTGCGTGTCTCCGCACACCGCGTCAGCGATAGTGAAATCGGCCGGTCGTGCGGGAGCTGCGGCAAGCCGCTCACGGCATGCAGATCCGACGCTCTCTACTGCTCTCCGAAGTGTCGGGTGCGGGCATACCGCCGCAGAAGGTCCATGAGCCACTGAAAACAAACCGTCGGACACCGCGGACAGTGCCATCGTAGGCCGACGCGGTGTTGCTGCATGGCGGTTTGCCGAGACGGGGCTGCCTGGCGCAAAGGGCCTCCACACAGGGCCGGTGACCGGGAAAGCGTCCCTGCACGGCGATGAGTTCGTCAAGGTCACCATATTTGCCACCTATGACTCCCGGCCGTTCGGGAGCCCGCATACGGGTCGGGGAAGACTTCGCCATAGGCCCATCACGTACCGCGGGGGTATTGCCAGCGCTCGGCGCCGAAATCCGTTGAGTGTCGGGAGGGCGGCAGACGCATGGCCCCGGCCAGGGTGCCGTCGAGCAGGATGAACTTGGGGTCCGCCTCGCGCGGGGCACGCAGCAGGCCGGGTGCGCGGGCGGCCAGGAGATCGGTGACCGCGGTCGTACAGGCGTGCGCGGTGCCGATGGAGATGCCGAACCCGGCGGCGATCTGCGCGAAGGGCTCGTGCTTGCGCAGGTAGACCAGAGCGGCCGGGGCACGCTGGTGCGGCGGGAGCTTGCACCGTCGGTCACCCTCGCGGGTGACGATGAGCATCGTGGCCCACTCGATGAGCGCATGGGGCAGGTCGAGTGCGGCACGGGAGCCTTGGGCGTTGTGGCCACGGCCCCTGTCACCCGATCGGTTGCCACACTGAAAGACCTCAGTGTCCACAAGCGGGAAGGTGTCCACCAAACCGAAGCAAGATCAGTCCTCGAGTCCGCGGGCGAAGGAGCCCATCGACCGTCCGGGCCTGCGCTATCCAACAGCACCTTGGCGAGGTGGGGTGCCCGTCTTCCAAAAGACGGCCGAGGTCGGTGACGAAGCCGCAGGCTCTGGCGATGCAGTGCCGGGCGGCGACATGAGCAACGAAGTCCCCCAGCCACGAAGGCGTACGTCGCCCGGCGGGTCGCTGACGGCAAGACCTCTCGCGACGCCCAGCAGTGCCTCAGGCGAGCTATCTGCCGCCAGCTCTTCAAGATCCTCGAACGTCCCAGCCACAGCAGCGGAACGAGTCTCGAGGATCTTCATGCGGCAGCTTGACTCGATAGAGCAGCCTCGGGGGGCGAACTTGCAGGCCCGAGCCCAGTAGGCCGGGTTCCGAGATGCACGTTCTACTGGACGCGGACGGACTGCCCCTACGCGTCGGACTCTCTGCGGCCAGCACCCACGACAGCCTCGCCCTCAAGCCGATGCTGTCCCATTTCCACAGGGGACACGAATCCCATGCAGCAGATTCCAAGCCCGTGCGTGTTCATGCCGGCAAGGCCTACGACATCCCTCACTTGCTGCGATGTCTCTCGGGGCCGGCCACCGCCGCCTCAACCACCGCTACGAGCGCAAACCTGCCAACTACCTGGCCTAATCCGGAGTTAAGAGCGGTCCGACAGGCCAGGTGGCTCGGCGGATCGCTCGAGTGGTGGTGGTTGAGCGGGTGCCGGGTGGATGCAAGCGGGCGGCTTGGCCTACAAGGCCTTCGGACAGACGGAGCACACGTCCCGACGCCTCGCCGGCCACCACCACAGCGCGGATGTTGGTCCTCGTCGGTGCTGGGCGAACACCCGTACTTGGCCGGGCCTGGATGCCTAGAGAAAGATCGGCGCCGCCCAGCGCCGTCGAGCGTCAACACCTACGTCTCGTTCACTCGTTGGCGTTGGTGGGGCGAGCCCATCCCGCAGTGACCTCTCCATAGGCCCGAGCCGACCGAGCTCCCGAAGAGACCGAGGCCCGCGGGGTGAGCTGGTGCCACGAACAACTACTGAGGTGGCGGACCGATCATGAGAGTCGAGTCCTGGGATTAGGTCGCTGCGTGGCCCGCATGAGCTCGTCGACAGAAGAAGAGAGCACAGCGGAGGGGACCGACTTGATCTACTGCGGTATTGACTGGGCAAGCACACCCATGACGTCGCCCTGGTCGACGACACCGGCCAGCTGCTCGCCAAACGGCACATCACCGACGATGCACCCGGATACAAGATCTTGTTGGACCTCCTCGCAGAGTACGGCGACAGCGCGGAGAGCCCGATCCCCATCGCGATCGAAACCTCCCGTGGCCTGCTGGTCGCGGTGCTGCGGACCGGCAAGCGGAAGGTGTTCGCGATCAATCCCATGGCCGCCGCTCGCTACCGTGACCGGCACTCCGTCTCTCACAAGAAGTCCGATCCCGGCGATGCCCTCGTGCTGGCGAACATCCTGCGCACAGACATGCACGCCCACCGGCCTCTGCCCCAGGACAGTGAACTGGCTCGAGCCATCGCCGTGCTCACCCGTGCCCCGCAGGACGCCGTTTGGAATCGCCAGCAGATCGCCAACCAGCTCCGTTCACTGCTGCGTGAGTACTACCCCGCTGCCCTCGCAGCCGTGGAGCCATGGAAGAAGGGTCTGTGCCGGTCCGAGGCTCACGAACTCCTCCGCCTCGCCCCCACTCCGACCCGGGGCGCAAGGTTGACCCGTGCACAGCTTCAAGCCGCGCTCAAGCGGGCAGGCCGCCAGCGCGGCATCGAGGCCGGAAGCTGCACGGCTTCGCAGCATCCTCCGAGCCGAGTGGGCGCACCGGCCGCCGCTGGTCGAAGACGCGCTCGGCAAGCAGATGCTGGCCCTCCTGGCCCAGCTGGAGGCCGCTTCCAAGGCGGCCACCAACCTTGAAGAGGCGGTGGCCGAGGCGTTCCCTCAGCACCCGGACGCTGACATCATCCTCAGCTTCCCCGCCCTCGGCGTTCAGCTCGGCGCCCGGGTGCTGGCCGAGCTCGGAGACGACCGTCGACGCTTCGCAGACGCCCGCGGCCTGAAGGTCTACGCCGGCGCCTCACCCATCACGCGCGCCTCAGGCAAGAAAACGAATGTCACCCGACGATGGGTGAAGAATGACCGCCTCAACCATGTCGGCTTCCTCTGGGCCTTCTCCGCCATCAGCGCCTCACCTGGTGCCAAAGCCCACTACCGCAGGCGCCGCGACGATCACGGTGACTGGCACGCTGCCGCCCAACGGAATCTCTTCAATCGCATGCTCGGACAGCTCTACCACTGCCTCCAGCACCACAGGCTGTTCGACGAGGACACAGCTTTTCCGGCCGCACTCGCCAGGGCGGCTTGACGAGCTGAGGGCCTGAGGTGTCTTTCTCGGACTGGCATCCGCACTCCGCTGCTGCAAACGGCTCCTCAAACTGACCATGTAGGACGCAGTCCTATGTGCTGTGCTTGCGGTCAAGGCACGTGGTTGCGGGTGCTGCTGGGTGCCGACCGTGTTGTGGGTGTTCGCGGGCGCTACTTCGGGGTCTACCAGTCGGTGCGATGCCATTCACCGGCAGCCGGTCCGTGCATCTGGCTGGTGAGCGAGACTGGCCGGAAACCTGCCACATAATCACCGCCGTGGATCTGATAGCGGTAAAGACCGCCGTTCGGCGGGCTGTCGGCCGGTGTTCGGGGAGCCGGCGGTCTCCTTGCGTCGGAGACGTGGCGTAGCGAGGCCGACTGCGCCACGTCCCCGGCCTGCCGCGGCTTGGTTCCGATGTAGCGTAGGCCCTCGACGGCAGTTGGGGGTTCCATGCGAAGAGAAGTCCAGCCCCGTCGAGGGCGCTGAAAGGATCCTGCACCAGGCTGCATTTGCTGTCGAGTGTCCCTGACCGGGTCTACGGCCTTGCCTGCGGCTACCCGAGGAAGATTCACTTTCACTCCCGCAAGCTCTCACCCGGCCGGATCGCCTCGTACAGGCTTGCGGCCATTCCACATGAGGCCACTGCCCTCCGGGATGGTGGATGGCGGTGACGTCACGTCCTCTACCGGCCGCTGCAGGCTACTCGCAAATCGAGCAGCTGTCAGCCTGTGCCCTGCGCCTGGATCGCTATTTCAAAAAGACCCCTGGAAGGGTGATATCAGCTTCCTCCCGAGGGCATCTCGTCCCCACCCGCGAGAGATGCCAGGCACACGCCAGGCATGCCGACCAGGTGAGGGCGTCAGCCTGACCACGATCTCCGATCCACGGGCCGCCTTGCGACCCGCTCTCGCCGTCCGCAACCTCCAGCCCTACCCCACCGGGCTCGATGCCCGCTGATGCGGCGACATCATCTACGTCCCGACCGAGGAGGGCCAGCTCTACCCGGCCACCGTCATCGACAACGCCTCGCGTGGTCGGCTGGGCGACTGCCGATCACCTGCGAACCGATCTGGTCGCTGATGCTCTCAAGGCCGCCTGCTGACGGCGTCGCCCCAACGGTCCGGTGATCCATCATCCAGATCACGGCCGCCAGTACACCAGCCGGCAATTTCGCCGCACTCGCGGACGCATTCGCAGTCCAGCTGCCGCGGGGGCCGCACCCGGGCAGTGCTCGGGACAACGCGCTCGCCGAGTCGTTCCTTCGCCACATCAAGCACGAACTGCCCGGCACTGCCGCATGGCCCAGCCGGGCCGTCGCTCGCACCGCGATCTTCGACTTCACCGACAGCTGGTACCACTTGCACCATCTGCCCAGCAGCCTCGGCTACCACACTCCCGCCCAGTACGCGGCAGCACTCGCAGCCTGACCACCAACACCAATGGCCTTCACCAAAGCGGAAAGCTCACCCAGACGAGTCTTTCACGCCCGCCTGCCGCCCGGGAGTGTCGACCGGTGCATGGCGGAGCGGGGAGATCTTTCAGACGAGCAGGGGGAGCGGCTGGGCCGCTGCTGCCGATGAGCAACGGGCGGGTGCGGCCGGTGGCGGGACCACCGCCAGGTCATCAACGGGATACTGCACCGGGTACGGACCGGGGTGCCGTGGCAGGATCTGCCGACACGGTTCGTCTCGGAGGAGACCGCATATGAGCGCCATCGGTTGTGGTCGGCCGATGGCACTGGGACCGGCTGTTCCGGCAGGCCCAGGCTGCCGCCGACGCCGAAGGCGGGATCGACTGGCAAATCTCGGTGGACCCCACGGTGATACGGGTCCACCAGAACGCCGCCGGTGCCCGCAGAACCCCACCGCCGACACCGGACTCTCCAAAGGGGGCGCCGCGGTGGAACCAGAGCGAGCGGCCCCGGCTGAAGTTGCCAGGCCGCCGGGCGGCGGTGGTGCGGCAGGCGACGGCCTGGGCCGCTCCCGCGGCGGGTTCACCACCAAGCTGCATCTCAGTGCGGACGGCCGCTGCCGCCCTCTGTCCCTCACGTCACCCCAGGGCAGCGGGCGGACTGTACCCAGTTCGCGCCCGTCATGGGCAAGATCCGCGTGCCCCGGGCCGGACTCGGCCGTCCACGCCGGACGCCCGGACAGTCTCAGCGCGGATAGGCGTACAGCAACGGCACCATCCGTGCCTTCCTCCGCAGACGCGGCATCCGCCACGTCATCCCGGAGAAGAAGGACCACAAGGCTGCTCGCCTGCGCAGGGGTTCACGCGGCGGCAGGCCACCCCGCTTAGACAAGGAACGCTACAAAAAGCGCAACACTGTCGAACGCGCCATCAACAAACTCAAGGCACACAGGGCTGTCACGACTCACTATGACAAACGCGGCTACGTCTTCCTTAGCACTGTCACCGTCGCAGCCTTGTTCATCTGGCTTCGCTCATGATCGCCCGGACATGCCCTAGTAGTGCTTCGTTAGGTTCTGGTTCTGATGGTCGGCAGGGGTCGGCCGCAGGTGGTGCAGGTGCCGGTCCAGCACCTCAGCAGGTCCTGGA